>JAZDIB010000060.1:0-18190 GCA_043805355.1 Patescibacteria group bacterium | reverse complement strand
CATTGCCTGCCCGACCCCCTCGCCGCCTACGATCGCCAGCGCGGCGTGCTCCTCACCCACAACGGGGAACAGGCGATTCCGTACGTGTTCGAGGATATCCTGAAGAAGATCTGTAAGCTCGGATTCATCGCATAGCATGGCCCTCATCAAGACAGCCTCCGACATCAAGGCCCTGAAGCGCGGCGGCGCGCTCCTTTCGGATGTGCTTCGGAAAGCGGCCGCGGCATGCCGCGTCGGGACCTCGACCCTCGAGATTGACCGCCTCGTGCAGGATGAGATGGAGAGGGTCGGCGGGAAGCCGTCGTTTTTGGGCTACCGCATCTCGCCCGAGGACCCGCCGTATCCCTCGGCGATCTGCATCTCCATCAACGACGAGGTCGTGCATGGGCTCGCGGAGCCGGAACGGTTCCTGAAGGACGGCGACGTCGTGAGCCTCGACGTGGGCATGTGGTTCGAAGGACTCGCGACGGACATGGCGACGACCGTGCTCATCGGGGACGTGGAACCGAAGACGAAACAGCTCGTCGCGGACACGCGAGATAGCCTCGTGTGCGGACTGAAAGCCGTGAAGGCAGGCGCGACCGTGGCGGATATCAGTGCAGCGATCGAGGATCGGCTTTCGCCGGGAGGCTACGGCATCATCCGCGACCTGGTCGGCCACGGCGTGGGGCACGACGTGCATGAGGACCCGCAGATCCCGAACTATCGCGAACCGCGTGCGCCGGCCGTGAGGTTGGAGGAGGGGATGGTGCTTGCGATCGAGCCCATGGTGGCGCTCGGTTCCTGGAAGGTCCGCATGAAGGACGACGGATGGACCATCGTGACGCGGGACGGGTCGCCGGCCGCGCATTTCGAAGTGACGGTCGTCGTGACGAAGAAAGGATTCGATTTGATCACGCCGTGGCCGGATCGATGAATATGCGCGTACTCGGCATCGATTTCGGGGCGAGGCGGGTCGGCGTGGCGCTTGGCGACACGGAGTCGCGCATCGCGAGCCCGTGGGCCGTCCTGCCCGGCGAGGACCGTCTGGACCTGCTGCGGCGCATCCACGAGCTGGCGGAGCGTGAAGGTGTCGGGACCATCGTCGTGGGCGTCCCGCGGCCGCTCGGCGACCAGACGCGCGAGACGGATCAGGCGAAAGTCATCCGCGCGTTCATCGAGGACGTGAAGGCGCAAGGCATCCCCGTCGTGGAGGCAGACGAGACGTTGTCGTCGAAACTGGCGGAGACGCAGCAACGTGAACGTGGGGAATCGGGCAAACGCGACGACCTCGCGGCGGCCGCCATCCTGCAGTCGTGGTTAGATAGGCGGTAGCGTCATGCCCTATCTCCGCGACCGCGCGTTCATCCTCAAGAAAGAGCCGTTCCGCGAACAGGATCGGCGTATCGTGATGTACGGACGGGAGCATGGGCTCCTCATCGCCGTCGCGCGCGGGTCGTCCAACGCGGCGTCGAAACAGGCGGGGTTCCTCGAGCCGTTCACCGAAGTCGAGGCCATGATCGCGCACGGCCGCGCGTTCGATAAGCTCGCGGTCGTCACCTGCGTCCCGAGCGCGCCCGTCCGCCTGCGTCTCGGCGGCCTTGCCGTGCTCGGCGCGTTCTCCAGCCTCGTCGCCTCACTCACGCGACCCGGCGTCTCGGATGTCCGCATCTACGACCTCTTCCGCGACGTGCGCGAGACGGCCGCGGCGCTCCCGGACGCGACCACGCCCGAACGGGGCCGCCTGCTCCACGCGGCCGCGAGCCTGAAGCTCCTGGATCTCGTCGGGTTCGCCCCGTCCGCGGACCGTTCGTCCGGCCTCGCGCCCGGGCCGGTCAAGGCCCTCGCGTTCATGCGCCGCGCCCCGGTCTCCGACGTGCTGCGTCTTACTATGACGACGGACGTCCTGGAGGCCGCCTGTTCCTACGTCGAGGAGGCCATGCGGCAGACCCCGCTCGACCGCCCACCCCACGGTCCCATGACCATCGGCGCCCTGCTCGCGGCGCGTTGACAAGCGGTCGTTTCCGTGTTTTTATGCCGGCGCTCCTTTGCGTTCTTTTCTTATAAACACGTAACCCCTACCGGAGGTCTGAATGTTCAGATTCCCCGTCAGCCACCGCATCTTCCGTCAGCAACCAGGTCCGAAACGGCTGTTCAAACCGACGGAGGCGCGGGCGGTCGAGACCGTCCAGAGTTGGGCCGCGAAGTACCTCACCAACGCGTGGCTGCCTCCACGGTGGCCGGTCCAACTCCATGAGATGCCGCGGGACGGCGTCATCCGTGCTGTCGCGTACGAGGCGGTCCGTCGTTACCGGAAGACGACCCCGCAGATTCCTCTGCTCGACCGTGTGCTTCGCGCGTACTGCGGGCTGCACATGGGCCATGCGGATCGGTACGTGGTCGGCGAATACGTCTACCGCCAGCTCCGCGATCGGGTCGCAGCCGAATTCCGCCGGCGACGGAGTGGCCTGAAGCGTCCGTTGACGAGGCAGGACTTGGAGAAGGTCGCGACGCTCGTCCTGTCGGATGTCGAGCGGGAGATCACCGAGATGGCCGCCGATGGCCGTGCATTGAAGCGCGAGCATCCGCGGGGGTACATGTACGTCCGGGCCCAGACCAAGGACGGGGGACGTCCCTGCTTCCTCACCCTCGGGAAGCTTGATCGGACGAAGGTCCGGCCCATCCTCTGCCTGCAGGCCCCGAATCGGTTCGACAGGGGGGTGAACAGGAATTTTGGCCATCGGGCGTATCGGAACATCCCGCCACAGCTCTATCGCTGACGGGCCTCCGTTTCGCCGCCCTCCTCAAGCCCTTGCGTCCGCAGGGGTTTTTCAATACCCTAGAGATTCATATGGACTCCTTCATCTCGAAGTTCAAGGACCACGTCGGGGACACGGTCACGGTCAAAGGCTGGGCGTACAACGTCCGGTCGAGCGGAAGTATCACGTTCCTGCAGATTCGCGACGGGTCCGGCTTCAGCCAGGCGGTCGTCGCCAAGCAGAACGTGGACGAAGCGTCCTGGACCGCGGCGACGGAGACGACCATCGAGTCGTCCGTCATCGTCACGGGCACGGTCACGAAGCATCCCAAGCAGGAAGGCGTGTTCGAGCTGCAGGCGACCGCGGTCACGCTGGTACAGAAGGCGGAGGAATATCCCATCGGCAAGAAGGAGCATGGCCCGGAGTTCCTGCTCGACAACCGGCACCTCTGGCTCCGCGCGCCGTCGCAGTGGGCCATCCAGCGCGTGCGCGACGCCATCATCCACGCGACGTACGACTGGATGCGCGACAACGGGTTCATCAAGATCGACGCGCCCATCCTCACGCCGACGTCGTGCGAGGACACGAGCCAACTCTTCGAGACGGACTACTTCGGCGAGCGAAAGGCGTATCTCACGCAGTCCGGTCAGCTCTACATCGAGGCCGCCATCGCGTCCGTCGGGCGGTGCTTCGATTTCGGGCCGGTCTTCCGCGCGGAGAAATCCAAGACGCGGCGGCACCTCACCGAGTTTTGGATGATGGACGCCGAAGCCGCGTTCGTCGAACATGAGGAGAACCTGTGCATCCAGGAGGCGCTCGTCTCGTCCATCGTGAAGCGCGTGCTCGAGACATGCCAGGAAGAGCTGAAGATCCTGGAGCGCGACGTGGAGCCGCTGAAGAAGGTCGTAGCGCCATTCCACCGGTTGACGCACGCGGACGCCATCAAGAAGCTGCGCGAGCTGGGGAGCGACATCGGCGACATGGACGACCTCGGCGCCGACGACGAGACCCTGCTCACGCAGCAATACGACAAGCCAATCTTCATCGAGAAGTACCCGGCGGCGGTGAAGGCGTTCTACATGAAGCGCGACCCGGAGGACCCGACGCGCGTCCTGAACGCGGACCTGCTCGCGCCGGAAGGATACGGCGAGGTCATCGGCGGCAGCCAGCGCGAGGACGACTACGAGACGCTGCTTGCCCGTCTTCGCGAGCACAAGCTTTCCGAAGAGGCGTTCAAGTGGTATTTGGACCTGCGCAAGTACGGGTCGGTCCCGCACTCCGGGTTCGGCTACGGACTCGAACGGCTCGTCGCCTGGATTTGCGGTCTGCATCATGTGCGCGAGACCATCCCGTTCCCGCGGCTCATGAACCGGTTGGATCCTTGACGGAAAAGGAGGAGACGTTGGACGCACTCGTTCTTTTGAAGCAGCAAGCTCGGAATCACGTGCGACGTGTCGGCCTGAAAGCGACGCATCGCCTGTTCGATGTCGTCGATCGACGCACGCGCGACGACGTGTTCGGCAACCTCGCGTTCTACGCCGGCTTCTTCGGCTTCCTCGTCTTCGGGACCATCCGCATGGATGATAGCCGGGAATTCCCGCCGTCCTGACCCCTCTTCGCCGCGCCGACACCCGTCAGCCTACCGGCTGGCAGGTCGTCCGCGGTTTTTTCTTGTCCGTGCTATCCTATCTTCATGAAAAAGACACCCCCGGGCTCCAAGGGATATCTGGCCCTTTTCGCGACCTTTTTGGTCGTCGGAGGGGTGGTCGGCGTGGCGTATCTCGGGTCACAATCGAAGGGGGGACCGGCCAAGCAGACGCCGTCGATACAGGTCCCGACGTCGACACGGGCTTCTGGCGTTTCGCTTCTGGTCGTGGACGGACGCGGCAGCCGCATCGTCGAGAATGGGACGGAACGGTCCGCGACCTGGCCGGATGACACGAACCTGCTCGGGACGCCGCTCTCGACGCTCGTCGGACGCAAGGTCCTGACGGGCGAGCCGGCGTATCTCCTGCCGGAATTCGTCCTCGCGACGTCGTCCGCCGGAATCCGGTCGCCGGATGGTCGTCGGTCCCTGCATCCGTCGCCGTCGAGGAAGGACGGGGCTGGCGTCATCGAGGTCCGTAATGGAAGCGAATCCCATGCATATGTCCTGCGTGCGACGGGAGGTCGTGCGGTCAAGGATGTCGCGCCAGTCGGGTGGTGGGATAGCGAGACCATGGCCGCGACCGGGTTCGTGACATCGTCGCGTATCCTGTTCTCCGTGTCGCTCTCCGGCGATGTGGAACAGGTCGCGTTCCTGCCGGACACCATCAGCATGGTCCGCGCGGATCATGGAAGCGTCTGGTACGTGGCGGTCCAGCCCGGCGAAGGTCTCGAGAGCGCGCCACTTCCGCCGTCGTCGCTACATCGCGTCCAACGCGAGGGGACGAATACGGTCGTGGCGGAGGAGACGAGTCGTGTCATCCTGAACTTCGTGATGTTTGTCGACATGTCGAAGGTCGCGTATGCGACGGATGACGGACAGATAACTGTCGTGTCGGAAGGGACGACAACATCCCTCGGGCTCGGGGTGCCGCTCGGCATCCTGGATGACGGGCGCGTCCTTCTGCTCCGCGATTCGGGACTATTTGTCGTTGACCCTGCTACGAGAGCTGAGGAACGGGCCGCGGATGCGCCGGGCGACGATGGAGCGGTCTTCCTGATCGTGCCGCCCGTAGTCGACGGAACCCCGTAGAACAGGTAGCATATCGGTCATATGGCGCAACAAACATACCCCACGAAGGGCATCAAGGTCTTCGTCGGTCTTGGGGTCGTAGCTCTCGTTTTGATGGTCGTCCTCTCCGCCGTCGGCGCCTATTACCTTGCGAAGCAGATGGAACGCGAAGGCGGCGTGAAGAGAGAATCCCTGGATGCGGCGACGACCGCGACGGAAGCGCCGGGCCTCGGCGGGGAGGGGAGCGCCTGCGGCGGGCCGATGCGTCTGCCGTGCATGCCGAGCCTCACGTGCGAGACGACGCCGGACCAGGACCTCGGCATCTGCATCAAGAGCACGGAAGGGACGACGTCCCGCGTCCGCGAGGCGCGGGAGGCATGCGGCCCGACGATGGGACGATGCGTCGAGAAGTACACCTGCAAGCTGTCGCCCGGCCTTGAGACCGGCGTGTGCGTCGCATCGACATCCTCGTCGCCGCGCGTCCTGACCGTGCGTATCAAGGGCATGCAACAGGATCAAGGATGGTATCTCGCGGAACCTGGGACGACGGCGACCGTGACGGTGACGGTCTCGAACGCGGCGACGGTCGCCGCGTACCTGACGCCGAAGGGCACGGGGACGGCGGTCGCGCGGACGAAGCTCATGGACCTGACGAAGGCGAAGGACGGTTCGTTCTCCGGCACGTTCACGGTGCAGGTCGGGCTCCTCGCGGACCTCGAGATCATGGCCCGGAGCGTCGATGGACAGGAGTCCGGCATGTCGGTTAACGTTGGGACTACCGAATGAATCCTATGGAAAAACGCTGCTTGAACATCGAGACGGTCGACCGCGTCGGCAAGGAGGTCACGATCCAAGGATGGGTCCATGTCCGACGCGACATGGGCAAATTGGCGTTCCTCGACATGCGCGACCGGTCCGGCCTGGTCCAGGTCGTGCTGGTCCCGTCGGAGCTGTCCGAGCGCGGCCGTGAGGTCATGAAGGACATCCGTCCGGAGTTCTGCCTCTCCATCCGCGGCGTCGTGCAGAAGCGCGGACCCAAGCAGGTGAATCCCGACCTCGAGACCGGGACCGTCGAGATTCTCGCGAAGGATATCGAGGTGTTGAATCCCGCGAAGACACCGCCGTTTGAGCTCGCGGACACGTCCGGCGTGAACGAAGAGCTTCGGCTGAAGTACCGCTATCTCGACCTGCGCTCGCCGCGCATGCGACGGAACCTCGTGCTGTGGGACAAGATGGTGACGGCGTTCCGCGACTATCTCCATGCCAACGCGTTCACCGAGATCGAGACGCCGTATATCACCCGCGGCACGCCGGAGGGTGCACGTGAGTTCCTCGTGCCGTCGCGTCTCCAGCCGGGAAAATTCTACGCGTTGCCGCAGTCGCCGCAGCAGTTCAAGCAGCTCCTCATGGTCGCCGGGATGGAGCGGTACTTCCAGGTGGCGCGCTGCTTCCGTGACGAGGACCAGCGCGGCGACCGCCAGCCCGAGTTCACCCAGCTCGACCTCGAGATGTCGTTCGTGGACCGCGACGACGTGCTCGCCCTGGTCGAGGATATGATGATCGCGATGGTGAAGGCCGTGACGCCGCACAAGAAGATCCAGGAGATCCCGTTCCCGCGGCTCTCGTACCGCGACGTCGTGGAACGCTACGGCTCCGACAAGCCGGACCTGCGCAAGGACAAGGACGACCCGGACCTGCTCGCGTTCGCGTGGATCGTGGACTTCCCGTTCTTCGAGAAGACGGACGAGGGCGGATGGACGTTCAGCCACAACCCATTCTCCTCGCCCATGCCCGAGCACATGCCGTGGCTCATGGACAAGACGCATCTCGGCGACATCCTCACGACGCAGTACGACCTGGTCCTGAACGGCTACGAGGTCGGCGGCGGAAGCATCCGCAACCACCAGCCGGAACCCCTGCGGAAGGTCTTCGAGGTCATGGGCATGGACGACGCGCAGATCGAGGACCAGTTCGGGCATATGCTCGAGGCGCTCTCCTACGGCGCGCCGCCGCATGGAGGCATCGCGCCGGGCCTCGACCGCATCGCGATGATCCTGGCGAACGAACCGAACATCCGCGAGGTGCGCGCCTTCCCCAAGACCGGCGACGCGCGCGACCTCATGATGGGCGCCCCGTCGGTAGCCGACCCAGCCCGTCTCAAGGAATTGCATATCATGGTGGAAAAGGCGACAAAAAAGCCAGGCCGGCGGACCTAGATTCTTGGCTAACCTTGCGCTATCATGTTGAAGACGGCGTTTTTCACGCCGTAAGGGTTCTCCATGGCTTCTGTCACGTTCCGGGTCGAGCAGTTCGAGGGTCCGTTGGACCTCCTGCTTCAGCTTGTCGAACGGGAGGAACTCGACATCTCGACCGTGTCGCTCGCGACCGTGGCCGAGCAGTTCGTGGAGCACGTGCAGGAAAACCAGGATATCCCGCCGGAAGACCTCGCGGACTTCCTCATGATCGCCGCGAAATTGATGTACATGAAGTCGCGGCTGCTCATCCCCTCGATTCAGGACCCGGATCTCGAAGAAGGACCGGACCTCGAGACGCAGCTACGCGAATACCAGCGATTCGTGCAGGCGGCCAAGATGATGGACGGCATGTGGAACGCGGGGCGCAGGTCGTATGCGCGACAGATCTCGTCCATCAAGCGCCAAGAGACGGCCGGATTCATGCCGCCCGTGGGCGTCACGGCCGATGCGATGTTCCATGCGATGAAGCGCGTCATCGCGCGCCTCGAGCCCCTGCTTCGTCTGCCGCAGGCGAGCCTGGAACGCGTCGTCACCATCCACGAGAAGATCCGCGACCTGTACCGCCGCATCTCCACGCACAGCAAGACCTCGTTCCACGCGTTCCTCAAGGGCGCGAAGACGCGCACCGAAGCCGTCGTCTCGTTCCTCGCGCTGCTCGAGCTCGTCAAGCGGCGTTTCGTGTTCGTGAACCAGAAGAACCTCTTTGAGGATATCGATATCGAAGCGGACCCGGACGCGACCGGCGACCCGCTCGCTGAACCGACCATCGTCATATGACCCATGCCGCATCCATCGAGGCGATCCTCTTCGCCTCATCCAAGCCCGTCTCCATCAAGCGATTCGCCGAACTGCTCGACATCTCCGCCGATGACGTGATAGCGGCGCTGAAGGACCTCTCGGAATCGCTCGACGGTCGGGAAAGCGGGTTGATGCTCCAGCGCAATGGGCATGAGGTCCAGATCGTGACGCGCCCCGAAGCCGCAGAGATCGTGAAGCAGACGGTGAAAGCCGAAGCCTCCGGCGAACTGACGCGGCCGCAGCTCGAGGCGCTCACCATTCTCGCGTACCGCGGACCCATGACGCGTCCCGAGGTCGAACAAATCCGCGGCATCCAGTCGTCGCTCATCTTGAGAAACCTCATGATGCGAGGACTTGTCGAAGAAAAAGGGGACGAACGCTTAGGCCAGCCCGTCTACAGCGTCACGTTCGAATTCCTGAATGCCATCGGCGTCCCGTCGGTCGAGGGGCTACCCGAATACGAGACGCTCCGCGGACACGCCGCGGTCGCGGACGTCCTCACACAGCTTGAAGAACACGTCGCACCGACACAAACATAAACACATGCTTGACGCCTTGATCGGCCTGATGGCCGCCTACTCTCTCGTGTCGCCCGCGTATGCCGCGACGCCGTACATGAACGGTCCGTCGGCGTATGTCACGCTTCCGACCGCGTCATCGGTCCCGGAGAATACCGTGCCGAAGCCCCCGCGCAAGAGCCGGCCCGAGAGCCTCGGGGTCGAGACGACGGCGCGTGCCGTGTTCGTGGCCGATGTCGCGACCGGAGAGGTCCTCTATTCCAAGCGCGCGCATGACGTCATGCCCATCGCGAGCCTCTCGAAGCTCATGACCGCGATGGTCGTGCTCCAGGGCGATTTCGACCCGGCAAAGCCGCTGACGTTCGTCGAAGATGATTTCCGCGGGGAGGGGAAGGGCGTGTTCGCGCCTGGAGACACCATCACGAACGGCGACGCCGTGCAGGCGCTCCTGGTCGGTTCCGTGAACGTCGCGGCGAACGCGCTGGCGCGTACGACCATGGGCCGCGAGGCGTTCGTCGCGGCCATGAACGCGAAGGCGAAGGACCTGAAGCTCGTGTCCCCGGTCTTCGTGGACCCGACTGGCGTCGATACCCTGAACCGCGCGAACGCGGCGGATGTCGCGGCCATGCTCACCATCGCGTTGACGAACAGGGTCATCGCGGATGCGGCGGCGTTGCCGTCAGTCACGATCGTGACGAGTGCAGGGAAGAAAGTCCCGATCGGTTCGACGAACCTCCTGCTGACATCGTTCCTGAACAAGGAGCCGTACCGCATCCTCGGCGCGAAGACCGGTTCGCTTCCGACGGCCGGATACGACATGGCGCAGGTCACGCAGGATGCCGCCGGTCATGCGGTCGTCGCGGTCATCCTCGCGAGCCCCAACCACTTCTCGCGGTATCAGGATATCAAGGCCATCACGGCATGGACGTTCGGGGCGTATTCGTGGAATTAGGCATGATCGTCGGAATCGATCTCCGGTGCCTGCCGGCGGACGGCAGTGAAGGCGCGGGCGTGGCGCACGCGGCGCGTTTTTTG
Organism: Patescibacteria group bacterium; assembly: GCA_043805355.1. Taxonomy (GTDB): domain Bacteria; phylum Patescibacteriota; class Patescibacteriia; order 2-12-FULL-60-25; family 2-12-FULL-60-25; genus JAHJRN01. The sequence continues at coordinate 8,130 of JAZDIB010000060.1, read as the reverse complement.
ACGGACGCGCTCCTCCGTCTCGATGTCGGTTGGGATTGGCGGTTGTATCTTCCTGCGAAACAAAAGATGGAGACGTCCGACGTGGTCCGGTTGGACGACGTGTCGGGTTCGTCGCTGCGTGCGGCCGTGCGTCCGCATCCGTGCGACCTCCTGTTCGTGCCAGGTGGCGCCGTCGCACCAGGTCTCAAGATCCGCTCAGTGCCCTGGGTACATGACCTCGCGATCTATTCGCATCCGGAATGGTTCCCGCAATCGTTGTTCCGTCGCCTTCTCACGACGCGGATATATCGGAAAGGCGTCACGTCCGCACCGCTCGTCTTCGCGGTGAGCGAGGATACGAAGCGCGACATCCGTCGTCTGTTCGCGGTCGCATCAGAGCGTATCGTCGTCACGCACGAAGGCGGGGATCCGGTCCTCGCGTCGCTCCGGGACGAGGCGCTGGTGGATGCGAAGGCCGTCGCACGGAAGCGACTCGCCGCGGCTGGCCTCTCGCGACCGTTCATCCTCGCCCTCGGCACTGTCGAGCCGCGCAAGAACTTCGCGACGCTCATCGCCGCATGGGAAGCGGAACGGACGATGTTCCCGGTGCCGACGGACTTGGTCATCGCGGGTCGCGACGGATGGAAGTCGGAACATGTTCAAACCGACATCGAACGCTGTAGCTGTCTCGACGAGAAGTTTGGTCGTGTCCGTCGCATCGGGCACGTCGACGACGCGACACGTCGCGACCTGCTCCTCGGCGCGTCGGTCGTCGCCGTGCCGTCATTGTCCGAAGGGTTCGGGCTCGTCGCCCTGGAGGCGATGCAGGCCGGGACCGTCGTCATTGCGTCACAGGCCGGAGCCCTTCCGGAAGTGGTCGGCGAGGCCGGCGTCCTGGTTGACCCGCATGACACGCATGCATGGGGTCAGGCGCTGTCCCATCTCATGGCCGATGACGAGGGGCGAGCGCGGTTCGCGTCCGAGGGAAAGCGGCTTTCGCAGGCGATGACATGGGAGCGGGTGGCGGCGAAGGTCGCCGGCGGCATTAGGCAGGTGCTGTCGAAATAAAAACCCCGGCAAGCGCTGGGGTTCCGTCAGAAGGGCATGGAGGCGAGCTGTCCGTCGCTGAAGGCATAGAGGATTCCCGACGGTTCGCGTTCCGCTGCGGCCTCGTCCCGATGCCGGCAATGGATTTGCAGGTCCGGGCCCGCGACCTGGCGGATGAGATGGATCGCGGCCTTCGCGCCATTGTGCGTGCAGAACAGGAACGTGTGCGAGAACGACCCGTCGCGGAGGGCTTCGAGGATATCCTCGGTGCCAGGGGGTGGCCTGCCGGGCGCGATCAGGGCATCGAAGGTGAAATCGGGATGATTCATCCTCGCGACGAGGCCGTGATCGGACAGGAGGTCGATCGTATGGCGGAAGAACCTGTAATGCGCGTCGTAGAGCAGGAGGACCGGTCGGCCGTCGGCCGGGATGACGCGGCCGATCCATCGGAGGAACATCGCCACGAATTCCGTGTTGACGCACGTCTCGCCGGAGGGGATCCATGCCGGCTCGAGGACCTCGATTCGGGATGGGCGGGGCAGCCCGAGGCTCCCGTCCGAGTGCTCAGACCGTATCAGGTCCGCCGCTTCGAGGAGCATGTTCCGCGTCTCCGCTAAGCTCGGGTCCGTCAGGAGCGGACTGCTCGAGCCCGTGGGAGCGCGATCCTCGTTTTCGAGGATGCTCTCGAGCGTCTCGATCTCCATGGCGTCCGGGACGATGACCGTCAGGATTCGTCCGCGCTCGACGACGAAGCACGCGGCCCCGTCGAAGACGTACGAACCCCACGAGAGCGGGATCGAATCGGCGGCGAGCGTCTCGTTCGCGAGCGACCCCATGGCGCGGTGGTACGAACGGCTCCTCCTGACGCTGGTCGGCTTCACGAAGAACTGACAGCATTGCGCCGGGAGAGGCTCGCCCATGGAGATGCACGATAGGATGAGGGAGGTGTAGCGGTCCCTTTCTTCGCGGACGAAGTAGTAGTCGTCCATGATGTCGCGTCGCTCGACGCGCTGCGCGTACCTCAGGATCGCGTGGATGGTCACGTGGAGGCCGCTCGTTTCCATGGTGTTCCTTTCTGAAGGAGCGCCGGACGCCGTCCCTGCACCATGCGGAGGCAGTATCCTTGCACGCCGACCCTACCAGAAAACAGGGGATTGTCAATCCGCGGGAGTATGGAAACAGGTCCTTCAGCTCGTCGGACTCGTTCAGGACAAAACAAAACACCTCGTTTAGAGGTGTTTTGTTTTGGTTGCGGGAGCGGGACTCGAACCCGCGACCTCCAGGTTATGGGCCTGGCGAGCTGCCAACTGCTCTATCCCGCGACGGTTGTCCTGCGACAATACGTGTGTCTGCGGCCGTTGTCAAGTCTTGCCCGCAGGCGAAAAGTCGGTTATAGTCCGGCCGCACGAGGACGTCCCGTGCTGAAGGAAACGACGGGCGAGTGGCGGAATTGGTAGACGCACGGGACTCAAAATCCCGCGGTCGAAAGGCCATGAGGGTTCGATTCCCTCCTTGCCCACCAAAAAAGACCCGAACGTTATCGGGTCTTTTTCGTATGGTACCGGGGGGCGGAATCGAACCGCCGACCTCGGGCTTATGAGTCCCACGCTCTAACCATCTGAGCTACCCCGGCCCGGTATGTCTTGATGCTTCGCGAGTGTAGACAATACAGCACGACGTGTCAATTCCGGCCAGCACTCTACCCTTGCCCCCGGCCTGCCGAGCGCATAAGATATGCACGCGATATGGGCCGCATCATCTCCGTGGTGAACCAGAAAGGTGGCGTCGGCAAGACGACGACCGCCATCAACCTTGGGGCGTATCTCGCCGAGGCGGGGAAGTTCGTGCTCATCGTGGATCTGGACCCGCAGGCGAACGCCACGTCCGGCATCGGCATCGATCACATGGGGCTCGAACAGGGCGTGTACGAAGCCATCCTCGGGAAGGTCAGGATGCGCGACATCGTCCAGCCGACGGCGCACGAGACCCTGCGCGTCGCGCCCGCGACCAAGCATCTCGCCGGGTTGAACGTCGAGCTCGTGGACATGGAGCGGCGCGAATATAAACTGTACGAATCCCTGCTCGAAATCAGGAACGACTACGACTACATCCTCATCGATTGCCCGCCGACGCTCGGCCTCATCACCCTGAACGGCATCGTCGCCGGCGACGAGGTGCTTATCCCGGTCCAGACCGAGTACTACGCGCTCGAGGGACTCGGGCAGCTGCTCGAGACCGTGAAGCTCGTGAAGGAGAACCTCCGGCCCGAGATCGAGGTCCTCGGCGCGGTGCTCACGATGTACGACGGCCGCACGAAACTCTCCGACGACGTGATGCAGGAACTCTACAAATATTTCCCGAACAACATCTTCCGGTCCGTGATCCCGCGTAACGTCCGGTTGGCCGAGGCGCCATCGTTCGGGAGGTCCATCGTCCTGTTCGACGGGTCCTCCAAAGGCGCGAAGGCCTACGAACGCCTCGCGCGCGAGATCCTCGATACCGAGATGCAGATCGCCATATGATGATGGGACGACAGACCGGCCTCGGACGCGGCCTCGGCGCCCTCATCCCGCAACGAACGGTTCCTCCAGCAGCTGCGCCGGCACATGAGGCGCCCGCGTTCGAGACGGACAGGGAGCCGGGGATGTCCATCCATACACTCGGCGTGGACCTCATCGACCCGAACCCGCATCAGCCTCGGTCGCATTTCGAGCATGGCGCACTTGAGGACCTGGTCGGTTCCATCAAGGAACACGGCATCATTCAGCCGCTCGTCGTGACCGTGAAGCCAGGCGGACGCTACGAGCTCATCGCGGGCGAACGTCGTTTGCGCGCGGCGAAGATCGCGGGGTTCGACACGGTGCCCGCCATCATACGGACCGCGACGGAGCAGCAGAAGATGGAACTCGCGCTCATCGAGAACGTCCAGCGCGCGGATCTGAATCCCATCGAGGAGGCACATGCGTATCTCCGACTGCAGGAGGAGTTCGGCTTGACGCAGGACGAGGTCGGCATCCGCGTGGGCAAGAGCCGTCCTCAGGTCGCGAATACCATTCGTCTGCTCCAGCTTCCGGACGAGATCCAGCGAGCGCTCATGGAGCAGAAGATCTCGGCCTCGAACGCGCGGACGCTCCTGTCGATTCCGACGGACGACGAGCGCATGCGCATGTTCGACGCCATGCTGAAGGGCAACTTCACGGTGCGTCAGACCGAGGCGCGCATCCTCCCAGGTCGGCGCCGACGGTCCACCGAGACCGACCCGAACATTTCCGCGCTCGAAGACCGACTCCGTGGCGCGCTTGGCACGCAGGTGAGAGTCACGCGCGACGCCCGCGGCGAAGGCGAGGTCCGCATCCGCTACTACAACGACGAAGACCTGAAGGGCATCACGGAGAAGATCACTTCTTCAGCCCCGGAATCACTCCTTTGATCCACGCGGCGATGCCGGCGCGGGCGTATTGGCGGATCTTGCTCTTGGCGCCGTGCGTCTTCACGAACTTGAGCCAGTCCGGGTTCGGGCCTTTGCGGTTCTTGTCCGTGATGATCTCGATGATGTCACCGCTCTTCAGCGCACGGTCGAGCGACACGACCTCGTCGTTCACTTTCGCGGACGTGCAGGTGTTGCCGATATCCGTGTGGATCTTGTAGGCGAGGTCCACCGGCGTCGAATCCTCGGGCAGGTCGATGACGTCGCCCTTCGGCGTAAACACGAAGATGCGGTCGCGGAAGACGTCGATCTTCAGGTCCTCCAGCGAGTCCATGTAGGCCTTCTTGTCGCTAAGCTCCTGCTGGATGTCCGCGAGCTGTGTCACCCAGTCGATGGTCGCGCTGATGTCCTTGGCCTTGGTGCGCTTCTTTTCGGAGTACGCCCAGTGCGCCGCGACGCCGTATTCCGCGGTCTGGTGCATCTCATGGGTGCGGATCTGGAACTCCACGATTTCGCCCTCCTCGCAGAAGACCGTCGTGTGCAGGGAGCGATAGCCGTTCGGCTTGGGCTGGGCCATGTAGTCCTTGATGCGGCCCTTGAGCGGGGTCCAATGCCCGTGGACGATGCCGAGCGCGGCGTAGCAGTCCGCCACGGAGGGGACCACGACGCGTAACGCCATGAGGTCGTAGATACGCGCGATGTTGCGGTTGTTCTTGAGGAGCTTGCGGTAGGTCGAATAGAGGTGCTTGGCGCGGCCATGGACGTCGTAATCCTTCAGGTCCGCATCCGCGAGGTCCTTGCGCGTGAGCGCCATCACCTTGTCGAGATACCCGTGCCGCTGGCGCGTAGACGTCTCGACGATCTTCTTGGTCCACTCGTACTCCTTAGGATAGACGTACTTGAATGCGGCGTCCTCGAGCCGTCCGCGGATCTCGCCCATGCCGAGTCGGTTGGCGATGGGGGCGTAGATCTCGAGGCTCTCGAGCGCGACGCGGTACTGCTTCTTCGGCGGGATGCCTTCGAGCGTCTCGAGGTTGTGCAGACGGTCCGCGAATTTGATGATGACGACGCGCACGTCCTCGGCCATGGCGAGGAACATCTTGCGCAGGTTCTCGATGTACCGGTCGATGCCGCGGTACTTGATCTTGCCGACCTTGGTGATGCCGGCGCAGAGCTTGGCGACGTCGGGTCCGAATTCCTTCTCGATGTCCTCGACCGTCCGCGTCGTGTCTTCCGGGACGTCATGCAGGAGGCCGGCCGCGATGATGGTGGTCGGCAGGCGCATCTCCGCGAGGGTGATGGCCGTGGCGAGCGGATGGACGATGTACGGGTCGCCGGTCTGCCGCTTCTGGCCCTCATGCGCGATCTTGGCGAACACGTACGCGCGCTGGACCTTGTCGAAATCCGCCTGCGGGTTGTACCCGCGGATCATCTCGATGAGGCGTTCGTACATCTGGTCCGGCTTCATGGCGTTCGCGACCCTTTCGACTATACATGCTATGCGCGATGAGGCGTTCCGGCAAGTGCACTCCCGTCGTGACGGAAAATGAAAGCGCCCCCGGTCCGGTCTTCGAGACGATGTCTCTCGGACGGACGCGGGGGCGGTAAGGAAGGGGAGGGGTTCCTGCCTGCGCAGGAACGACAGTTACGGAGAGGTCGGGGTGGGGCGCTTCGCGAGGTCGAAGCTCATGAGGCCCGCCTCACCCTTGTTCGCGCCGCGGTCGCCGAGGCGGAGGATGCGGTAGGTGACGCAGTCGCGGTGCCGAGGCTCGTTGCCGCAGACGACGACGGTCACGTTGCCGACCTGTGTCGAGAAATCGACCCGCACCCATCGTCGATCCCAGACGTGGACGAACCCGTAGGCCCGGTCCTTGAAGTACGCGACGAGCTTCTCGGGGGTCGGGGATGCCATGGCGATGGGCCGGTCGCTCTCCTTGCGGGAGAACGTGAGCCGGACCACGTCGCGCTTCCTGTCGTCGACGCGCGCCGCCGCGTGGATGAGGAAGTACCCCTCACCGACGATATCCGCGACGAGCTGTCCCACGTCGGCGTTCGGGACGCCTTTCTGCTGGTACACCTCGCCGCCTCGGTCCTCGAACTGGCTGAACACGTAGCGGGGCTCAGGGATTTGGGGCTGGTACCCCAACTCCTGGCGCACCTTCTGGTGCTCGGCCAAGAAGTTCTGGTAGTCGGACTGGAGCTGCTGCTTCCCCAGGAAGGAGAGGCCGAGGCCCTGACGGACGCTGCGGGCGATGGCACCCATGACGGTCACGACGATGACATCCACCTGTTGACTCGGCTTCGGGTCGCGTTTGAATTGTTCGAGCACTGCATTCCTCGCTTTGTAAAATAGCAGTATTCCGGCGTCTTCCGCCCACCGGTTTGTGGACGAGAAGAAAACACCATATCACAAAAAGCGCCTTTTGTCAATGGTTTCCGGGCACCGCCCAGCTTCTAAGCTCTATTTCAGGCCCATTTTCTTTCGGATGTCTTCGATGGCTTTCGCGTCCTGTTTGGATATCGCCGAAGATATCGCGGTCTGAGATCTCTTCTTGATTCCTTGGAATCGCCGTTGGATCGCTTTCAATTCAGCTTCGATTTCTTTAAGTCGATTCGACGAACGGTCATTCGGGTTCGAAGGTTTTGCCATACAGGTTACGGATAGGATACGCTAGCTTCGTCTTTCAGCCAAATAATTCCATTGAACTGACCGAAGTATGCGCGGATTTTTAGACAGCCGGAAATTGCAGGAATTCCAAGCGGCGGAGAAGAAGGCCGCAGAAGGCGCGAAAGAAACCGGGGTCGAGAGTCCGCATGGGAAAGAACGTGACGCCGTTACGGCGGAACTCATGACGACGGAAGCGGCCGCAAAGGACGCGGAAACGGCCGTCGCCAAGGCCGAAGCGTTCGCCGCTTCGGAAGGTGATGGGATCGACGCCGAATCACGGGTGGAAATCGACGCGTCGAAGGACGAGATGACCGGAGCCGCGGCGGAGCTCGAAGCCGTCAAGACAGAACTTGCTGAAGCCGACGCGGAGACGCCGACCGAGGCCGCGGCGGAAGTCCCGGCCGAATCGATTTCGGAAGCCGCCCCAGAAAAACCCGCGGAACCGTCGATTGAATCGCCTGTCATGGAAGGAGTTTCGAAAGAATCAGCGGAAATTTCTCCTGAAAGAAAACAAATAAATGATTTGGCTGCTGTATACTTCGAAAGACGAAAGAAAGTAATAGATTTAAGATCAGCGGGAAGAGAAAGATATCAAGAAGTGTTGGAAAAATTGAGGGAAACTCCAGATTCAGTTTTTGCCGCAAATAAAAAATATCAACAAGATATGGAAATAGCATGGGGATCTGGATGGAAAAATAAAGGACTTCCTGACACGCTTACTCCATCGCGACTCGCTGGAGGTGATCCCGATTATTTAAAGCTTCTTTCAGAAATGACAAAGGCGGATGAGGAGAAGGAGGAGGCATGGAAAGACTTAAGGCACGAGGCAAATGAACAGGGCTATTATCTGGAAGCTACGTTAGATTCCGGCCTTGAGCTCAGAAGAGGCATTTTTCACGATGGGCAAAGGTTGACAGACGAGGAAAGAAATGAACGGATCGTCCTTTCGGAATCCTAAAATCTAGAGTGTACCCCGTACACTCCAACATCTTCGTGACCTGACCGTCGC
>JAZDIB010000059.1:0-22847 GCA_043805355.1 Patescibacteria group bacterium | reverse complement strand
GGGGAGATTCTTTCTGGGTTCCCGCCTGCGCGGGAATGACAGGGGTGGGAGGGGTTCCTGCCTCCGCAGGAACGACAGAGGGGGTCGGTTCGATCTTGGGAGGGGTTCCTGCCTCCGCAGGAACGACAGAGGGGGTCGGTTCGATCTTGGGAGGGGTTCCTGCCTCCGCAGGAACGACAGGAGGGGGAGTGGGGACGGCGAAGAGCTGGACGACGAAGGCGGTGTCGGCGTCCTCGAAGCGGCCGAAGATGACGCCGACGCCGGTGTCCACGAACGCGGGGTTCATGATGTTCTTTCGATGTCCGGCGCTTGCGAGCCAGCCCTCCTCGACGGTTTCCGCCGTCAGGTAGTGGACCGCGAGGTTTTCCGCGGCGTGATCGTATCGGTATCCGGCCCAGCGGAACCAATACCACGGAGACGTGCCGGACGGGCTCGTGTGGGCGAAATACTGGTTCGCGAGCATGTCGTTTGCCTTGGCGGCGGCGGCTGTCATCAACGCACCATCGGTTTGCAGGAGGGGGAGTCCGGAAGCGACGCGCGTCTGGTTCGTGAGGTTGATGACGTTCGCGGCCGTGAGCGCATCCGCGAGCAGGTCCACCTTCGGCGAAGCGATGGCGACGAGGATGACGAGCGTCTTCAGGAGGATGGCGATGGCCGTATAGCCGATGAGGACGCGGTGCTTGAGGACGTGCGGCCGATGGCCGTTCCCCTCATGCGGGATGAAGTGGTCCTTAGCGTGCCGCGCGACCGTCTTGGCATGTCTCGTCACGTGCGCATGCAAACGACGGACGGCATGAGCCTTCCGCGTCACGGGATGTCTCGTCGCTTTCCCCGGCATGATGTCCATATGATATAGGATAATGCCGTTCCACGCACGTCTGATATACTCGAAGGGACATGGAGGACATTTTGGAATTCCCATATCTCGGCGTCATCGTCTACGCCGTATTCGTGCTGGCGCTGCTCTTCGTCTCGCGGCCGGCGTATCTCGCGTTCCGCCGCAGGCGCAGCGGATATGGCGTCGTCTTCAACAGCGTCACCGGCATCCCGGAACCGCTCGTCTCCGTGCGTCTTCAGGACCTGCACGGCCAGGTCGTGGGCTCCGCGGTGACGGACCGCGCCGGGCGCTATCGTCTGCTCGCGCACAAGGGCGAATACATCGTGGACGTGACGAAGGACGGGTTCGCGTTTCCGTCCGCGTATCTTGGTACGGGTCGTCGGAGCACGGTCTACGGCAACCTCCTGCCGTCCAAGCACGTCATCATCAAGGATCACGGCGTCATCACGAAGAATATCCCCATCGATCCGGTCGCGGGGCGCAGGCGGTCGCGTGCGTTTGCGTGGCGGCCGCATATCGCCAAGAGCGTGCAGGTCGCCGCCGGGACGCTCGGTCCGTTCGTCGCGTTCGCGCTTCCATGGTTCCTCATGAAGGATTCCATCTCCGCGTGGACCGTCTTCGTCGTCTATTCCGGCGTGACGCTGAAGCGCCTCCTCTCGTTCAAGCCCGCGGCGCCGCCGTTCGGCACCATCCGCGACGCGAGGCGTGCGACACCGGTGAACCGCGCGATCGTGCGCATCTTCGACGCGAAGAACAACAAGGTGCTGGAGACGCAAGTCACGTCCGAGAAGGGGAGATACGCGTTCATCGTGCGCAAGGGCTCGTATTACGTCGTCGTGCAGGCCGAAGGATACCGCGCGATTCGCCTGAATTTCCCGAACGTGAAGAAAGACGGGCACCTGCTCGTCACGGACGTGCGGCTGCATCAGCTCGGCACATCCGGACACGACCCGCTTGCGGAGAAATACGGAGGGATGACGGTGCCGGATTAACGACCTTTATCTTCCTTTTTTGCCAAATCGCAAAAAAGGAAGCGAAAAAAAGATTTTGGGGGCGGCAGAACTCGCTCAGCGCGAAGGTATCTTTCATAGACCTTCGCTATATCGCTCAGACAGGCTGGCGCCCCCAAACCCCGGGGGAAATCAAGCGTCCCATTCGAGCATCATCCCGGCTTCGCGTTCGATGGGGTCGGCGAGGCGGAGGGCGGCGATCTGGGCGCGGGTGAGGATGGGGACGTGCGGGATGTCACAGAGATATTCGGGGACGTGCCAGACGTCCTCTTCCGCCGTCACCCAGCCTTTGCGGTCGAACCGGCCGAGGTTCACGGGGCGCGAATACGAGCGGAGCGTCTTTTTGCCGTCGTCGGTCGTGTATTCGTGGAAGTACGACATCACGAGCTCGCGGATGGTGCGGTAGACGGGCTCGCGGTAGCGGAGGACCGCGTGGTTGGTCTTGGAGATGGCACCCCAGAAGCCGCCGCGCTTGAACACGGCGATGACGTGGTCCAGGTCCTTGGACGACGCGGTGAGGTCCACGATGAGCGGCCGGTCGCCATGCAGACGCAACGCGAGCGCGGCGAGCATCGCCCCTTCGACGCAATGCGCGCGCCTCTCGCGGAGGACCATGCGTGGCGAGAGGCACGTGTCGCGGTCCTCGCAGAGATTCGCCGGGATCTTCTCGAGGAAATCCTGAATCTTCCGCGGCGTGTCGAGCGGCTTCAGGAGGGAGAGTTCGTGCTCCGTGAGGTCGAACATATCCCGGACAGGATAGCATGATAGAACGTTGATATATGAGTATTCGCGTCCCGAGGTCATCCGAGGGATCTTCCAGCGAGCCGCAGCCAATCCGACATGCCGCCGCGGCTTACTCGAAGATCCTTCGGCTCGTCGGACTCGCTCAGGACGCGAAATATAGCTTTCCCTGAGCTTGTCGAAGGGCCACCGATACGACTGGACAATCCGGTCATTTTTGGGTAGTCTCATCCATATCCGACACCCGGCTGCCCTATGGATGGGCGGTTTTCACGGGCGATTTGGGTTTATAACGACCGCATTCCAACCTGTCGTTCCTGCGGAGGCAGGAACCCCTCTGATTCGGAGGGGTCCCAGCCGTCGGCATCTCGCCTCCGCTGGGACGACAGCATGCATCAACGATATGCAGGACAAAATCATCATCAAGGGCGCGCGGGAGCACAATCTGAAGAACATCTCGCTTGAGTTGCCTCGCAACAAGATGATCGTGTTCACGGGCTTGTCGGGTTCCGGCAAGTCGAGTTTGGCGTTCGATACCATCTTCGCGGAGGGCCAGCGCCGGTACGTCGAGTCATTGTCGGCATACGCGCGGCAGTTCCTCGGGCAGATGGACAAGCCGGACGTGGACGAGATCGAAGGACTATCGCCGGCCATCTCCATCGACCAGAAGGCGCACAGCGCGAACCCGCGTTCGACCGTCGCGACCATCACCGAGATCTACGATTATCTCCGCGTCCTGTATGCGCGCGTCGGCCAGCCGTTCTGCCCCATCGGCGGCGAGCCCATCCGCAAGATGACGGTGGATCAGATGGTGGACACTGTCCTCAAACGCACGGCTGAGATCCATTCCATCCCGGAGGAGATCAAGAAGCGCAAGAAGACCAACCTGAAGGACGAGATCGTCATCCTTGCGCCGGTGGTGCGCGGACGGAAAGGGGAATACCACCAGCTACTGCAGGACCTGTACGAGGCCGGGTTCCTCGAGGTGCGTCTCGACGGGACGTGGCGTTCGTTGCGGGACCGCGTGCCCATGGGCCGCTATCGCACGCATACCATCGAGGTCGTGGTGGATCGCGTGCCGCTCGCGTGGCCGGTCGAAGGCAATACCCAGCTCCGCTCGCGCATCGCGGAAGCTGTCGAGACGGCGCTCGACCGCGCGGACGACACGGTCATCGCCATCCTCGACGACGGCACCGAACACCTCATGTCAGGCCGTTTTTCCTGTCCGACGCACGGATTCGCGTTCCCGGAGGTCGAGCCGAGGCTCTTCTCGTTCAATTCCCCGTACGGCGCGTGTCCCACGTGCAATGGGCTCGGCACCGCGTTCCTCTTCTCCGAGGATCCGTGCACCGCGTGCAATGGGAGTCGGCTGCGGACCGAGGCGATGCACGTGCTCGTCGGCGGCAAGAACATCGTGGAATGCACGGCGCTCACTATCGACAACGCGCATGCGTTCCTCAAGGAGATGAAGCTCGACGTGAACGGTACGGCCATCGCCGAGCCCGTCCTGAAGGAAATCCTTTCGCGGCTCCGGTTCATGCTGGACGTGGGCCTGCAGTATCTCTCGCTCGATAGACGGGCCGGCACGCTCTCCGGCGGCGAGGCCCAGCGCATCCGCCTCGCGTCGCAGATCGGTTCGCGTCTCGTCGGCGCGCTGTACGTGCTCGACGAACCGACCGTGGGCCTGCATCAGCGCGACAACGCGAAGCTGGTCGAGACGCTCGAGCGCCTGCGCGACGCGGGCAACACCATCATCGTGGTCGAGCATGACGAGAACACCATCGCGGCCGCGGATTACCTGGTCGATATCGGCCCGGGTGCGGGTCGGCATGGCGGCGAGATCGTGGCGCAAGGCTGGATGCCGGAGGTCCTGAACGACCCGAACAGCATCACCTGTGCGTACCTGCGTGGCGACAAGACCATCCCATATCCGTCGAAGCGGCGGCCGCCCGCGAAGGAGAACATCGTCATCCGCAAGGCGAGCGAGAACAATCTGAAGAACATCACGGTGAAGATCCCGCTCAAGCGGTTCGTGTGCGTGACCGGCGTGTCGGGCAGCGGCAAGTCCACGCTCATGATCGACATCCTGTACCGGGCCATGGCGCAGAAGCTGAACGGCGCGATGGCGAAGCCCGGCAAACACGAGATGGTGGAAGGCATCGATTGGGTGGACAAGATCGTGGACGTGGACCAGTCGGCCATCGGACGCACGCCGCGCTCGAATCCGGCGACGTACACCGGCATCTGGACGCATGTCCGCGATCTGTATTCGATGACGCCCGAGGCGCGCATGCGCGGCTACAAGCCGGGTCGCTTCTCGTTCAACGTGCCGGGCGGCGGGCGCTGCGACCACTGCGAGGGCAACGGGCAGATCGCCATCGAGATGCACTTCCTGCCCACGGTCTACGTGGCGTGCGACGTGTGCAAGGGCAAGCGGTTCGACCGCGAGACGCTCGAGGTCTCGTACCGCGGCAAGAACATCGCGGACGTGCTCGCCATGACGGTCGAGGAGGCCGTCGCGTTCTTCCGCGACCTGCCGATGATCCACGACCGGCTCAAGGTCATGCAGGAGGTCGGGCTCGGATATATCCAGCTCGGCCAGGGCGCGACGTCGCTCTCCGGCGGCGAGGCCCAGCGCGTGAAGCTTGCCACCGAACTCGCGCGGCGCGACACGGGCCGCACGTTCTACCTCCTCGACGAACCGACGACCGGCCTCCATTTCGAGGATATCCGCAAGCTTCTCGACGTCCTGCACCGGCTCGTGGCGCGCGGCAACACGGTCGCGGTCATCGAGCACAACCTCGACGTCATCAAGAACGCGGACTGGGTCATCGACATGGGCCCGGACGGCGGCGACCGCGGCGGCAAGGTCGTGGCCGAAGGCACGCCCGAGGACATCGCGAAGAATCCCAAGAGCGCGACAGGGGAGTATCTGAACGAAGCGCTGAAGCGGAAGTAAGGAAAACGCCGACCAAGGGGTCGGCGTCGAGATGTCACGGCTTCGCGAGGAAGAGCCGGTTGTCGGTCACGAGGCGGAACGCGCCTGCCTGGCTGATGAACTGGTCGATAGCTACGCGCAGTCGTAGATGAGCGTAGGCATCCTGCCGATGCAGTGCGACGCCTGATGTCGAATGGAGATACGCGAGCAAGTCGTCGGCGTTCTCGAACGCGAGGGAATCGTGGTACGGGGTCTCACGAACGTCGCGGAAGGATTTCAGGAGCATCTCGCGGCCGTTCTCCGCGGTGAATCCCGCGTCCGTACCCTCTTCCACGAGGTCGAGGATGGCCGGTTCGCAGGAGAAGCCGAGCGCTGCGATATTCTTGAGTCGCGCGACCGTGCCTGCGGCGGTGCAGAACCGTCCGTCTGGTTTGAGGACACGGCGGATTTCCTTGAGAGCCCTCGGTAGCTCGCGCGTCCGATGCAGGACATGCGTGGCCAGGACGACGTCGAACGCGGCGTCGGGGAACTGGATGTCCGCGATGTCGAACGTCAGCACGGACGCCTTGCGTCCGATGGCGTTGGTGACGCGCTTGGCGCAGGAGGCCATGTCGCGCGAGATGTCGGCAAGCGCGATGTCCCAGCCCTTGGGGACGCGGTCCGCGTTCTTGAGCCAGAAGATCCCGCAGCCGCATCCTACGTCGAGGATGCGCGCCGTCGCAGGCAGTCCCGACATCCCGTTGTCGAAGACCCAGCGATACCACTCGGACGCGTTCGTCCGGCAGCGTTCGTACAGCCGGACGCGTCGGACCAAGCGCCGCGCGCTTTCGGTATGTCGTATCGGTCGAATGTGCACGTATGTTTCCTCCGATTCCGCGAGAGATAGTGATAGCCGAGGCGCAAGTCCCCGTCAATCCTTGTAGGAGGTCCGCATGCACGTGTATCGTACCGTCAGGCCCGCATCTAGCCATGATTCCCCCGAACGTGAAGGTTAAGAGCGGAATGCTCCCGGACGAACCGGGGGTGTATTTGATGAAGGACGCGAAGGGAAAGATCATCTACGTCGGCAAGGCCTCCTCGCTCAAGCGGCGCGTCTCCTCCTATTTTCAGCGACCTCAAGACGACCGCATCAGCCGGATGGTGAGCGAGATCCGTTCCATCGACTATATCGTCAAGCCGACGGCCATCGAGGCGCTCATCCTGGAGGCGAACCTCATCAAGTACTACTTCCCGCCGTACAACATCAAGGACAAGGACAACAAGAGTTTCCTCTACCTCGTCATCACGAAGGAGGAGTTCCCGCGGCCGCTCCTCATCCGCGGTAAGGACCTCGGCGACGATGCGGCGAAGCGGTATAAGGCCGTGTTCGGGCCGTACACGTCGCCGAAGTCGCTCCGAGCGGCGCTCGACCTCATCCGCAAGGCCATCCCATGGTCGACATGCGAGCCGGGCCAGCCGAAGCCGTGCTTCTACCGACACCTCAATCTCTGCCCGGGCGTCTGCGACGGGTCCATCTCGAAGAAGGACTATGCGAAGATCATCCGCGACCTCATCCGGTTCTTCGAGGGGAAGAAGGAGGTCGTGATGCGGTCGTTCGTGCGGGAGAGGAAGGCCGCGGCGAAGGAGAAGCGATACGAGGAAGCGGCGGCGTTGCGCGACCGCATCCACGCGCTGGAACACATTCGGGACATCGCCGTGCTGAAACGCGAGGACGACGACGTGGACCATATCCGCGAGGGCGAGGCGCCGGTGGACCTGTACGGCCGCATCGAGGGCTACGACATCTCGAACATCTCCGGCACGTCATCCGTCGCGTCGATGGTCGTATTCGAGGCGGGCGCGGCAGCGAAACAGAAATACCGAAAATTCCGCATCAGGACGGTCGCGGGCTCGAACGACGTCGCGTCCATTCGCGAGACGCTCATGCGCCGGTTCCGCAATTCGTGGCGCCATCCGGACCTCATCCTCATCGATGGGGGAGCGCCACAGGTCAACGCGGCCACGTCCGTCATCCGCCAGCTCGAGCTCGGTATCCCGGTCGTCGGCCTCGCGAAAGGGCCGTCACGCAAGAAGGACGAGCTTATCTGCGACAAGAACAACCTCGAGATCTGCATCGCATGCGGCAAGAACCTCCCGCTGCTCATCGCGGTCCGCGACGAAGCACACCGCTTCGCCATCGCGTATCACCGACGATTGAGGAGACGGAAGATGCTGGAAACGTGACCTTCTGTCATTCCCGCGCAGGCGGGAATCCAGAAAGTGCCGGATGGATTCCCGACGTCGTCACATAGACTCCTCGGGAATGACATGTGAAAAGTGGGAAATCGTCTATCCACATTGGAACAAAAAAAGAACAGAAATATGGCTCAACGGAGCCGTATTTTTGTAATACCCCGACCATTGACCAGGGGTGGTTAGTGGCATAGAATGGGGACTAGTGGGACGGAGTGGGAATAAGAAGCAAGAGCTTTCCGGTCTTATGTTCATCGGCGAATTTCATCATACGCTCGATGAGAAAGGCCGGCTCGCAGTGCCGGTCAAATTCCGAGCTGGGCTCGCGGCAGGTGCCGTGGTCACGCGCGGATTGGACCGTTCGCTGTTCCTGTACCCGAAGGACGTGTGGGAGACGCTAGCCCTCAAACTGGCGTCCCTGCCCATCGGACAGGCCGATACTCGTGCGTTCGCGCGGCTGATGCTCGCGGGCGCGATGGAGGTCGACCTGGACAAGTCCGGTCGCGTCACGGTCCCGGAAGTCCTCCGCATCTACGCGGGGGTTTCCAAGGACGTGGTCGTGACCGGTCTCTACGATCGGCTGGAGATCTGGGACGAAGCGTCCTGGAACGCCTACGCGGCCAAGACGGAACAGGACAGCAATGCGATCGCGGAACGGCTCGGCTCCATCGTATGAACGAATCCGTCCATGTCGCGGTCATGACCTCCGAGGTCATCGCCGCGCTCGGAACGCGTCCAGGCGGACGCTACGTTGATGGCACCCTCGGTGCCGGGACGTACGCGGCCTCCCTGCTCGAAGCGTCGGCACCTGACGGCAGCGTGCTCTCGCTCGACGTGGACCCCGGCGCCCTCACACGGGCGCAGGAACGGTTCGCAGACTACGGGAAGCGCTGGGTCGGCGTCGAGGCGAACTTCCGTTCCCTCGACATCATCGCGGAGGAGCGCGGCTTTCGTCCTTGCGAGGGCGTCGTCCTGGACCTTGGGGTCTCGTCCGACGAACTCGCTGACGCGTCGAAGGGCCTTTCCTTCATGAAGGAGGGGCCTCTGGACATGCGCCTCGGACCCCGCGCGAACGAGGATGGGCTCACGGCGAGCGAGATCGTGAACTCCTGGAGCCGCGACGACCTGATCAAGGTCATCCGCGATTACGGCGAGGAACGGTTCGCCAGCCGCATCGCGGACGGGATCATCCGGGCACGCAAGGCGGCACGCCTCGTGGGGACCCTGGATCTCGTCTCGGTCATCCGCTCGGCCGTCCCTCGGACGTACGAGCACGGCCGCATCCATCCCGCGACGCGCACGTTCCAGGCGCTCCGCATCGCCGTGAACGACGAGCTCGAAGCCTTGCGCGACGCCATCGTCGCCGCACGCCGCATCCTGGCGCCAGGCGGACGCATCGTCATCGTGTCGTTCCATTCCCTCGAGGACCGCATCGTCAAGATCGCCTTCAAGGAAGCGGACGACCTGGTGCCGATCACGAAACGGCCTGCCATCCCGTCGGAAGAAGAGATGGCGACCAATCCCCGCAGTCGGAGCGCGAAGCTCCGGGTCGCGGAAAAACGGTGAGTCAGGAAAACGTTTAGTCAAACCAACACAAAACGAACCCATATGTCACGGGTTTTCGCACTCGCCATGACACGCCCACATGAACGCCTCGGCCTTCAACAGCCGATCGGACGCCGCCTCCCGCAGGGGTTGGCTGGTTGGAACATGGCCATCGCGGCTCTAACCTTCGTCTGCGTGTTCGGGTATGTCGTGCAGGTCAACAGCGCGGCATCGCGGGGATTCGCGCTCCGGGACGTCGAGAAGAACGTCGAGAGCCTCCAGTCGGATGTCATGCAACTCGAGGACACGGTCGCGACGATGTCGTCCGTGCAGGCGCTGAACGAACGGGCGACGCAGCTCGGGTTCGTGCCGGTCTCCTCCATCGAATACGTGAATCCGGCGGGGATGGCGTACGCCATGCGGTAGGGTCGTGGTCTTGGACGAGCCGCAAGGCTTATCCAAGGCTTCGACCATGAGAAGAAGCCTCGCGAAACGAAAATCCTCCAGACGTGCGTGTCCGGGGGATTTTTCGTTTTCTGCCATCCTCTTGGCGTGATATAATCACGCCATGCATTCGCGGACGGGAGCCGTGGCGAGACTTCTCATTGTCGATCTCTTCGGGAGTGTCGCGTGGTTTCCTGTATGGTGGTACACGAAAGGGCTCGGACGCGTGCTCCTGTGGGTCCGTCGGTCGCTCCAATATCGCGCGTCGTCATATGCGTTCCGCATCTGGATCAAGAACCTTCTCGTACCGATGTACGGGCAGTACGACTGGACCGGACGGCTCGTGAGCGTGTTCATGCGCGTCGTCGTGCTCGTCGGGCGTTCTATCGCGTTCGTGGTCGAGGCGCTCGTCTACGGGTTCGGCATCATCGTCTGGATCTCAGCACCCATCCTTTTTGCCCTGCTCGCCGCGTGGAACATCACGTCCGGCGCCTTCCTACGTCCCGTATGACCGAACCTGTCCGACCTGTCGCCATCGTCTGCGCCCAATGCGGGGCCGACCCCCGTCTCGCGCCGACGTGCAAGGCGTGCGGAGGAGCAGGTATCGGCGTGGCGTCGCCAGACGGTTTCCTCGTCTGGTCCGACCCGGTGGACGACTTCACCATCGCGCTGCGCGCCATCAGGAAGAACGTGACGGTCGCGTTCCATCTCGCCGTCATGATCGGGCTCGGCGCGTCGGTCGCGGCTATCGCGTGGAGCTTCTCGAACCTGCCGGACGCGGGCGTCATCCGTGGCGCGTCGTTTTGGGTGTCGGGCCGTTGGGACGTCTCGCTCGCGTGGTTCGCGCTGTTCGTCGGCTGTTTCCTGGTCTTCCGCCTCTCGGAATATTCCCGCGACGTCCGCGAAATCCCTGGATGGGCGATGACCGAAACGCAACTCGAGGCGCATGACGCGGCGGCCCCGTCGCGCGCCGACCATCGGTTCGAGATCGCGCCGTACTTCTCCGAGGAATCCCGCGACACGGTCGAACGCGCCTACAGTATCGCGCGCGACATGAAACGCACCGAGGTCCGGCCGGAGATGCTCTTCGCCGCGGCGCTCACTGGCCCGTCCGGCGGTCTGTTCATGGCGCGCCTCGGCCTGGAGTTCGACGTCATCAAGAAGCCGCTCGCCACGCTCATGATCACGGAGACGCCGGCGGGCACTCCGCCCATCGCGTTCTCTAAGGAGACGAAGCGGTCGCTCGCATTAGCGTATGCCGAAGCACGGACCGCACGGCGTCGGCATGTGAGCCCCATCGAGCTCTTCCTGCAGTCGTTTAAAGATAGTCCGAAGCTCCAGTTCCTGCTCGACCGGCTCGGATTCCCGGCGGAGCACGTCCTGAAGGTCGCGGAATGGGTCCGGCTCCAGGAGCAGCTGCGCGAGGACCATCAACGGTTCGTCGAGCTGGCGGCACTCAAGCCGAAGTCCGTGATGAACCGCGCCATGACGGCCCAGCAGACGCCGTTGCTCGACAGGTTCAGCGAGGACCTGACCATCGCGGCGCGCAACGGGTTCCTCCAGCCCCTCATCGGACGCGAACGCGAGATGGGCGAACTGCTCCGCGCCATCGAGAGCGGCCAGCGGTCCGTGGTCCTCGTCGGCGAGAGCGGCACGGGCAAAGGGGCGATGATCGAGGAATTGGCGCGCAGGATGGTGGAGGAAGACGTCCCGCCGGAGCTGTTCGACCGTCGGCTCGTGTCCGTGAACGTGGCGCAGGTCGTGTCCGCGGGGGAATCCGGATTCGCGGCCGAGCGGCTCATCGCGATGCTGCGCGAGGTCGGGATGTCGGGCAACGTCATCCTGGCGGTGCACGGCATCGAGTCGCTCGTCGGCGGAGGGAGCGGCCCCATGGACCTGGCGGAAGCGTTCGCGAGCGAGCTCGACCGCGGCTATTTCATCGCTATCGCCACGACGACGCCGTCCGCGTGGACGCAGTACCTCGAACGGCGTTCGCTCGGCACGAAGCTCATCAAGGTCACCGTCAATCCGCTCGAGGCCGACGACACGCTCCGCGTGCTCATGGCGAAGAGCGGGTTCATAGAATACGCGAACAAGGTCTTCCTCTCGTACGGCGCGCTGGAGAAGGCGACGACGCTGGCGCTGCGGTACCTGCGCGACCTCGCGTCGCCGGAGAACGCGCTCGACGTGGTCTGCGAGGCGGCGGTGGAGGCGCGGAAGGCGCGCGGCGAGCGGACGTTCGTGTCGGCGGAGGATGTCGCTAAGGTCGTGCATGACAAGACGAATATCCCGGTCGAGAACGTCACCGGCGGCGAGACCGAGAAGCTGCTCGACATGGAGAACCGCCTGCATGGACGCGTCATCGGGCAGGACGAGGCCGTCACGGCGGTGTCGCAGGCGTTCCGACGCGCGCGCGCCGAACTGCGCGAAGGTAAGCGGCCCATCGCGAATTTCCTCTTCCTCGGACCCACGGGCGTCGGCAAGACCGAGCTCGGCAAGGCCCTCGCGGCCGAGTATTTCGGCGAGGAATCGCGGATGATCCGGCTCGACATGTCCGAATACCAGGACGCGACGTCCATCCATCGGATGATCGGACAGCCGGGGGACCAGCGCGGCGGTCTGCTCACCGAGGCGGTGCGTCATGCGCCGTTCTCCATCGTGCTCCTCGACGAGGTCGAGAAGGCGCATCCGGACATCCTGAACCTGTTCCTGCAGGTCATGGACGATGGCCGACTCACCGACGGCATCGGACGCACCGTGGACTTCACCAACACCGTCGTCATCATGACTTCGAACGCGGGCACGCCGTTCATCCAGTCCGAGGTCGCGAACGGCACGCCGCTCAACGTCATCCGGACCGCGCTGCTCGAGCAGGAGATGAAGGGCATCTTCCGCCCGGAGTTCCTGAACCGGTTCGACGGCATCATCGTGTTCAAGCCGCTCACCATGGACGACGTGACGCAGATCGCGCATCTCCAGATCCACGCGGTCGGCCAGCGGCTCGAGGCGAAGGGCTTCACGTTCATGGCGGAAGACGAAGCCGTCGAAGCGCTCGCGAAGGAAGGCTACGACCCGATGTTCGGCGCGCGGCCGTTGCGCAGGGTCATCCAGGAGCGGGTGGACAACGCGCTCGCGGACGTGCTTCTGCGGCATGAGGCCCAGCGCGGCGACACCATCGTGCTGATGGCGGACATGTCGGTGCAAGTGCGGAAAGCGGCGGCCCTATGATCGCAGACAGGACCATCTTGATGACGGCGGCGCTCACGGGCGTCGTGTTCGCGACGGTGTGTTCCTACCTGCTCTCGCACATCACGTCGTTCGTCGCGGAGCGTGTCGGTGCCGTGGACCGTCCGACCGGGGGCCGGAAGATCCACACACACGACGTCCCGCTGTTCGGAGGCGTCGGCATCGCCGCGACCATCCTCATCGGCACAGGACTGCTCGCGATGAACGGGCTCCTGCAGGGCATCTCCCTCGTCCAGCTCGCGGGATTCGCCGTCGCCATCCTCATCCTCACCATCGGCGGCATGCTCGACGACCGGTATCCGCTCACGGCCGGCATCCAGCTCGTGTTCCCGTTCCTTGCGGCCATCACGGTCATCGCGTCCGGCACGGGCATCATCCAGGTCTCGAGCCTGACCGGCACCGGCGGCGTGTCCCTGATGTGGTGGTCGTTCGGCACCCTGTCGTTCCCTGCGGACGTGTTGACCATCCTGTGGCTGCTCTTCGCGACGTACGCGACCAAGCTGATGGACGGTCTCGATGGTCTCGTCACGGGACTCGCAGCCATCGGCGCGAGCATGGTCGGCGCGCTGACGCTCTCGCCCACGTACTTCCAGCCGGGCGTCGCGGCGCTGGCGGCGACGGTCGGCGGCGCCTACCTCGGGTTCCTGCCGCGCAACATCCATCCGGCCAAGCAGTTCCTCGGCGAATCCGGCAGCACGCTCGCCGGTTTCACGCTCGGGTTCCTCGCTATCGTCTCCAGCGCGAAGGTCGCCATCGCCCTCGCCGTGCTCGCCATCCCTATCGTCGATGCGGCCCTCGTCGTCCTCGGTCGCCTGCGCCGAGGCAAGAAGATCTGGGTCGGCGACGATACACATCTCCATTTCCGGCTCCTGCGCGCCGGCGTGCCGTACCGCACCGCGGTCTCGCTCCTGTGGGGCGCGGCGTTCGCGGCCGGGCTCCTCGCCCTCGGCCTGCAGACACGCGGCAAGGTCTTCCTCGTCATCGGCCTCGCGATGCTGACCGTCTTCGCGTCGTGGCTCCTGAACCGGTACGCCCAGCGGCGCGCCGCGAAATCACGCTGATTTATGCCGCGACGCATCACCAAGCCACTTCAAACGTCGGACCCGACCATCCGGTACCGCGTCCTCGCGCTCCTGATCCTCGCGGTGGCGTTCGTGATGATCGTGCTCGTCGTCTCTCGCGGCACGCGACCCGTGGCGTCGAAAGGCATCACGGACCTCTCATCCCTGCGCATCGAAATCGTAGATAAGGATGCGGGACGGATGCGCGGGCTCTCCGGTCGGACGTCGCTCGATCAGGACGCCGGCATGCTGTTCGTCTTCGACGAGCGCGGGTTCTATCCGTTCTGGATGAAAGAGATGCTGTTTCCCTTAGACATCGTCTGGATCGACGAGGGGAAAGTCGTCGACGTCGCGACGCTGCAGCCGCCGAAAGAGGGGAAGAACATCCCGCCGAGCCATATCCCGTTCGCGCAAGCGGACCGCGTGCTCGAACTGAACGCCGGCATGGCCGGGGACCTCGGCCTCGTCAAAGGCGCGACCGTCACCTTGCCGAAATGATTGACAGGGAGCGTGATTTCTGATAATCAGACCGCAGGAGGTGAGGTCATGGAGCTCAAATTCGAATCGTTCGTTTGTACCCAAAAGGGAAGGGATTACACAAAAGCCAGGGAACATTGTAAAAAATGGCTGAAGGAGCACCCACACATTACGATCATCAGCCATGTTTCACATGGAGGGAGGGGAGGTTTACATTGCATCGACATCTTCTACACGGAACCCGGACCCGAATCCTATCGGGAACCTGGACAACAGGGCTAAGCCCTCTCGACATCCCGCGCCTCGCAGCCGGGTGTTTTCATAAGAGCATTCCGTCGTTGCGAGGAGCGAGTCCGCGAGCGACGCGGCAATCTTACCGAAATCCTTCGACCCGACCGTTCCTGTCGGAGAATCGAGGTAAGATTGCTTCGTCGTCGGACTCCTCGCAACGACGGATTCTGTCACAATCTGATCAAACGAAAAAGCCCCCGGAGGCGAGGGCGTGAGGCGGTCATGCTCCGCATTTCGACGCGAGGATGTGGCGCTTGTACGAGGCATACGCGTCGTAGACGCCCCACGTCCGGAGGTGCTCGACGAAGGCGATGCGTTCCTCGATGTGGCCGTCCGGATGGAAGATCGCTATGGGACGTCTCGCCGGTGTTCCCGGAAACGGGATATCCCGATGGAAGACGATACTCCGTCCGGTCAGGGCTGCGAGGTCCGACCAGCTCTCGAAGTCGTGCCAGTAGCACGACTGGAACCGGAGGACGTGGTAATAGCCCGAATCGGCTTCGTTCTGCGGCGGTGGCCGGAACCGACGCTTCTGGAATGCGCCTGAGAAGAAATCATCGAGACGGTACACCAGGCAGAGCGTGGGGATGTCCAGGTTCAGCAGGTCGTAGACGACCCACGCGGGAAGGCCGTGTTTCGCGCCTGTCAGGCGGATCTCGTCTCGGATCGGCTCGCAGATGGTGCTGCCGATATAGGTCCATTCCGGCGCGTCGAGGAGCGCTTGGATGTCTGCGGCTTCCCCAATCCGGATGATGGGATCGTCGGCCATGCGTCGTTCCTTCCGTGAAAAGAGCGTTTCCGTCATGGTGATACCATGCGCCGGAGGTCGGGTCAACGGTGGTGCGGAGGACGGCGTCCTACGATTCGACGCTGCGCAGCATGTCCTGGATTTCCGCACGGAGGTCGTCGCGTTTCAGCGTGAGCGCGAGATTGGCGCGCAGCCATCCAGCGGTGGAACCGGTGTCGTAGTACTCGCCGACGAGCTTCACCGCATAGAACGGCCGCGTCGTCCGCAATCCGTTGTAGGCCTCGACGAGGCTGTTTTCTCCGCGGGCGTCGCGCGCGTCGAGCGAAATGAAGTCGAAGATGTCCGGCGTCAGGACGTACGAACCCACGCAGGCGAGACGTGACGGTGCGAGTTCCGGGCCCGGTTTCTCGACGGTCCCTTTCATCTCGACGATGCCCGGAGACACCTCGGGACCGGGGTCCACGATGCCGTAACGCTTCGTGCCCTGGTCATCCGTCTCGATGACGCCGAACACCGGGTTCTGGAGCCGGTCATAGGTGTCGAGCAGCTGGCGTAGCCGGGGCGTCGCGCCCACGAAGATTTCGTCCCCGAGAAGGATCGCGAACGGTTCTCCCGCGACGAACTCCCGGGCGTTCAGGATCGGCGTGCCGCTTCCATACGGCCCGGACTGCGGCATGAACGTCAGGTTCACGGTCGAGCAGAGCCCGCGGAGTTCGTCTAGGATATCGACGCGTCGTTTCTTCTCCAGCCACGCCGAAAGGTCCTCGTTCTCCGCGAAATGCGCGGCGATGGTGCGGTCGGCGGGATTCGTGATCACGAGGATGTCCGTGATACCGGACGCGGCCGCTTCCTCGATGACGTACTGGAGGACGGGCTTGTCCAGGACCGGGAACATGGTCTTGGGAACCGATTTCGTCGCAGGAAGGAAGCGCGTGCCGTATCCGGCGACGGGGATGACGGCTTTCCGGACGGAGGAGGACATACGTCCCGGACGATATCAGAATTGCGGTAAAAGAAAAAAGCGCCGGAACGTGTCCTGGCGCTTGACACCTCCTCAATCGTTTCGGATCAGGGCGGGTAGATGGTGGCGAGTTGAAGGTATGTCGCGGCGCCGTCGTTGGTGACCTTGAGGTCGTCGGGCACGTTGACGTCGTGCGAAAGGAACGTCTGGACGAGTTCCATATTGTTCCCGGTCGCGATCGTTTCTGCGAGCGCATGTTCCGGGACCCAGGTGAACACCTTGCCCTTGACCTCGTAGCAGGTTTTGAGGGGCTGGCGCGTCTTGGTCTCCAGCAGGCCGGTGAAGGTCATGCTGCAGCAGTCAGGGAAGTACGCGATGGCGAGCCCCGGATAGAGAAGGACCTGATCGAAGCCGACGCCGGTCTCTTCCTTGAACTCTCGCAGAAGCGTGTTCATGATGGACTCGTTCGGTACAGCCATGCCTGCGGGAAAGCTCGCCTGTCCGATGTTCTTCGTCGCGAGCTTTTCGCCTCGGATGCCCATGAGCACGTAGGGCGTGCCGTCCGACTCATAGCGACGGCAGATGCCCATCGCGCCATAGCTATGCTTGAAGAGGTCGAAGATCGAGGCGCGCACGTCGGCGGGCGGCAGGTTCGCCTCGAGGATTTCGCGCGCTTGCGTGAAGGCACTCCACTGGCGTCGGCTGTCGAAGAACCTGGTCTCACCCGCCACGAAGCGCTTCCAAGTCGGCTTCCCATCCGTGTAGATGAGGAGCGTTTCTTCGACAAGTGCCTCCTTGTAGTGCGCGCGTGGCCACTCGACTGGCGATAGCGCGAGCGCGCGACCGAGCGGACCGTTGAAGAGCGTTTTTCCGGCGGCGATGTCCGCCTGCTCCTGGGCTTCGCCCTTGGCTTCCGATGCTTCGATGAGACGTCTGATTTCCGAATGATACGACGGACAAGGTTGACACATGCAACGATGGCACATTCTGACTCCTCCTTGATTGCAGCTCCTCTCTAGCATCGAACGGCCGTCGTGTCAAGATATGCGCCCCACGTCCCGCCTCCCATGGAGGCGTCCGTCCGCATGGTTGACATCCCCGACGGCATCAGGTAATCTCCCGACCATATGTTTGCCGTCATCAAGACCGGTGGGAAGCAGTACGTCGTCAAGGAAGGCGACGAACTGAAGATCGAGAAGCTCACGGCCGAAAAGGGCGAGGACGTCTCGTTTGAGGTCCTGCTTGTCGCTGAACCGGACGGGTCCATGGTCGACATCGGATCACCGACGCTCGACCGCACGGTCACGGCCGAGGTGGTCGCGCACGGCCGCTCGAAGAAGATCGAGGTCGTGAAGTACAAGCCGAAGGTGCGCTACAAGAAGCACACCGGCCACCGCCAGGAGTTCACCAAAATCAAGGTCAAGAAAATCGCGTGACGAACGGATCGTAACGCCCCCAGCCCCCTCTTAACCCAAGAGGGGGTTTTTCTAGAGAGTCCTCCCCTTGATTCAAGGGGAGGTTGGAGGAGTTATCAGGTCTTGCGGCGGTTCAAAAAGGCGTCCGCGACCGTGGTCTCATCCGCGTATTCGATCTGGGCGCCGGTCGGGAGGCCACGCGCGAGGCGGGTGATGCCTATGGGAAGGCCCTGCATGCGCCTCGCGAGGAAGAGCGCCGTGGCGTCGCCGCGCACGTCCGGGTCGAACGCGAGCACGACTTCCGTGATGCCGCTTCCCGGAAGCGAGACGCGGGTCAGGAGCGCGTCGATGCCGAGCATGTCCGGCGTTTTGCCTTCGATGGGATCGAGGAGGCCTCCGAGGACGTGGTACCTGCCGCGGTACGCGCCGGAATTCTCCACGACGCGCATGTCCTGATCCGTCGCGACGACGCAGAGCTGCGAGGCGTCCCGGCCGGGGTCGGCGCAGACGGCGCAAGCTTCGGATGTGGACCACGCGCCGCAGGTCCGGCAATGCATCACCCCGTCGGCGACGGCGAGCATGGCCTGGGCGAATCGGCGGATGCGTTCCTTCGGCAGGGATACGAGCCAGAACGCGTACCGCAAGGCGGCACGCGGTCCCACGCCGGGAATGGCGTCGAACTCCGACGCGGCGTTTCCGATGGCATCCGGGATGCGGTTCATTTCTTCATCATGCTCTGCATGTCCTGCGCGAGGTCGAGGCCGCCGAGATCCTTCATCTTGTCCGCAAGGATCTTCTGGATCTTCACGATACCGTCGTTCACGGCGTCCTTGATCAGGCCTTCGAGCTTCGCCTTGTCCGACAGCACCTCCGGGTCGATGGAGACGGAGATGACCTGCTGGTTGCCGTTCATCACGACCTTGACCTTGCCCCAACCGGCGCTCCCTTCGGCGCGTTCATCTTGCAGCGCGGCCTGGATGGTCTTGGCGCGGTCGCGGATATCCTTGAACTGTTTGAGTTTGTTGAACATAGAGGGGAAATTGGTGGTTGGTGGTGAGTGGTGAGTGGAGGATATCCTATTTCTGTCATTCCTGCGAAGGCAGGAATCCCTCCGGAGGGGTTCCCGCCGTCGGCACGTAGCCTCCGCGGGAATGACAGCGGGGGATCATACCGGGTTGGACGTGACGATAGGGGCGTTCGGGTCGAACGAAGGGACGGGATCCGGGGCGTTGAGCGCTGGCGCGTGGGAGCCTTCGCCGGGACCGAGGTTCTGCGGCCGGCCGCCCTGTTCGTGCCGCGCGAGGTTGCGGAAGCTTGCGCGCGTCGCATCGAAAAAGAGCCTCACCATGCCGGTCGGGCCGTTGCGGTGCTTGGCCACGTGGATCTCGGCGATGTTACGCTCGTCCGGTGAGAGGTCCTCCTGCCGATAGTTGCGATCCGCGGCCTTGCGGTAGATGAAGAGCACGACGTCGGCGTCCTGCTCGATGGAGCCCGATTCGCGGAGGTGGGCGAGGCGGGGGATGGCCGGCTTCTGCAGTTCCACCTGGCGCGAGAGCTGCGAGAGGGCGAGGACCGGCACATCGAGCTCGCGCGCGATGGATTTGAGGCCGCGCGTGATTTCCGTGACCTCCTGCACACGGTTGTCGGAGCCCGACTTGTACGATTCCATGAGCTGGAGGTAGTCGATGACCACGAAGCCGAGATTGTACTCCATCTGCAGGCGCCTCGCCTTGGTACGGATCTCCATGATGTTGGCGCTCGCGGAGTCGTCGATGTAGATGGGTGCCTCGGAGAGCGTGCCGATGGCGTGGCCGATGCGCGAGAAGTCGTCGTGCAATCCGTCGTCCTGCAGGCGTCCCGTGCGCATCTTCCAGAGGTCCACGCCGGCCTCGGCGCAGAGCATGCGGTCCACGAGTTGATCCTTGCTCATTTCGAGCGAGAAGATGCCGACCGGGATCTTGTGTTTGACCGCGACGGTCCGCGCGATGTCGAGCGCGAGCGACGTCTTGCCGCAGGATGGGCGCGCCGCGAGGATGATGAGGTCGCTCTTCTGCAGGCCGCCGAGGATGCTGTCGAGGTCGGCGTAGCCGCTCGGGATGCCGCGGAGCTTGCCTTTTTCGCGATGCACCTCGTCGATGCGCTCGAACGCGGTGTCGAGGACGTCGTGGATGTGGGTGAAGCCGCTCTTCAGGAACTTGCGCGAAACGTTGAAGAGCTTCTGCTCGGCCTTGTCGAGCACGGTCGCGACGTCCTCCGCCTCGTCGTAGCCCAGGCCCGAGATGTCGGACGCGGCCGAGAGCAGGCGTCGGAGCGTCGCCTTCTTCTGGACGATGTCGGCGTAGTGGACGACGTGACTCGCCGTGGGTACCGCGTTGGTGAGCTGGATGAGCGTGGCGCGGCCGCCGACGCGATCGAGCTCCTTCTTCTCGTCGAGGCGGTTAGCGACCGAGAGGAGATCGATGGGCTCGTGCTTGCGGAAGAGGTCGAGGATGGTCTCGAAGATCATCCGGTGCCGGTCGGAGTAGAAATCCTCGGTCGCGATGCGGTCGCCGACGCGGATGATGGCCTCCTTGTCGAGCAGAAGCGACCCGAGCAGGGATTGTTCGGCCTCAAGGTTCTGAGGCGTCACCTTGTCGGGCGTCATATCCGAGCGACCTTATCGCGCCGCAGGTCAAGAGGCAAGATGCTATACTGTGACCATGTTCAAAGGGAAGAAGACGCTGGTCCGCGCGACGCTCACCGTCATCGGGACCATCATCGGCGCGGGCATTTTCGGCGTCCCGGCGATGATGGAGCGGGTCGGCGCATGGCCGGGGACCCTCGCGTTCGTGGTCATCGCCGCAGTCGTGATGGCCGCGCACCTCTTGTTCGTCGAGGTCGTGGTACGCGACCCGGTGCGGCGGCGGTTCCCCGGCTATCTCGGCGAGATCTTCGGCCCCTGGGCCCGGAAGCTTGGTGCCGTCACGCATGTCCTGCAGATTTCGGGCGCGAATTTCGCGTACGTCGTGCTTGGCGGGATGTTCTTCGCGGACGTCGCGACGGCTTTCGGCGTGGACATCGGCGTCCTGCCATGGCAGGTCCTGTTTTGGGCGCTCGGTGCCGTGACGGTCGTGTCCATGTTGCGCTTGGTCGCGCGCGTCGAGGCCGTCCTGACGTGGTTGCTCATAGCGTTGCTCCTGTTCCTCATCGGGTCCGCCATTCCGCAGGCTGACCTCACGCGCGTCGCCGCGACGTCGTGGGGCGACATCCTCGCGCCGTACGGCGTGTTCCTGTTCGCGATGTTCGGCCTCACGGTCATTCCGGACGTCTACGAGATCGCGGGGCGTCGCACGCAGCGGACGCGCGTCGCGGTCGCGGTCGGCACGGCCGTCGCCGCGGTCCTGACGTGGGCGTTCGGACTCTTCATCTTCCTCGCGACGCCGGCGGGCATGTCCGGCGACTTTGGTGCCATGGCACACGTCATCGGCATGCCGATGCTCCGTCTTACCTTGCCGCTCATCGGGTTCCTCGCCGTCATCACGTCGTTCATCACGAACGCGTTCGACATGCAGACGATGATCCGGCTCGACTTCCGGCAGAAACCCTTCGTCGGCAAGGCCGTCACGCTCGGCATCCCTCTCGCGCTGCTGTTCATCGCGCCGCGCGACTTCCTTGGGACTATCGACGTGGTCGGGGCGCTGTTCACGGCCGCGAACGGCCTGCTTGCGGTCCTGGCCGCCGCCGCGGTCCTGCACAGGCGTCCGCGACCCCGGACGGACGCCGATCGGGCTGTCTTCGTCCTCTGGCGCGTCGTCGTCCCGGCCGTCGCCGCAGCGGCGTTCGTCTTCGCTATCCTTCAACGATTGGCCTCAATCGCGCTACAATAGCATCACTATGTGGTTTCGTTTCTTCCTCATCTCGTTCTTTAAGTTCCTCGCGTCCATGGCGACCATCGTCGTGGTCATCAAAATCCTGCCTGACGCGACGCCAAGCGTCGTGATCCTCCTGCTTAGTTGGACCATCGCGTTCATCCTCGCATTCGTCTTCGCGTCATGGGCGCTCGGCACGCGCCTGCCCATCCGAAAGGACATCATCATGCTCGTGACGATTTGGTTAGCTATCTTCGCGACCGGTTTCCTGACGTATGGCATCCTCCTGTCCGTCCGCGGCCCGCGCATCATCGTCTCGTACGAAATCCTCGTCCAACTCGCGCTGGAGATGGGGGCGATGTTCCTCGCCGTCTACAGCATCCGCCGCCGCAGGTTCGCCGCGGTCTTGGGAGAGGGGATGACGGTGTAGAACGTATTACGTATCAGCCCGGCGTTTCGCGAGGGCAAGGACGTTCTTGAGCAGGAGCGCCACGGTCATGGGGCCGACGCCGCCGGGGACAGGCGATAGCCACCCATCAACGCCCTCGAACGACGCGGCATCGACATCTCCGACGACTGTGCCGTCAGGAAGCCGGTTCGTTCCCACGTCGATGATGCAGACGCCTGGTTTTACCATGCCCGCGGTGACGAAACTCGTTTTCCCTACGGCGACGACCACGATATCCGCATCCTTCAGCTTGTCACGCTCGAGGTCGTCAACGCCGAAGACGTCCGTCTTGCAACCGGCGACAGTAAGGAGACGCTCGAGCGGCTCGGCGAATGTCTCGGAGTTCGCGATGACCACGGCCGCAGAGGTCTTGAGGACGACGTCGGTCGCGCCGATGAGACGGAGGATGCCCTCGTGCACGGGCGGGAACAGCGTCGCGTCGCCGGCGAGGAGCGCGGCGGCGTTCACCGGATGAAATCCGTCCACGTCTTTCGTCGGGTCGAGCGCCTCGAGGACCGCATCCTGATCATGCCCAGGAGGCAGGGGAACCTGCACGAGGATGGCATCGACGCGCAAGTCGACGTTCCAGGCTTCGAGGATGGCA
>JAZDIB010000058.1:0-16413 GCA_043805355.1 Patescibacteria group bacterium | reverse complement strand
ACGGATTCCAACAACACCAACAATTACAGCATCACGGCGTGGCAGTCGTTCGACTCCGGCATCTCGGCCATCCGCCGCGACCAGAACACGACGTACACGGTGACCGCGCAGCATCCGTACGGACTGAACCGCGCTGAGATCTACGTCAACGGGTCGCTCATGAAGACCTGCACGCTGTATCAGACGAGTGCGAACCAGACGTGCTCCTACGTCCTCTACGGCTCGAACTACTCGGCAGGCTCCATCGTCTCCGTGAACGCCAAGATCGTCGGCCGCGACGGCGAGAACCAACAGCTCTGGACGCCGGTCACGTCGCTCTCGATCACGGACACGGGTTCGACCGGCACGACCGGGACGGTCAACCTCCCGGGTTCCATCTCGGTGACCACGGACCACGCGAACGGCTACACAGGCACGGACCTCGTCACGTTCACCGTGACGGCGGCCGACCAGAACGGCATCGACCGCATCGACCTCATGGTCGAGGGCCAGCTCGTGAAGACCTGTTCCAACACCGGAACCTGCTCCTGGACCGGCGGCCCGTACGCCTCGACCAACTACGTGAGCTACGGAGCGACCGTGGTGGACAAGGCCGGCTACGCCATCTGGACCGGATACATGACCATCAAGAAGATCTGAACGGAGGGGTTCCTGCCTCCGCAGGAACGACAAAACGAAATCCCGCCGATCGGCGGGATTTCTGTTTTCATGTCACGCGGTGGTCCGGTGTTTATCGACGTTGTCCGAGAAGCGCCTTTCCGCCGAAGTACACGAGGTTCGCGAAAACAAAATAGGCGAGGACGTTGTACCAAAAATCCGGGATGCTCATGACTGAACCGATGAGCTTGAAATTGGTACGGACATCAAAGAAGATCGAAACGATGGAATCGATCCTCGAATACATTCCGATGGCGAGCCCCAAGGAGACGTATCCAAAGATTCCGAAGAGGAACAGTTTCCTATATGGATTCTTGAACAGGGATGCCAGATGATCCACGGAATACAGGCAGACGATGAAGGACCCAACGCCATACAGGAGGAGCGGCAGGAGACTCCAAAGCAAGTGATCGCATTGACCCGCGAAAGAGAGACCTTGAGACAACCTGCAGATCTCCGAAATATGACGGACCTGCGTGATGTTATAGAAGCTATGCGGGATGATGAGAATCCACAGGAAGAAGCAGAACATCGTCAGTCCCTTTCGCTTCCACGCACCCGGTCGGAATAGATGCGTGAGGTACAGCGTGAAGAGGAGGACGGCAAGGCGAATGGACGTCGTAAGGACCGCTTCACCCCATGAATACTGCGGATACACGGTGAAATCACGGATGAGGATCACGACAAACGCGATGCAGACGAGCCAGAACATGCTCATTGGGATGTGCTTCATATCATGATTTCGTTGGTATCTTCAAAACAATTTCCTTCGGTCTGCATGCATATCTCGGTAAAGAGCGTAATCCGACGATACGATACATGATATAGGTCCAGAGCGTGGGCGCGTAGCACTGATTGATGACCTTCTTCCGCTCAGGTGCGTCGCGATTGTCATGCAGATGTGCCATTGCGTCCTCAAGGAGAGCGGGAAGTTCAATAGAGAGCTCGATCGCCTGCTTGACCTTTAGCGAGCGAAGGCTTTCATCAGCCGTAATGGTGTGTACAGGAATTTGGAGTACGACAGCGACTTTTTGGAAATAGGCGGTCCTCTCGATCATCGAGACCATGGAGGTCTTCCGATTCCCCATGGCGTACTCCCAAAAGGCCGATGAATCGCCGAGATATTTCGTCGCATCGCCCCACACCACCTCGAAATAGGGAACACTGAGTCCCCGAAAAAACGACTGAGACAGACGAAACGCATCCAGGGCAATGATCGCATCGACGTCCTTGAATCGGTTCCTGAGGGATCGCTCGTCTTTGTAGATGGTCTTCGTCAACGAAGCCCACTGGGGCGTCCGAGTCCCCAATTTCTCCCAAATCGTTTTTCCGAACAACCGCTCCGTCGCCTGTTCGGACTTGATCAAAAACGACAATCCGAGATGACCCAACAAGGCCCATGGTCCGGCGTTCCGCAGGCGCTTCAAGATCCAAGAAGGCCAGCCAGCATGAGGCACGCCGTATTGGGCGATCTCAAGGCAAAAATGTCCCGCAAGAGATCGACAGATCAATGCATCCGTTCTTTTGGGTCTCACGATGACTCCGATACGATACATACGTCAGTATCCGAAAATGTGCCGATGGGCCCGGTCCAGAACGCGGTTCACGACGAAAAAAAGAACGCTCG
This sequence comes from Patescibacteria group bacterium, assembly GCA_043805355.1. Classification (GTDB taxonomy): domain Bacteria; phylum Patescibacteriota; class Patescibacteriia; order 2-12-FULL-60-25; family 2-12-FULL-60-25; genus JAHJRN01. The sequence continues at coordinate 14,129 of JAZDIB010000058.1, read as the reverse complement.
TGAAAAAGAAAAACGTGAGCGTATCCACGTAGAAACTCGGGCCTAAAAAGACCGTCACGTGTGGCTGAAGGGCAAAGACGGAAACCGCCGAAGCATAGAGACACACGCCGAGGATGAAGGCCCGTTTTTTCGAGGAGTGCAGGATCAACTTCGTCGAAACCTGCGAAAGGGAAAACACGAAGATAAGGGTCCCTGCGAAGGCGTAGAGGAACGTCGGATACAGCACCCACATGCGATCGGCGCATCCGATTGCACGTCGGCACGTCTCCGCGACGTGCCCAATCTCCATTACCGAATGGATCGTAAACGGCAGAAAGAAAAGCCAACCAATCCACGTCGCGATCCTTTTGATCCCCGCGATGCGAGGCGTCCGTACAAGCTGCCATCCGCATACGAACGGTATCCCGAGGAGAAGAAGATCGAGAGCCGAAAGCATCAGCGTGCCATACGGCCTCAGAGACGGATACACGATCCAGTCATGCAGGAAGAGCGAAACGAAGAGGCCGAAGAGGCCGACGACAAAGGAATGGCGATGGGTGACAAGAAGACTCATACATCCGCATGAAGATGGACAGGGACCGGTCAGTCGTCCCTCGGGGCGATTTCCTTCTCGTCCGTGTAGAGCGCAATCTCGCTGTCGAGCACTTCGAGCGGGACCGTCTCGCCCTTGAAGAGGACGTGGTCTTCGTACTGCTTCATCTTCGAGAAGACCTCCTCCTGCGCCGTCGGCGGCAAGGAGCCGACGAGATCGCGCAGCTTCCGGATGCGTTCCCGGAACGCCTCAAGCTCTCGTTCGCCGTCCTTCACGTGCACCGTGAACGTCTCTTTCTTTTCCCGCCACACGTCTTCGGCGACCTGATCACGGACGTGCTGGATCTCGAATATCTCGTCGTTGTCGCGCAAGGCGGTGGCGACGTCCTCATGTCGGAGGACCTCATCCAGCGTCTTCGCGCCCACGCCGATCCGGAACCTGTTCATCAGGACCTTGGTCGAGGGACGCACCGCCTTGGTCACACGCTTCCACTCCTCTTCGGACCCTTCGTGCGCCAAGTACTGACGGACGGCATGGCGCGCGGGCCACGATGCCAACGCAAGATTCCGCGCGACAGAGGCAAGTTCTTCCACAGGCGCGACCATCCCTTCCTGATGCGCTTTCACGACCCGTTCCGCCTCGGCGCGGTCCTTCTTTCCCACATACGCACCTGCCATCACCAGGAAGTCGATGACGCGCGGCACATCGGAAAGGTCGAACACATGGTCGAACATGACGACAAGTATACCCCAAAACACCGCCTCGTTGAACAACGAAAACGACTTATGCACAGAAGGGGGCTTGACGCGGTTTTTTAAGAGAGTAACCTTTGCCCTTGTCGCCCCACAGCGACATTCGCTCTCACGAGCGACCAGTCGCTCCCTACAACACGGCAACAAACGTCCACATGCCAGCCGGTGGGACTCACCTCCCACAAGCGGTCCCGGCAACGGGTCTTGTCCGACTTCTAGGTCGGCAGACCTAGAGCCACGACAGCGGCGCCCTGTGTCATCGGCAACGGTGATCTCGCGCGTCGGCCGCCTGAACGAGGCTTCGGCCTCCCACGTTCCGCAAGGAACGTCGGTATACCGGTTCGGTATCGTGTATCGGATGGACAACGCCCCTCGACGCGTTGACACTCACATCGGAGGCCGCAGCAATGCGACACCACGGTGGTCAACGTGCACGGCGCGGCCGGAAACGATCTCGAACGGAAGGGTGGCTTAATCTCCTCCTCTTCCGACTGAGACAACGCCCGACGGTGGTGTGAACTTCTGTTCACGCCTTGTGCCCATCAGAGCCTGTGGAAGAAGACGCCCAGATCTCACGATCAGGTGACCATGAACGACGGACGCGCGCTCGCAAGAGCTCGTGACCGCACCGGCATGGAAGCTGGATAGGAACCCTCACGGGTTCGTCGGAGTCCCTCGTGGATTCCCCCGGGCAAGAGAGTGCGCGTTTCACGACGCGCTCGAATGTCGCGGACCAGGCGCTGGTCTCGCGGAATCGGTTCGGGCCGAAGACGTGGAGCGCGACGCACGCGCTGTACGGCTTGTGCCTGAGACTCCCCTGCTCCAATCGGACAGCACCCGACGCCTCGGCCTCGGTCGTCGCTCCCTTCTATGGTTGGTCGCTTCCCTCACGGGTCTGCGCTCCAATCGGACGATGGGTGCCGATGCCCCGAGCGCACGTGCGCCGGATGTGGAACTGGAAACGGTTCTTTCAACGAGAGACCTGACGATTCGCGCTTGCGCGGTCGCTGGTCGAGAGGCATGACAGCTCTGCCGGGCTGAAAAATCGGTTCCCCCTCCTGATGGTCGGTCAGGCTCCCCCGCTTCGGCGGAAGAGTCTCCCTCCCTCGGGTCGGTTCTCCCGGTCCCTCATGTTAGCGCGAGGCAGGCCTCGCTACTGACTGTGTGTCGAACGGATGCATGAACAATGCCCCAAACGTCCACGGACAGCTCTCGTCTCTCCTCCCGACTCCCACCTGCAGGAACTCTCTCCTGCCAATCTCCGGCCCCGAACCTCACTAGAGGAACGGGGCCGTTTTATTATGACCGAAGCCCCTTGCCAAGACCCGCGCCATCGGGTAAGGTCTAGCCACTTCTTTAAGAAGCTCCGCCAATCACCGCAACCCATAATTCATTGGTGAACGGAGGCTTCCCGACGAACGTCGGGAGGCTAAACAACGCAAGATATGTCTCCCAATCCTACGGAAACCAAGCCGGAGGCCGTGGCGCTGTCCGAGATGGATGTCCTGCTCGCCGACTCCCCCAATTTCCCGAAGCAGGGCGATGTCGTGAAGGGCACGGTCATTTCGGTCGGCCGCAATGAGGTCCGCATCGACGTGGGCGGCGTGGCCATCGGTCTCGTCCGCGGACCGGAACTCGACCCGAATGCGCACCTCGCGGTGAGCGACGAGGTCGAAGCTACGGTCATCGACCTAGACAACGAATTCGGCGAGCTCGAGCTCTCCCTGAAGGGCGCCGGACGCCGGAAGTCCTGGGACAAGCTCAAGGAACTCTTCACGGGCGGAGGCGTGATCCAGGTCAAGGTCCTCGATGCCAACAAGGGCGGCCTCATCGTCCGTCTCGAGGGCGTCACCGGTTTCCTGCCGGTCTCGCAGCTCTCGCCGGACAACTACCCGCGCGTCGCAGGCGGCGAGAAGGCCCGCATCCTCGAGAAGCTCAAGGAGCTCGTGGGCGCGACCGTCGACGTGAAGGTCATCGACCTGAGCGAGGAGGAAGAAAAGCTCATCGTCTCGGAGAAGGCTGTCTGGGAGACGAAACAGGAAGGCGTCATCTCCAAGCACAAGACCGGTGAGCTCATCGAAGGCGAAGTCACGGCCGTCACGGATTTCGGCGCCTTCGTCCGCTTCGACGAGAACCTCGAGGGCCTCGTGCACATCTCGGAGATCGCCTGGCAGCGCATCGATCACCCGCGCGACGTCCTGAAGCCGGGCGACCGCGTCCGCGCCGAGATCATCAACATCGAAGGCTCCAAGATTTTCCTCTCCATGAAGAAGCTCGTGCCTGACCCGTGGAAGAAGGTGAGCGAACGCTACGCGCTGAACCAGGTCGTGAAGGGCCGCGTGCTCAAGATCAACCCGTTCGGCCTGTTCGTCGAGCTCGACCCGGAAATCCACGGTCTCGCGCACATCAGCGAACTCGCCGCCAAGCCCGTGAAGGACGTGAACGAGATCGCGCGCGTGGGCGACGAGTTCGACTTCCGCATCGTGTCCATCGACCCGGAGAGCCATCGCCTCGGCCTCTCGCTGAAGAAGGCCAAGGAAGAGGTCCCGGAGAAGCAGGAGGCCGCGGCCTAACCGGTTATGTCCCACACGGTCCGCACCGTCCTCCTCTTCGTGGGTGCCGTCGCCCTCATCGGCGCGGCGCTCGCCCTCATCGACGTGAACCCGCCGAAGACGATCGACGTCACGACGTTCGCGGCCGACGTCCAGGCCGGCAACGTGGCCGGCGTGGTCGTGAACGGCATGACGATGGACGTCACCCTGAAGGACGGCACCAAGGCCAAGGTCCGCAAGGAGGCCGGCGACACGTTCTCCTCGCTCCTCTCGAACGTCGGCGTGGACCCGCAGCGCATCCGCGAGGTCCCCGTCGAGGTGAAGGAGGCGACTGGCGCGGCCTACTGGGCCGGCGCCCTCCTGCCGAACCTGCTCCTCATCCTGCTGCTCGTCGGCGTCATGTGGTTCTTCCTCCGGCAGATTCAGGGACAGAACAGCCGCGCGATGATGTTCGGGCAATCCGGCGCCCGCGATATCCAGAAGGACGGCAAAGACAAGATCACGTTCACAGAAGTCGCAGGCGTGAAGGAAGCCAAGGAGGAACTCACGGAAATCGTGGAATTCCTGAAGAGCCCAGGCAAGTTCGTCGAACTCGGCGCCAAGATCCCGAAGGGCGTGCTTCTCATGGGCGGCCCAGGCACGGGCAAGACCTTGCTCGCGCGCGCCGTTGCCGGCGAAGCGGATGTCCCCTTCTACCACATGAGCGGTTCCGAGTTCGTGGAGATGTTCGTGGGCGTAGGTGCGTCCCGCGTACGCGACCTCTTCGCCAAGGCCAAGAAGACCTCGCCGTGTATCGTCTTCATCGACGAGATCGACGCGGTCGGGCGCCAGCGCGGCTCCGGCCTCGGCGGCTCGCATGACGAGCGTGAACAGACCCTGAACCAGATCCTCGTCGAGATGGACGGCTTCGAGCCGAACATCGGCATCATCGTCATCGCGGCCACCAACCGGCCCGACGTGCTCGACCCGGCCCTGCTCCGACCCGGACGCTTCGACCGCCGCGTGGTGCTCGACCCGCCGGACCTGCACGACCGCGAGGATATCCTCACCATCCACGGCAAAGGCAAGCCGCTCTCGAAGGACGTCTCGCTCCGCAAGCTCGCGGAACGCACGCCCGGCTTCAGCGGAGCCGACCTCGCGAACCTCATGAACGAGGCGGCCATCCTCGCGGCGCGCAGGAACCGCAAGGAAGTGCTCCCGTCGGACCTCTTCGATTCCATCGAGAAGGTCATGCTCGGACCAGAACGCCGAAGTCACCTCCTGAACGAGGAGGAACGCCGCGTCACGGCCGTGCATGAGGCGGGCCACGCCCTCGTGGCACATCTCCTCCCCCACGCGGACCCGGTCCACAAGATCTCCATCATCTCCCGCGGCCGCGCCGCCGGTTACACCATCAAGCTGCCCCTCGAGGACCGCAAGATGCGCCGGCGCGGCGAGTACGTCGAGGACCTCGAGGTCCTGCTCGGCGGCTTCGCGGCGGAGAAGGTCTTCTTCGACGACATCACTACCGGCGCCTCGAGCGACATGAAGCAGGCCACCCGCATCGCGCGGAGCATGGTCACGCAGTGGGGCATGTCCGAGAAGCTCGGGCCGCGCGTCTACGGCGAGCAGGAAGAGATGATCTTCCTCGGCCGCGAGATCCACGAGAATCGCGACTACGGCGAGGAGACGGCCAAGACCATCGACACGGAAATCGACGGGCTCATCGGCAAGGCGCTGACCGACGCCACAGCGCTCCTTACGGGGCACAAGGACGTCGTGGACCGCGTCGCCGACGCGCTCATGCAGAGGGAGACGCTCGACCGGGACGAGTTCTACGCCCTCGTCGGCATCCCGCCCGCGAACGCGAAGAACGCGCTCTGACCGACAAACCCGCCTCGCGCGGGTTTTTTGGTCTGCGTGTGATATACTTTCCTATACTATGATACGTTCTTCCCATCACCGACCGATTTACCGAGAGGTCGTCATGCATGCGTTCCGGACCGCGTGGCAGGAGAAGCGGTTCTGGCCCATCTCCCTGCTCGCCGGCATCCTCGTGACCGCCGGGTCCTACGACGTGATGCTCAACGCGCTCGCGAACATCTCGTCGCAAGGGCCGTTCCTCGCCGTCTCGACCGGCTCGGCGTTCGTCCGTAGCCTCTCGCAGTCGTCCGCCACGGGCCTCGAGTGGTTCATCGGCGTCGTCGGGGGCATCGAGGCGATCCTCTTCCTCGCTCTCGCGCTCCTCTTCTTCGCGGGCATCTCGTGCATCGCGCAGGGCGCCTTGGTCTACGCCATCGGCGCACACCGCCGCGGCGAGCGCTCTAAGCTCCACGACGCGTTCCGCGTGGGCGCCGACGCGTTCTGGCCGGTCGTCGCGTTGAACGCGATGGTCTTCGCGCTCGTGTGGATCCTGCGGTTCCTGGTGGCGTTCCCGCTCTTCCTCGCGCTCGACCATACGACCACGACGACGTACCTCATGTACCTCGCCTCGTTCATCGTCTTCATCCCGGTCGCGTTCTGCCTCGCCATCATGCAGGTCTTCGCCCTCAACGCCATGATCCTCCAGGGCGCGAACCTGGGCGATGCCATCCGTCGCGGCACCGTGCTCCTCTCGCGCAACTGGGTGGTCGTCGTCGAGACGGCGCTGCTCCAGGCCATCATCTCCATCGGCGTCTGGCTCGCGTTCCTCGCGTCGTTCATGTTCGTCATGATCCCCATCTTCGCCTTCATCGTGACGTCCGCCCTCATGCAGTCCGTCGGCCTCTTCACCTTCAGCCTGCTCATCGGCACGCTCATCTTCGTGGTCGGCGCGATCGTCGCGGCGGCGTTCACGGTCCAGCTTCAATACGCCACGTGGACCCACCTCTTCCGCGCCCTCGGCGAAGGCGGCGTCGTCCCCAAGATCCACCGCGTCGTCCGCAGCCTGACCGGCTTTTTCGCCATCAAAAAATAGGGAGGGACTTCGTAACTCCCCCTGCCCCCTCTTAGCCCAAGAGGGGGTTTTAGATTAGGAATGACAGACACCACACATCTCGGATACAATGCCGGCAGATATGGCAAAACCTCCATCGAAGTCAGGGCAGTCCATCGAGGAGCTCTTCAAGAAGCCCGAAGGGACTGCGACACCTCCAACGCCCAAAGGCTACGTGGCCGGCGGGACGGCCAAACCGACGAAGAAACCGGCCGCCGCGGTGAAGGCGTCGTTCGAGCTCACGAAGGAGGAGACGCTGAAGGAGAAGATGGGCGAGATCGGCCTGCGTGAGAAGGAGCGCCAAGCCCAGGAAAAGGCCGCATCGCTCGGGCTCCCCTACATCGACCTGAAGGGATTCCCGGTCGCGCCCGAGGTGCTCGCCATGCTTCCACGCGAAGAGGCGGAGCGGACACGGACCGTCGCGTTCCTGAAGCAAGAGGACGAGATGCGCATCGCCACGGCGAAGCCGGGCAAGGAAGCGGACGCCATCGCGCACCGGTTCGCGACCGAGCAGTCCGCCAACGTCCAGGTCTACTTCGTCTCGGACCCGAGCATGGACGCGGCGCTCAAGCTGTATGACGCCCTGCCGGAAGTGAAGGAGGTCATCTACGGCGTGCGCGTGGACGAGGAGGCGCTGAAGCGGTTCGAAGAGGAAATCGGCGACTTCCGCCAGCTGCAGGAACGCATCTCTAAGGTCTCGACCACGGACGTCATCACGCTCCTCATCGGCGCGGCGCTCAAGAGCGGCGCGTCGGACGTGCACATCGAGGCCGAGGAATCCGACGTGAAGGTACGCCTGCGCCTCGACGGGCTCCTGCAGGACGCGGCCAAGCTCCCGCGCGAATCATGGAAGCAGATGATCAGCCGCCTCAAGCTCCTGGCCGGCGCCAAGATCAACGTGGAGGGCGTGCCGCAGGACGGGCGCATCACCATCTACCTCGCGACCGAGAAGATCGACATCCGCGTCTCGTTTTTGCCCACGGCCTACGGCGAGTCGGTCGTCATGCGCATCCTGCGGCCCAAGGCCATCGCGCTCGAGTTCGCGAACCTCGGCATCCGCGGCAAGGCGCTGGAGCAGCTCACGCGCGAGATCGAACGGCCGAACGGCATGGTGGTCACGACCGGACCGACCGGGTCCGGAAAGACGACCACGCTCTACGCCGTGCTGAAGAAGCTGAACACCCCGGACGTGAAGATCATCACGCTCGAGGATCCCATCGAGTACAAGCTCGAGGGCATCAACCAGAGCCAGATCGACCACGAGAAGAAATACGATTTCGCGCGCGGCCTCCGCTCCATCCTCCGGCAGGACCCGGACATCGTGATGGTCGGCGAGATCCGCGACCTCGAGACCGCGGAGATCGCCATCCAGGCGTCGCTCACCGGCCACCTCGTGCTCTCCACCATCCACACGAACTCCGCGGCCGGCGCCGTCCCCCGCTTCATCTCCATGGGCGTGAAGCCGTTCCTGCTCGCGCCGTCCATCAACGCCATCATCGGCCAGCGTCTCGTGCGCCGGCTCTGCAAGGACTGCAAGGTGAAAGCGGCCCTGCTTCCGGCCGCTCTCGCGCAGGTGAAGGCGACGCTCGGAGGCATCCCGAAGAATTCCGGCTACACCGTGGACCTCACAAAACTCGAATTCTTTGCGCCGCCCGAAGGCAAGAACACCTGCACCACGTGCAACGGCCTGGGATACAAGGGGCGCGTCGGCATCTACGAGGTCCTCACCATGAGCAAGGAGATCGAGAACCTCATCCTCTCGGGCAACGTCTCGGAATACCAGATGGCCGACGCCGGGGCCAAGCAGGGCATGATCACCATGACCCAGGATGGCCTCCTGAAGGCCCTGGACGGCCTCACCAGCGTCGACGAGGTCCTCCGCGTGGCCGAGATCGAGGCGGTCATCGAGGACGTGCCTGCGGGGACGTGACCTTCCCATGACCGACCTCCGACGTGCCGCCGACGCCGCGATCAAGGATGTCCTTGACGTGAAGCTGAAGGAGCGCGTCCTTATCGTCACGAATCCTTCGCGAGACGTGCTGGCTATTTCGAAGGCGCTCCTGACAGCAGCACGCGCGGCAGGAGCCGAAGCGAACATCATCATCCAGCCGGTCAAGACGCAGCTCGACGTCGCGGACCGCGCGGTCATCACGGCGCTCAAGACGCATCCGGATGTCGTGATCTCGATGAGCAAGGAAAAGATCGGGAAGATGCCGGATTCCACGGAGAGTCCGCTCCAGCGTCTACTCGATGCGAAGCGGACACGTTCGTTCTGGTCGCCGGCCGCGACGACGGACCTCTTCGCGAGGCTTGTGCCGATCGACTATGCGACGCTCCGGACCGAGGTCGCCGACGTCGCACGTCTCTTCAAGGGTGGCGTGTCCGTTCGCGTCACGGCGCCCAGCGGAACGGATATCACCGTGGGGATTTCCGGACGTACCATGCGCAAGGATGACGGCTTGTTCCGCACGCCGGGTTCTGGCGGCAACCTCCCTGCGGGTGAAGTGTATGTCAGTCCCGCTCTCGGCTCGTCCAACGGACGTATCGTCTTCGACGGTTCCATCGCGTCGCTCCGCGGGATGATCCTCATCAAGACCCCCATCACCTGCCTAGTCCAAGATGGGTTCGTGACGGACATCTACGGCGGTACCGAGGCGCGGCGTCTGCGCGCGTGCCTCGCGAGCGGTGAACGGATGCAGACGAACACGAGCGCGAAACGGTTCTTGAATTTTGTCCGGAACATCGGGGAATTCGGCATCGGACTGAATCGTAAGGCAGGCATCGTCGGCAACATCCTCGAAGACGAAAAGGCTTATGGCACGTGCCACTTCGCCATCGGCTCGAATTTCGACGGCGACGCGCCATCCCCCATCCATCTGGATGGACTCGTGAAACGACCGACGATCCGCGTCACCTACCGCGACGGATCGGACAGGGTCGTGATGAAGAACGGACGTCTTTAAAGATTTTTCCTTCGATGCTCTCGGCAGCGGTTTCAAGATGAAGGTCCTTCAGCCGACGCGACGTCGGCTTCTCCCGCCTCCGGCGGGACCCTTCGGGAGGATGACATTTTCTTTACGGACCGATCCTCACGGAAATCAAGATCTTCCCCTTCAACCAACTTTTGATATTCTCCGGCCACTCGATGGCCACGACGGTCTTGCCGTCCGAGAGCTCTTCGTCCAGGTCGAGCGCGAGGATCTCGTGCGGATGCGTGATGCGGTACGCGTCGACGTGCACGAGACGCTTCGGCGCACCGCGGCGGTGGAGCGGATAGGAACGCATGAGCGCGAAGGTCGGGCTCTGGGGCACGCGCTTGGCGCCGAGCGCCTTGGCGAGCGCCTGCACGAACGTGGTCTTGCCCGCGCCGAGCGGCCCGGACATCGCGAGGATGTCTCCCGGCTTCAACGCCGACGCGACATGCGCCGCAAGGTCGCCCCACGCGTCCTCCGACGGGATGCGGAACCGTTTGCAGTCAGTACCGTTTTTTACCGTGATGTTTCTCATATCGTTGTGTCATTCCCGCGCAGGCGGGAACCCATTTCCTCGAAGTAGAGAAATGCCCGGTTTGTTTTTTCTGGGTTCCCGCCTGCGCGGGAATGACAGGGAAAAAACGGGAACGACAAAAAGAAAATCATAGATCCATCTCCGGTTCGGCATCCATCTTCTTCCAGTCGTGGGATTCGCCCTTCAGGAGATGCCACGCGCCCGCGGCCGCGATCATGGCCGCGTTGTCCGTGTGGAAGCCACGGGCCGGGGCGAGCATCCGAACCCCCTTGTATTCCCCCTTCGTAAGGGGGAAATTCGACCGGACCGCGTGCTTCATCCTTTCTTGAAGATGCGCGTTCGCGGAGACGCCGCCCACGATGCAGAGCGCCTTGGGCCGATGCGCTTTCGCGGCCGCGATGGTCTTGGCCACGAGCACGTCCACGATGGCCTCCTGCACCGACGCGCACATATCGGAAACGGTTTTCTTCGTAGGGGCGCGGTTTCCGCGCCCGGGCGGGGTGACCCCGCCCCTACCGACCTCGTCCCACGTCCGTGCGACGGCGGATTTCAGCCCAGAGAAGCTCATGTCGAACGATCCGTCGTGCAGCATCGGGCGCGGCAGCTCGAACGCCTTCGGATTCCCGCCCTCTGCGGCCTTGGCGATGGCCGGTCCGCCCGGATACCCGAGGCCCATGAGCTTTGCCGTCTTGTCGAACGCCTCCCCAGCCGCGTCGTCGCGCGTCCGCCCCAGGACCTGATACGACCCGAAGTCCTTCATGAGCACGATCTCCGAATGCCCGCCCGAGACGAGGAGCGCCATGACCGGGAATTCCCACCGGCGCCGGTTCTCGGGCGCGAGCCACGCGGACGCGAGATGCCCCTCCAGATGGTTCACGCCCACGATGGGCTTCCCGGTCGCGAACGCGAGCGTCCGTGCCGCTTCCACGCCGACGCGCAACGCCGTCGCGAGCCCCGGACCTTTCGCCACCGCGATGACATCGAACGGCAAATCCGTCGCATGAGTCAACGTAGGGGCGCGGTTACCGCGCCCGGACGGGGTGACCCCGCCCCTACGAAAAAATATCGACCTATCCAAGAGCGCGACGATTTCGGCGACATGGAGGCGCGCCGCCACTTCCGGCACCACGCCGCCGTACACCGCATGCACGGGAATCTGCGACGCCGTTTCGTGGAACATGCGCCGGACGGACGTGCCGCGGACATCAAGAATCGCGACGGACGTCTCGTCGCAGGAGGTCTCGATGCCGAGGATACGCATGGCGCCAAACTACCTGTTTTCCGTAGCTTCGTCCACCCCTCACCTTCCCCACCATCTGTCGTTCCTGCCCTTCGGCTTCGCTCAGGGTAAACTCCGGCAGGAACCCAGAAAACAAACCGAACATCTCTCTACTTCGAGGAAATGGATTCCCGCCTACGCGGGAATGACAAAAAGAAAACGCCGGTCCAACGGACCGACGCTACCGACATGAGAGTCCTAACGCGTCACCGTGCGAAAATGGTATCCTACCGTAGATATGTTCTGTCCTAAATGCGGCAAGAAGGCGAAAGACGGCGTGGCGTTCTGCCCTGAATGCGGCGGGCGCATGAACGCGATGACGTTCCGCGTGAGGATTATCCGGGCGTGCATCTCCGAAGCCGCGCTCCTCGTATTCTTCTTCGGGACATACGCCGCTTCAGAGTGGTTCAACCAGTCAGAGTCGGTCGACGAGATGCTCCTGGTCGCCGGGACCATCTTCGCGGCTGGAGCCGTCTTCCTCGGCTTCTTCATCCTCCTCATGCTCTTCATCCAGGGCGTGAAACTGTTGGCGCGTTTTCTGGCTCCACGGCCCGCCGTCACGGCCATCAGCCTGCTTCTCGTGTTCGTCGGTTCCGGCGCCGGCATCTGGTTCATGATCGCGGCCACGGAACAGGAATACCGGGAAGCCGAGAAGGCGCTCCCCGTGCTTCAGGACATGCTTACCGAGGCCGACATCGGACGGGCATATGGCGACGTGATGCTTCCGACGAAACCCAAGCAGGAGATGACCGATGAACTCACGAAAGGGTTCAAGGAAATCGGCGAGACCATGCGTGCGTACGAGGTTCCGGACATGTTGAAGGACTACCGCGCGGCCGTGGCGGACTGGACCATGTCCGCGAGCACCGCGACGAAGACGCTGGACGACTGGAAGAACCTGCCGGAATCGCCGAAGCGGTTCAAGATCGCCATGAGCGAACGCTGGTCCAAGATTTTCTTCGCCAGGAGCGTCGATCAGATATTGGAATTGAAGGAGTTCGGGGACCGGGCCATCCGACGCAACGACCGCGAGACCATGCTGTACATCTCCGCCAAGCTCCTCGTCCAGAAACACTGGCTGGACGGACTCTCCCAGGCCGAGACCAAGCTCTTCGGATACGCCATCCAGCCGGCCTATGCCGCGGAAACGGCGACAAGCCCGAACAACATCTGCTTCGAACGAGACGGAAAGACGACGTGTTTGGATGATGTCCTGCCCATGGTCAATGACCTGTACAAATCCAGCAAGGATTTCGCGTTCGGCGGAAAGGATGCGGCGAAGACATGGGAGACGAACTGGGAAACGACGAAACCCGTCATGACCGTCATCGCCGATACCGCTCATGAGCTGGAAGCTTATGCAGCAGTCATCGTCACGGATGCCCCGCCGAAGCCGAAGAAGCCCTCCGCGCCGATTCCCCAGCCTGTGCCGCCGCCAGCCGCACCCGAAGGGTCTACGGGCGGGACGACGGAACCGTCCGCTCCTGCCGGAAGCGAGATCGCGGGCCAGAAGCCCGTTGCCGTGCCCGCGGGGATCACCCAAGGCCAACCCGACCCTGTCTCGAACGCGACTGCCGCGAAACGCGACGCGGTCCAGGCGTTCTTCGAGGAATGCCACGGCAAGGGTGGCATCGTGGGCGGCACCGGAAGCGTCACGCGCATCCCCACCTCGGAATCCGGATACACGTGCCAATACCGCGACGGGACTGACCCATGCTGGGACCTGCTCACCTATTCCGGAAGTCGATACCTCGGCGGGAATCCCGGCTGCCCGGAATACCGTCTCCTTCCCGTGAATATCCTCCCGGAATCAAAGAAGGCACAGGCCGAAGCAGAAGCGACGACCCTGAATTCCACGGCCGGACCCACGGCCGCGACCGACATCTCGCCCCCTCCCCCAGAAGGCTGGACCAGCACCGAACCCGACACGCAAGCCGGCGACACGTGGGACGGGACGTATCAGGTCAACCAAAGCGCCTCTTGCAGCGGCGACGCGTCAGCCCAATTGAGCCAGTCCGGCACGTTCACGGTGAAGAACAACGTGATGATCGTCGGCAACCTGCGCGGGCCTATCAGCGGAGGCATGGCTACGTTGAGCAGCACGGAGACGAGGATGTACGAGGGAATGCGGAACGTCATCACCGGGACGATCACATGGTCATTCACCCGTTCGGGGAATCAGGTGAACGCGCGCGAATGGGGATTCGCGACCACCGTCGCCACCAACCCGGAGAACGGCGATGTCTACTTCATGTATTGCGACAACACAGGAGGAGGGACGAGGATTTCGAAATAGACGAGAAACCCCTCTTAGTCCGAATTTGATGTAATGGGGTATCCATGCAAGAATGGCCGTGATATGAATCGCGTCTTGAACGTGGTATTCCGACCTGAACCCGAAGGAGGCTTCACGGCAATCGTCCCAAGCCTCCCAGGTTGCGTTACGTTCGGCAAAAGCTTGAAGGAAGCCCAACGTATGGTCGCGGAAGCCGTTGAGCTTTACGTCGAAAGTCTAGCCAAACACGGTGAAGCCATCCCCTCGCGCTCGGCTTTG
>JAZDIB010000057.1:0-3530 GCA_043805355.1 Patescibacteria group bacterium | reverse complement strand
GAATAGCCTTCACTCCCAGGGCGGGAGTATTCCCAATCTTCGCGTCCTGAGCGAGCCTGTCCGCAGGCGAGTCGAAGGAACTTCCAATCAGCCGCAGCGGCATGCCGGAGGGCTGCGGCTGTCTGGAAGATCCCTCGGATGACCTCGGGACGCGAAATAATTATATGTCGGGACGCGAATACGCCCGTTTCTCGACGAAAGAAATCCCTTTATTGTTTCTGCGGAATCGTGCCCAGGTAGATGATGTTGCCGTCCTTCGGGTCCGTGAGCAGGAACGCGCCCTGCCGCGTCGTCGGGAGTTTCTTGGACGTCCATGTCGTCCCGCCGTCGTCCGAATACGTGATGGTCGTCGGGCTGGTGTAGACGAGCTTCTTGGCGTCGGCCGGGTCGATGGCCATCGAAAGGATGGTGATGGTCGACGGCGGCGCAGTCAGGTTCAGTGCCTTCCACGTCTCGCCCATATCTTCCGACACGATGATGCCGTACTTGGACACGACGTAGAGCTTGCCCGGCGCCTTCGGGTCAAGGACGACCTGCGTCACCCGCCGCGCATCGCGATAGTCGTCGCCGAACTGCTTCTTCACCTGCGACCACGTGTTCCCGCCGTCCCTCGTGAGCCAGATGCCGTCGCCCTGCGTCCCGGCGTAGATGAGACGGGAATCGCGCGGGTCGATGACCATGGACGAGATGGGCGTGCCTTCGATGCGCGTCGCCGCCTGCCACGAGACGCCCGCGTTCACGGACTTGAAGATGTCGCCTTCCGATGTGCCGGCGTAGAGCGTCGTCGGGTTGTACCAGTCCACGATGAGCTGCGTGAACGACTTGTCCGTGCGCGGGTCCACGAAGACCGCGGCCCAGTCGCGTCCGCAGGTCTCGGTCTTGTAGATCTTGTTCGCGCTCGCGGCGTAGACCGTGCACTTGTTCTTGGAGTCGACAGCGATGGCGCTGATGCGTCCCGTGTTCAAGGACTTGCCGCGCTGCCAGGAATCGCCGCCGTCGAGCGAATACGCGAGGCCGTTCTCCGCCGTGCCGATGTAGATCGTCGACGCGTCCTGCGGATCCATGGCCATGGTCACGACCGAGAAGGTCGCGGCGTCGGCCGTGATCTTGGGCCCCGTGACGAGCGCGCGCTTGTTCGCCCACGTCATGCCGCGGTCCGTCGTCTTCCACACGCCGCCGTCCGGACCGGTCGATGTCGTGCTCGTGCCGCCGAAGCATCCTTGGCCGAACAGGACGACGGAAAGCAACGGGACCGCGAGGCGCAGGGAGAGTTTCTTCATATGGATGCATGAAAGTATACCAGAGCCGCGGTTTCCACGCCCGTCCATGTCCCTTTCCGTCATCCAGAATGTCGTCTCGACCAGCGCGGAGAGACCTTCCAATTGGAAGTTTTCTCGACAAGCTCGAAATGACAGTTCTTCCCTCTGTCTTTGCGAGGCTCGGCGAAGCAATCTCCCTGTTCGACCGTGGGGAGATTGCCGCGCGCGTTTCGTCTATGCGCTCGCAACGACAGAGGAAGAGATGGGTCCGCGGACTCAATGTGAGGGAAAAACGGCCGGCAGGGAGCGCGGCAACGGCGACGGGAACAGCCCGGCGAGCGGCGTC
Source organism: Patescibacteria group bacterium (assembly GCA_043805355.1). GTDB lineage: Bacteria > Patescibacteriota > Patescibacteriia > 2-12-FULL-60-25 > 2-12-FULL-60-25 > JAHJRN01. Next base: position 1,925 of record JAZDIB010000057.1, on the reverse strand, counting down.
GCGGAATGGAGGCGGAGCGCGGCGGCCTCGAGCGGGATGCGCGGCGAGAGGGGTCCGCCCACGAACCTGCGCGCCGTGATGATACCTTCTGCCGCGACGATGGCGGTCGATCCCAGTTTCTCGAGATTGCGGCGGCAGAGTTCGCCCCAGGTCTCGAGGTTGGCGATCCATGCCGTCCGCGGCTCGTCGGAGCCGTCGCATGACACGGTCAGCCGGTCGATGATGGCGAGGCGCTCCCCGAGCTTGGTCGCCGCGAGGAACCGCATCGCGTCCGTCTCGTCCCGCTCTTCCGGTTCGATGGCGAGCCCCGGACGTCCGCGGGAATCGAGGGCGCGACGATGCGCGTCCGCTTCCGGGATGCCGCGACGAATGAGTTCCGCCTCGATGTCCGCGAGCGGGACGGTCCCGAACGGGATGGCGGTGAGCCGACTCGTCACGGTCGCAGGCAAGCGCGAGACGTCATCCGCGACGAACACGAACACGGCCCCGGCCGAGGGCTCTTCCATCACCTTGAGCAGCGCGTTCCAGCTCACGTCGTTGATGCGCTCGGCGTCCGGGACATAGGTGACCATGCGCGGCGCGACCATCGGATGCTCGGAAAGACGGCCGCGGACCTCGCGCACGCGCTCCACCGAGATCTGCACCTTCCCCTCCTCCGGCACGAGGACCAGGAGATCCGGATGCGCCATCTCCACGAGCGGATGCGTCGGCGGCTCGATGCCGAGGAGCGCCGCCACGAACCGTTCGGCCACGGTCCGCTTCCCGAGATGCGGCATCCCGAAGAAGACATACCCGCTGCGCGGTCGCGTGATCCAGGCTTCGAGGATGCGGATGACGGTCCCATGCCCGGCGATCCCGCTCCCTAAACCGACATTCGACATGAAACGGAGGTTACCACCGAAGATGGTGCCAGTGTAGGGGCGTGATTCATCACGCCTTCCGGTCGGTGTCGGAACCGCGATGTCACATAATGAAAACCACCCCCATCCACGAGAATTGTGGTTGGGGGTGGGTTGGGGGCTCGCGAGATGTGCGAGCCCGGTTGAAGGTTCGGACGTTCAGGGGATGCAGCACACGATGTGCGTGTTGCACGTCTCGGACGCCTTCCATGCGAGGCGCGTGCACTGCAAGGGGGCGCCATCGACCGTGATGGAGTTCGTCCCGAAGTCGCTGTTGCATCCCTCGCACCCGCCGGCATAGCAGCACTGGTTGGTCGACCAGCCTTGGCAGGTGTCGCTGTGGTGGTGAGTGGTGTACTCGAGGTACGTTCCACTCATGAGACCCATGTAGCCGACCCACTTCCCGGACGCCGGATCGAAGCTCATCTGGGCGAAGTCCCCGCTGACCGGATCCATGCCCGGTTGCTGGAGCCAGCCGCCAGCGACCTCGACCTCCTCGGCTTCGTAGCTGGCCGGCGAGGTCCAGTAGGCGTTGACCGTCCGCTGGACGCTCGGTCCGACGACGCAACCGTGGTTGGTCCCGTTGCCGGTGTCGCAATCCGAGTCCGCGTCGTCGACGTCTCCGTCGCAGTCCTCGTCGAGACCGTTGTCGCAGTCCTCGTCGACCGGGGTGACGTCACCGACGCAGGTACCCCACGCACTGTGGGAACTGCAGGTCATGTCGCCATCGCGACACTCGCCGACTTCCCGGGTGGACGACGAACCGCCGTAGCACGCCACGGTCTCGCCGGGGTCGCACTCACAGCCTTCGTCGATGGCGCCGTCGCAATTGTTGTCGACGCCGTCGCCGCAGATCTCGTCGGCACCCGGATGGATGTCGATGTCGGTGTCGTCGCAGTCGTCGCCACCGCAGGCGGCGCTGTCACACTCGTGACCGTCGCCGTCTTCGTCGCAGTTGGTCGGCGTCGAAGCGCCCTGGGCGCCTTCGCCGCCGCTCCCGCCGTTGCCGGCGGTCGCGCCGGCACC
>JAZDIB010000056.1:0-8268 GCA_043805355.1 Patescibacteria group bacterium | reverse complement strand
CGTGAGGAGGAGGATGGAGGAGGGGTCCACGCCCTGTTCGAGGAGGAACGCGACGCGGTACGTCACGGTGCGCGTCTTGCCGGATCCGGCTCCAGCGAGCACGAGGCAAGGGCCGTCGCCGCCCGTGACCGTCACGAGCTGCTCCTGGTTGAGCTCCCGCGTGAAATCGATCCGGCGCGTGGACCTGGAGGACGCGCCGTGGAGGACGAATTCGGACATGAGGCGGAGTGTATCCGAGGGAAGTCCTGTTGTCATTCTGAGGGAAAGCGGAGCGGCCGAAGAACCTTCCAGACAGAACATCCGCCGGGGGCATCGAGGACATTTCCTAGATGCTCTCGGCAGTGGGTTCGATGTGAAGGTCCTTCGCTTCGCTCTCCCGCCTCCGGCGGGACCCTTCGGGAGGATGACATCCGTTTGTATATGGAAAGCCCCCATTCCGGAAGTCCGGGACGGGGGCGATGGGTCAAGAGGCGCGGGCGGCGAGTTCGCCTGGGTCGCTCAGGACCGGAAGACGGGCGAGCGTGGCCGTCATGTCCTTGAGGAATTCCTTCGCGGCCTTCAGGTCCTCGCAGACGAGGGCCTTGCGGACCTGGTCGAGGAAGGAAAGGACGTCGAGGAGGATGCCCTCATCGAGATCATCCGGACCGAATTCCTGGACCCGGTCCGACACGCGCTCGAACCGCTTCTGGATCTCCTTCCGCGTAGGATGCTGCGCGTCCTGCTGATCGGCCGGGACGCGGTCGAGGTAGAACGAGATCCTGCCGATGAGCATGGTCTCGAGGTAGCCGACCATGCGCAGCTGCCGGAGCATCCCACGGATCTCCTGGCTCACGACGCGGGCCCGCACGACGTCGCGCATCATCACGGAGGACTCGAGGTCCGTCAGATGGTCGGCGATGGCGAACGCGACGGAACGGTACGGCCGGCACTCGAGCCGGCGCATGTCGTCCGCGAAGGCGCGGATGCCGGACTTCCGGACGATGCGGCGCAGAAGGTCGTCGTCCGCGAGGTGGATCCCTTCGATCAGGTCTTCGCAGTCCACGACCGCGGCGGGCGTCGCGTCCCCAAAGAACTTCCAGAGCGCGGCGAGACGCGATTCGTCCTCGCGTATCCTCGTGCAGATGCGGATGGCGCAGGCGGAGAAGTAGCCGCCGATGCCCGAAAGGCTCTTGGACCGTTTGTCGATTTGTTTCCTCGCGGCACCGGCCGTCATGGCCGCCTGCGCGATCCCGCGGCCGTCGCCCGACGCGCGCAGGTCGCGCGCCTTGCGGAGCCGATCCGAAGCCGCAAGCTTCTCCGGCAGACGCTTGGGTGGGGCGAACGCGGTCGAAAGGTCGCGGAGCGTGTCGAGGACCTGTGTATACTCCTCTTTAGTCACGATGCCGCTCTGGAGCAGGAACCGAGCGGCGCCGATAATCTCGGTGCGCCGTTCGATGATTTCCGAGGACTCGACCGACGTCCCGATGCAGATGTGCTGCATGGCACGAAGGAGATCGTAGGCCCCCTTGAACAACAGATGTTTCACCCGGCCCTTGGTGCGGCGGTCCAGCTCCGAGTTGTAGAGATAGGCGACGCCTGCCGGGACCGTGACGGCCCGGTCCCCGCGCCGGAGCACGTGCGGTTCCGTGGCGATGAAGACTTTTTTCCCGCCGAAGGGATAGGAAACGGCGACGCGGCAGGACCCCTGGCTCGTACTGACCTTGACGATGGGCATGTATGACCTCTTTCTCGAAGGTGCACCGGCGATCCCATCCGACGGGACGGGTTCGGTTTCCGGACGGTAGCAGAAATTCACGTTTCGTCAAGATGTGTGAGACAAAAAAACGGGGCCGCCTCCGACAGATGCCGGAGACGACCCCACGAACCGACTCGGACGATGTGCTGCCGTCATGCCGCGCGACGCTGGGTCCGACCGAACGCGCGAGCCACGATGGCCTCGATGGCACCCTGACGACGGATGCGGAGACGGAAGAGATTCCAGACCTCCTCGCCGATTTCCGTGGGAAACCCGTTGGAATCCCACAGCCGGTGGCCGCCAACGCTCCGCACGCCGTGCTTCGAGGACCGGGTCCACGAGCCGACGCGTCGACGGATGAAGGAACCGAAGTCCCTACAGAACCGCAACGCTTCAACGGAGGTGGCGCCGAGGCGACCCACCAGACACTGCTGGAGGATCGCTTCGTCGAACGCGTGCTGGATATCCAGCTCCGCGGCAATCGCGAAGGAGGGAGTCAGCCCGTGACGGACAAGGGGCCGACGGGTCGAGACGGCACGCACGTGACTAGGTGGAGGAGGAGGAGCGAGGACCTGCTCATCGAGCGCCAACGCGCCTTCGAGCAAATCTTCGAACGAGGGGAGCGGCTCGGGTGCCGCTTCGGGGACGGGGGCGGGCAGGAAACGCGACGTGTCGCGTGCCTTGGCCCGCAACGAACGCCGACGCGCATCCTTGCGGGCGCGTCGAGACTGTCGCTTTTTCATGGTGCACTGGTCCTTCTCCCCGTAAAACGGGGGGAATCCACGGTTTACTGATCCCTCCCCACGCCCCATGGCATGGTTCGAGAACCGCGTAGTACACCATATTTTTGGGCTTTTGTCAAGCCCCGCACCTACTCCCCGAAGGCCCGTGCGCGATTTGCCGCGTGCTCCGCGCCGGTGCGCGCGAAGTAGGTCCTTCCGGAGCGATCGGCGAGGAAAAAGAAGTAGTCCGTCTCGGCGTAATGGAGCGCCGCGTCGAGGGCCGCTTTCCCGGGGTTCGAGATGGGACCGGGCGGCAGTCCGTCGTATTTATAGGAATTGTACGGCGAAGGATTCGCGAGGTCGGTATACGTCATCCTTCCACCTTCCACCGACGTCACGTAATTCAGCGTCGCATCGGACTGGAGTTTCATCCCGCGCTTGATGCGGTTCATGAAGATGCCGGCGATGACCGGGTCGTCGCGGTCGCTTCCGCTTTCCCGCTCCACGATGGACGCGAGGATGACGACTTCGTGCAGGGTCCGGAGCGAGGTCGCGGCCGCCTCCTCGAATCCCGAGGTCTGGAGCTGGAACTCGTCGAGCTGTTTGCGGAAGAGCGCGTCCGGAAGCTGGTCCTTGAACACGCGATACGTGTCGGGGAAGAGATAGCCCTCCAGGGTGGTCGTCGGCGGCAGGGATTCGAGGAACGGATACTCCTCGGCGAAGCGCTCGACATAGAAATCGCTCGGCGCGACGTCGACGCCCAGACGCACAAGGGCCTTTTGGATATCGCTCATCTTCCATCCTTCGAACACGCGGATGGTGACCTCCTCTCGCGCGGGTCCGAGGGAGAGGGCGCGTGCCAGACGGCGGTAGTTCATGCCGGGCTTCAGGTCGTAGATGCCGGGCTTCGGACGGCCCGCGGACGGATCGAGCAGGGCATACAGGCGGTACGCGTCCACGTTGCGGATGATGCCGGCGTCCTTGAGGATGGTCGCGACCTGCCGCGCGTCGGCGTTCGCCGGGATCTGGACCTGGACCGAGGGCACGTCGGGCAACGGTATGCGCAGGAACGCGGTCGGGATATAGAACATCACCGCGAGTGCGGCGGCCATGAGCAGGGAACCGATGGCGAAGAAAAAATATCTCATGCGTGTCGGTGTTTCTTGGCGGTTCGATTGAGGTCGCGCGTCCGGATGCGGCCGTGCAGGTACCGGACCGTCATGGTGGAGCCAATGCCGATCACGATGCCGCCGATGATGTCCGAGGGGAAGTGCACACCCACGGCGACGCGCCCTAGGGCGACGAGGAGCGCGATGAGCAGGGCCGCGAGGCCAAGGCGCCGGTCGATATGGAATAGGGCTGACGCGATGGCGAACGATACGGCCGTATGACCCGACGGGAACGAGGCGTTCAGCGGCTCCGGGATGAACAGCGTCACGGGCGCGGTCGGGTCGAGTGGCAGCATGTCCGGACGCAAGCGTCCGATGATGGCCGAGACGTGGGTTGTAGCGGCGAGCGCGAGCCCGGCGGACCAAGCGGCCTCACGGACCGCGTGGCGACGTGCCGCGCTCCGACTCATGAGGAGCGCGACGCCGAAGACGCCGAAACCGAGCACGAGCCATCGCGCCAAAAAGACCGCGACCGCGATGTTCACGGGCGTGGAGGTCATCGCGACCTGGATGTTGGAGACGATGTCGAGCTCAGACATGGGGATAGGATAGCAGATTTCGCGCGTCCTACGGTCGGGTCGGTTTCGTGGCCCGCGTCTTGGGCGAAAACGCGCAGGATGCGGCGACCGGGCAGCGCCAGCAACGCGGGGTGCCGCCCACGCAGACGTCGCGGCCGAAATGGACGAAGCGGCGGTTCACCTGTTCCCAGAGACGCTTCGGCACGAGGCTCAGGAGATCGCGTTCGACCTGTTCCGGGGTCCGGCCCCGCGACCAGCCGAGCCGGCGCGCGATGCGGAACACGTGCGTGTCCACGGCGATGGCTGGCACGCCGAACGCGTACGACAGCACGCAGCTCGCGGTCTTGCGGCCGACACCCGGCAGGCGCGTGAGCTCCTCCATGGTCCGCGGGACCGTGCCGCCGAAATCCGTCAGGATCATCTTCGCCAAACCGTTGACGGCTTTCGCCTTGGACCGGTACAGCCCGATGGTGTCGATGGCGTCCTCGATGTCCGTCACGTCCGCCTTCGCGAGCGCCTGCCAGGTCGGGAACCGCCTGCGGAACGACGGCCACATCTTCAGGACCTGTTTGTCCGTGGTCCGCGCAGACATGAGCGTCCCGAGGAGCGTGTCCTCTGGCGTGCCCAAATCCATGTCCGGCTTCTGCGGATAGCGCCGCTTCAGGATGGCGATCGTCTTCGCGACGGATTGCGGCGTCGGTTTCATATTCAAATGAGCGCGATGAATCGCGCCCCTACACCAGCGGCCTGCCCGTCATGTCGTCCGGGATCTGGAGTTCCAAAATCTTGAGGATGGTCGGCGCGACGTCGGCAAGCATGCCCACGGGCGGGGTAAGCGCGAGGTCGCCGCCGATGACGTCGCCGGTCGGCGCCTTCAGCCCCTCGAACGCCTTTCCTACGACGATGAACGGCACGGGATTGGTCGAGTGTTCCTTGTCGATGTCGCCGGTGGTGAGGTTCTTCACCTCCTCCGCGTTGCCGTGGTCCGCCGTGATGACGACGACTCCTCCCACCGCGTTCGCCGCGTCCGTGATCTGCCCGACCGCCTTGTCCACGCTCTCGCAGGCCGTGACGGTCGCGGCCTCGTTGCCCGTGTGGGCGACCATATCCGGGTTCGCGAAGTTCAGGATGATGAAATCGTAGTCCCCTTTCGCGACCTCCTGCACCACCCGTTCCGCGATCTGGGGCGTCGCCATCTCGGGCGCCTTGTCGTACGTCGAGACGCGCGGCGACGGGATGATGACGCGATCCTCGCCGGGATATTCCTTCTCGTTCATGCCGTTCAGGAAGAAGGTGACGTGCGCGTACTTCTCCGTCTCCGCGATGTGGAGCTGACGCAGTCCCGCGTCCGAGATGACCTTGGCGAGGCAGGTCTCCACGAACTGCGGCGGGAACGCGACCTGCACGGGCAGGTCCTTCTCGTATTCGGCCATGGTGACGAAGAGCAGGTCCTCGATCTGCGTGCGGGGGAACTTGTCGAAGCTCGGCAGAGCGAACGCCTTGGTGATCTCGCGGGCGCGGTCCGCGCGGAAGTTGAAGAAAATGCACGCGTCGCCTTTCCCGAACGTCGCGATGGGCCTGCCGCCTTTCTGGATGACGGTCGGGATGAATTCCTCGTCGTACACCGCCTTGGCGTACGACGCGTTGATGGCGTCGACCGCGGACGTCGCGACGTTGTCCGCCTTGCCGAGGGCCATCGCGTCGAACGCTTTTTGCACGCGATCCCACCGGCTGTCGCGGTCCATGGCGTAGAAGCGGCCAGCGAGCGTCGCGAGCTTCCCGACCTTCAGCTCCGCCATCTTGGCCTCCAGCGTCTGGATGAACCCAAGGCCGCTATTGAAGATGGTGTCGCGTCCGTCGAGGAACGCGTGCACGGCGACGCGGTCGAACTTCTGGCGGCTACACAGGTCGAGGAGCGCATGACAATGGTCGTCGGACGCGTGCACGCCGCCCGGCGAGACGAGGCCCATGAGATGCAGCGTGCCGCCGGTCTTCTTCGCGTGCTCGATGGCGGCGAGGAACGTGGGGTTCGTGTAGAACTCCCCGGTCTCGATGGCCATGTTGATGCGTGGGAACAGCTGGCTCAAGATGCGACCCGTGCCGATGGTGAGGTGGCCCACCTGCGAGTTCCCCATCTCGCCCCACGAGAGCCCCACGGCCTCGGCCGAGGACCGGACGGTCATGGCCGGATACGAATCCACGAGCCGCTTGAAGACGGGCATGTTCGCCTTGCGGACGGCATTACCCTCGGCGGTCGGCGCGATGCCGAGACCGTCGACGACGATAAGGACGACGGGCTTGGGTCGGGGCATGTCAGGAGAGGAGATAGCGGCCCGTCATCTCCTTGGGCTTGGGGATGCCGAGCAGACGGAGGGACGTCGGCGCCACGTCCGCGAGCGTTCCTTTGCGGATTTTTTTCCCGCGGACGCCGTTTCCTGCGACGAGGAACGGGACCGGGCTCATGTTGTGTTCGGTATCCGCGCCTCCAGACACGTCGACCATCTTCTCGACGTTGCCGTGGTCGGCCGTGACGATGAGCGTCCCCTTCATTTCGCGGACCTTCTTCCAGACGATGCCGAGCGCCTCGTCGAGCGCTTCGCATGCTTTGATACCGGCCTTGTAGTTGCCGGTGTGTCCGATGAGGTCCGCGTTGGCGAAGTTCACGAGCGCGAAGTCATACCCCTTGCTAAGCGCGGTGCAGACCCTCCGGGCGAGCTGGACCGCATGCAGGGCCGGACGGTCGTCGTAGCGGGCGATGCGCGGCGACGGCACGCGGATACGGTCCTCGTTGAAGCGCGGCCTGTCGAATCCGCCATTCAAAAAGTAGGTGACCTGCGAAAACTTCTCGGATTCCGCGGCGTAGAGTTGGCGGCTGTACCGGAGCGCCTCCACGAGCGTGCCATCCACCTCGCGGTGCGGATACGCCGGACGCACGTCATCGAGATCCGTGCCGAATTCCGTGAGCGTGACGAAGCATAGCTTCTTCCGCCTGACGCTCCGCTTGGGCGCCGTGGGTTCCGCGTCCTCGAAGTCGTCGATCACGAACGGCTTGGTCAGCTGGCGGGCGCGGTCGCTGCGCAGGTTCCAGAACACGATCGAGTCGTTGTCCATGACCGGCGCGACGCAGGTGTTGCGCTGGCAGACCACCGTCGGCAGGATGAACTCGTCCGACTCGCCGCGGCTGTAGGCGCGCGTGATGGCCTGCACCGGAGATTCCGCAGACAGGCCGCGGCCAGCGGCGATGGCGTCGTAGGCGAGAAGCGTCCGGTCCCAATATCGGTTCCGATCCATGGCGTAGAAACGTCCCATCACCGAAGCGATGGTGAACGTCGGCGGAAGTTGCTTCTCGAGCTCGGCGAGCAGGTGCGTCGCGTAGAACGGCCCCGTGTCGCGTCCGTCCGTGAAGAGATGCAGAGCGACGCGCGGGAGCTGGAGCCCCTTGGCGACATCGATGAGGGCTTTCAGGTGCTTCGGTGCCGCGTGGCCGCTACGCGCGTTCGTGAGCAATCCCATCAGATGGAGCGAACTCTTGTTCCGGATGCAGTTGGCCGCGGCCTGGAGAATCGCCTGGTTATTGAAGAAGGACTTGTCGTCGATGTCGCCGTTGATGACGAGGTGATCAGAGAGGATCGGACGGCCTGCACCGATGGTCGCGTGGCCAGCCTCCGAATTCCCGGGCTGCCCTTTCGGCAATCCGACAGCCTCCCCGTCCGCGTCCAGCTTCGTATGCGGATACGCTTGGTTCAAGGCGTCCCAGACCGGCATATGCGCGACCTTCGTCGGATTCCCCGTAATCGTATCGGACAGGCCGAAGCCGTCCCAGACCAGCACGACCACCGGTCCTTTCGAGATGCGCTTCAATGGTGCGCGTTGTGATGCCATACGTCGTCATAGGATACGTGGCGGTCATCCTAGACACAAGAACCCTCATGGTTACGCCGTTTTATCGGCATTTTGACGATGTATGCCTGAACGGAGTCCGGGAGATTGACAAAAGGCCCAATTAATGATATGTTTTCCGGTCAATCCGCCGTGTCAAAAGGTGCGTGGATTGATATAGATCAACGGACACGTTCACGCGTGTTCAAGAAACACCAACATCCAGAAGGGGAAAAACGTTCATG
>JAZDIB010000055.1:0-9139 GCA_043805355.1 Patescibacteria group bacterium | reverse complement strand
CGAGATTCCTGCTGACGCTTCAGGAAGGCGATCCGCTGGAGCATTACGCGAAGCGCGCCGGACGGCTTGAGTGGCTGCATCGGAAGGTGTTCGCGCGCGCTGACGCGGTCCATGCCATCAGTAGATTTCTTGCAGGGTGGGCGACAAAGATGGGATTCAGGGGCACGCCGGTCGTCATCCCGAACGGCGTAGACGTGGCGAGGTTTTCCGTGCGCATTTCGGTCGAGGAGCGTGAACGCATCCGGTCGTCGTTCGACTTCGCGTCCGATGACGTCGTGGTCGTGACGGTGTCGCGCCTCTCGCTCAAGAACGGAGGGGACGACCTCATCCGGTCGCTGTCGCATCTGCCGTCGCCGTTCAAGGTCCTGCTCGTCGGGGATGGGGAAGACAAGGAGAAGCTCACGTCACTCGTTGCACAGAAGGGACTTGCGGACCGTGTCGTGTTCGCGGGGCATCGCGGCCATGACGAGGTGCCTGGCATCCTGCAGGCGTGCGACATCTTCTGCCGGCCGTCCCTGTCCGAAGGTCTCGGCAACTCGTTCCTCGAGGCCATGGGCGCCGGCATTCCGGTCATCGGTACGCCTGTGGGAGGTATCCCGGATTTCCTGACCGACGGCGAGACCGGCGTGTTCTGCAAGGTCCGCGACCCGGAGTCCATCGCCGCGGCGGCGCGACGTATCCAGGAAGAGCCTGGGCTGAAGGGGAAGCTCGTCGTGAACGGCGAAGCGATGGTCCGGAAAGACTACGGATGGGACGGCATCGCGCGGAGGATCGGGGAAATGCTTCTTCAATGTTCCTGTCATTCCCGAGGAGCCGACGAGGCGACGTCGGGAATCCCTCCGGAGGGGTTCCTGCCTACGCAGGAACGACAGGCAGGAAAGGAGGAATGACAAGGAATATGATCTACGAACGTGGCAATGCGGCGAAGCAATGGATCCTGAATGAGATGGGTCGGCATTTTGGCGGATCCGCGTGCCGCGTGCTCGACCTCGGGTGCGGGGATGGGGCAAAGTGGCGCGGGTTCCTGCCGACGCATCCGGTCATGACGGTCGTCGGCATCGACACGGATGCCGAGGCCATCGCCCGCGGGCGCGGGATGTCCGCCGGCTTGAAGGGCCTCGACCTGCGCGTCGCGGATGCGCAGAAGCCGGTCGAAGGGGCGTTCGACGTGATCGTCGCGATGAGCGCCATCGAGCATGTCGTGGACCGGAAAGCGTTCCTCACGACGGTCTGGGACGCTCTCTCGTCCGGTGGAGTCGCGTTCCTGAATTACGACGCGGGGCATTTCCGCTCGCGCGATATCAAGGAACGGCTTATGGTCCCAATCAGCCAGCTGCTCGCGCTCATCGGCGTCGAGGGGCCATACATGAAGAAGGTCGACGACGCGACGTTCCGTCGGCAGGCGGAAGCGCAGGGGTTCAAGGTCGTCGCGACGCGCAAGCATAATCTCGCCCCGTTGAAGGGCGTGATGCGCGGCGCAGGCGATGAGGCGCTCGTCGAATGGTTCGCCTATGAGGAAGCGCTGAACGCGCGGTTCGCGCCGGAGCAGCTCGACGGCGCCATGTGGTCCACGACGCTTATCCTCCAGAAGCCATGAAGATCCTGCTCGCGACCGGCATCTATCCGCCGGAATCCGGAGGTCCGGCGACGTACACCGCGGGACTCGCGTCGGCGTTGATGTCGCGCGGGCATGCGGTCACGGTCCTCGCCTACGGCACGTCGGATGCGTCGTCCGCCTGGCCCGTACATCGCGTCTCGCGTGGTGGCGGACCGGTCGTCCGTTATCTCCGGTATGCCTGGCATGCGTTCCTCCTCGCGAGGAAGGCGGACGTCGTCTACGTGCAGGGTCCCGTGTCCGAGGGGCTGCCTGCGACCATCGGCGCACGGCTCGCGGGACGTGACGTCTTCATGAAGGTTGTCGGTGATTACGCCTGGGAGATGGCGACGCAGAAACAGGGGAGGGCGAGACAAGCTCTGCCCCTACTCGACGAATTCTTGAAAGGGCGTCATTCCGGTGTCGTCCGTTTCTATGAATGGGCGGAGCGGTGGACGAGCCGGAAGGCGCGACGCGTCATCGTCCCGAGCCGGTATCTCAAGACGGTCGTCGAACGCTGGGGCGTGCCGTCGGACCGCATCGAGGTCGTGAAGAACGCCGTTGATCCGCTGCCGACGACATCGGGCCGCGACGCGGAACGGCAGGCGCTCGGCGTCGAGGGAAAAACCGTCGTCCTGACCGCGGTGCGCGCCGTACCGTGGAAGGGCGTCGCGGAATTCGTAACCTGGTGGAAGGACATCCCCGCCTCACACCTCCTCGTCGTCGCAGGCGATGGGCCCGAGCTGGAACGGTGGAAGAAGCTCGCCGTGTCGGAAGGCGTGGCGGAACGCGTCAGGTTCCTGGGTCGCATCGACCGTCAGACGATGGCGCAATGGTACACGGCCGCGGATGCGTTCGCGTTGAATTCCGGATATGAAGGATACCCGCACGTCGTCGCCGAAGCCGCGTCCATCGGACTCCCGTGCCTCGTGAGCGATCAGGGCGGCAATCCGGAGACGGTCGAGGATTTCGGGAGTCTCGTGACCGTGGTGCCGTACGGCGACAAGGGGCGATGGGTCGAGGCGCTGTCGCGCATCGAGACTCGGAAGACCGGAGGGGTTCCTGTCTTCACAGGAACGACAGGGGGGTGGTCGTACGATTATATGGTCGGCGTGACCGAGCGGTATCTGAAGGGAGAGGAAGGACGGATGCGCGTCGTCATGATCGGGTACGAACGGAAGTTGCTTGACGCCACGTCCTCGGAATCGATTCGCGTCGGGTCCCTTGCGACGGACGGGACGTCGATCCGCTCCGTCGTCATCAGCCGATGTCCGTCGGATGCGGTCGTCGGAGACGGGACGTTTCGAGCCATGGGATTCCGCGGCATGTCGCTTCGGCGTATCTGGAGGGCAATTCGTGCCGGTATCAGGGAAGCGGGCGTTCTCCGAGGCGCGACGGTCGTGAGCGCGCAGGATCCGTTCGCGGCTGGATTCGTCGGATATGTCATCTCGCGTTGGACGAACGTGCCGCTTGAGATCCAGGAACATGGGGACTTCTTCTCCGGATTTTGGGCGAAGGAGTCGTGGAAGAACCGCGTATGGTCGTGGTTCGGGCGGTTCATATTGCATCGCGCCGAGCGCGTGCGTGCCGTGAGCGAACGCGTGAAGGAACATCTCATCCGCATCGGCGTCCCGTCGGAACGTATCGATATCATCCCGGTCTCGATGGACCTGTCTGTCATTCCTGCGCAGGCAGGAATCCCTCCCCTCGGCGGCAATGTCCGCATCGTCGCGCCGTGCCGGTTCGTGCGACAGAAAGGCCTTGATGTCCTGCTCGACGCGGCGCGCCTCCTGAAGACTCGCGGTCGCAGATTCATCCTGATGCTCACAGGCGACGGTCCGGAGCGGCTGTGGCTGGAAGAGAAGGTGCGTGCGCTTCATCTGGATGACGTCGTCCGCATTGAATCATGGCGTGATGCATCAACCTTGTGGGACGATGCCGACCTGTTTGTCCTTTCGTCCCTGTATGAGGGGTGGGGGAGGACGATCGTCGAAGCCATGGCCGCCGGCGTTCCGGTCGTAGCCACGGACGTCGGTTGCGTCGGGTCGTTCCTGCGTAAGGATATCGACGGCCTCGTGGTGCGTCCGAACGACGCGCAGGCACTTGCGGAGGCCGTCGACCGTCAGATTGCGGACCCGGAGCGCCGCCTACGCATGGCCGCGAGCGCCCGCGAGCGCGCCGCGACCTTCCCGTCCCGCGACGCCCTCCATCGCCGTCAGCGCGAGGGATGGCGCGGCATGCCGCAGCGTCCCGCGGTCGGCCCGCGTTTCGACCTCTGGATTCTCGCGTTCCTCGTCTTTGTCATCCTGTCGCGCGCCGCATCGGTCGCGCTCTTCCACGGGTCGCTCCTGAACCGCGAGTGGGGGTTCATGACGATGATCGAATATTTCTTCCGTGGCGACGGGTTCGCGATGGCGCCCTGCCATCTCACGGCCATGCGGTCGCCCGGATATCTCTTTTTCCTAACGGCGCTGTATACCGTCTTTTCCCCCGCGAACACCATCGCGCAGGCCATTGCGCAGAACGTCTTCGTGGTCGGCATACTCTGGCTCGTGTATGCCGTCGGGGCACGTCTCGTCGGAAAGCGCGCCGCGCTCGTCGCTGGTTTTCTCATGGCTGCGTATCCGTACACCTTCTATCACTACACGCAGTACTATCACACGTTCCTCTCGAGCTTTTTCCTCCTGCTCATCGTCTGGATGGTTCTGCGGTTTGCGGAATCGAAACGGTGGCGGTTCGCCATCGGGTCCGGCCTTTCCATCGCGTGCCTCGCCCTGACGCAGGGGACGATCCTGCCGGCAACGCCCTTCATCGCCGCGTGGGTGTTGTGGCGCCTCTGGCCGGATTGGCGCCGTGCCATCGCGGGCGTCGCGCTCATGGCGCTGTTCTCCGCAGGACTCATCGCGCCGTGGACCATCCGTAACTGGGTTGCGCTCCATGCGTTCGTCCCGATCTCCACGGAGCTCGGGTTCGGGCTGTACAAGGCAAACAACGAGAATATCTACGAGCTGACGCGGCGCGGATATCCGCAGGAGGTCGTGGACGACGAGGTCACGTCGAGCACGGATCCTCGGTACCTGATCTATCGCCTGCGTCCGGAGATCGAGGCGGAGCTCGCGGCGGATGGTGTCCTCCGGGATTCGGCGTTCTGGACGGAGTGGCATCCGCGGGCGCCGCTTCGGGTCGAGGATGCCTGCAACGACCTCACAACGTTCAACGAGGCCCGCGAGAACGCCTATTGGAGCGGGAAGGCGACCGCATGGCTGAAGGGAAACTGGTTCTCGGATGGATGGAAGCTCCAGCTCCTGAAGCTCAAGACGTTCTGGCAGCCGTCGCTGTTCCCCTCCGTGAAGACCGGCGCGCCGTGGTCCTTCGGTTCGGATCCGGTCAAGGTGTGGCTGGCGCGGTCCGCGGTCACCGCCGCGAGCGCCGTCGTGATCTTCGGCGGGTGGATCGGCGTGTTCCTCCTCCTGCGCCGTCGGAACCGCGAGGCCGTCCTTCTACTCGCGATCGTCCTGGTCTACACGTTCATGCACACCCTGTTCGCTGGATACACGAAGTACCGCATCCCGCTCGACAACCTCATGGCGATTTTCGCGGGAGCCGCGCTCGTCGCACTCTGGGATTTCATCCGCGGCCGTCGCGGTCCCAAATCCTGATATGTGCGGATTCGCGGGATTCGTCGGGATGCCGGACGCGGACCTCCTCGGTCGGATGGAGGAGCGTGTTCGCCACCGTGGCCCGGATCAGGACGGCCGTCTCGAGACCGCCGGATGCTCGCTTGCGCACAAGCGGCTCTCGATCATCGACCTCTCCGAAGCCGGTCGTCAGCCCATGACGACGCCCGATGGGCGATTCACGGTTGCGTACAACGGGGAAATCTACAACTACCGGGAACTGCGGACGCGATACGCCGCGGAAGGCTGGACGTTCCGCACGCAGACGGACACGGAATGCCTCCTCGCGTCCGCATCCCTGCACGGCCTGCGTGACCTCGGGTCGTTCCACGGTATCTTCGCGTTCGCGCTATGGGACAGGCAGTCGCGGACATGTTTTTTGGCACGCGACCGCATGGGTATCAAGCCGCTGTTCGTCGCGGACGCTATCGACGGGCGCAGGGGATTCGCGAGCGAAATCGGCGTGCTCCTCGAGCTGAAGGCGCGTTGGCAGGAAGACACGGCGGCACGCGCATCTTTCCTCGCCGTCGGATACGTGCCGGGCCCGGCGACGATTTTCCGGGGGATCGCGTCGCTCGAACCCGGCGTCCTGCATGCGCTGAAAGATGCAGGGCTTTCGGTCGTGTTCGACCTCAAGGAGCCTGCACGCCTTCAAGTCGATATCCCGTCCGCCGAGACGTCGGAACGGCTCCGCCGCATCGTAGATTGCGCGGTCGCGAATCAGCTCGTGTCGGATCGGCCGGTCGGCGTCTTCCTGTCCGGCGGTCTCGATTCGTCCGTGGTCCTGTCGTCCATGCGTCTGGCACAGCCGTCCGGCGCCATCAAGACGTTCACCACGCGTTTCAAACATAATGTCGCGGATCCCAAGTTCAACCGCGATGCGGAGCTGGCCCGCCTGACCGCCGAACGCTGGGGGTGCGACCACCATGAGATCGAGATCGGACCCGAGGACGTCATCCGCGAGGCGGATGCGATGGCCGTGCACCTCGGCCAGCCGCATGCGAACCACTCGGTCGTGGCGCTGGATGCGGCTGCGCGTCTCGCGGCGCCGCACGTTCCGGTCGTGCTTTCCGGGGACGGGGGCGACGAATCCTTCGGCGGCTACGACCGGTATCGACGGGTCGCGGCCGTCGCCGGACTCCTCGCGAATCCGCGATCGCGTTCCGTCATCCAACGGCTCGTACGCCTGCATCCGCGCGGTGAAGCATGGCATGACCTCGTGTCCGCCGAACGGGAGGCTGGACGCCTGCTCTCGTTCCATGCCCCGCCGCTTGCGCTCCGTCGGACGCTGTTCGGCGAAGCGGCGGACGATAGACCCGTCATCGCGCGGTGGGAGGAACTCCTTGCCGCGACCAACACGACGGATCCGGTCGGTCGGTTCATGGCCCTCGACCGCATGGCCTGGCTTCGAGACGACGCGTTCGTGCGGTCGGATCGCCTCACGATGCGCCATGGGCTCGAGCTCCGCGTCCCGCTCACGGACGATGCAGTCGTCGCGTTCGCCGCAGGCATCCGCCGGTCGCTCCACGTCGATGCCTTCCGGACCAAGAAACTCTGGCGCGCGACGTTCGCGGACCGATGCCTTCCGGAGGTCGTCTCCGAACCCAAGCGGGGCTGGTTCCCGCCGCATGCCAAGTGGCTTCGGGACGGGCTGACGGAGTGGTCACGCGACATCATCGAGGACGCCATCGTGACGCATGCGTGGATGGATGGGCAGGCGATTCGTGCCGCGTTCGAGGACCATCTCGCGAAGCGGGCCTACCATCTGCAGGAGATCTGGACGGTCGTGAGCTATCATCTCTGGTGGAAAGCACATCGGGACCGCCTCGTATGAACATCATCTACGTCGAGAACGTGCGTATCCCGTCCGGACGGGCGCATGCGTATCAGATCGCGCAGACATGCGCGTGGTTCGGCGCGATCGGCGCGGACGTCACGCTCGTGAATCCCGCCCGCGCGGAGGGAAAAGACGTCTTCGCGGCCTACGGACTCCCGCGGGACGGTTTCCGCCACGTGACGCTGCCTTCGCTCGACCCGCTCGCCTGGTCCTGGTTCCCGTCCAAGCGCCTCGCCTATGGGTTTCAGCGCTGGGCGTTCGTCCGTGCGCTTGCCGCATGGTCGCGCGATCGGCATCCGGACATCTGGTACACGCGCGATCCGGCCATGGTCGATGTCCTCACGCGCCCGGACCGGCGCATCGCGTTGGAGCTGCATGACGCGCCGGACTCCAATCCGAAGCGATGGGAGCGCATCAAAGAACGTGTGACATGGTTCATCGTCATCTCCGACGGGCTCCGCGGCAAGCTCGTGTCCCTCGGCATCCCGGCGGAACGCATCCGCGTGGCGCACGATGGATACGATCCGGCGGATTTCGGGACGCTGATACCTCGCGAGGAGGCGAGGCGATCGCTCGATGTCCCGCCTGACGCGTTCGTCGCCTTCTATCTCGGCACGTTCTATCCTTGGAAAGGCGTGGATCTCGTGGTCCGCGCATGGGCGAAGACGGACCCGCGCATGCATCTCGTCCTCATCGGCGGACCGGAAGCGGACGCGCGACGCCTAAAGGGTCTTGTCGCGGCGTCCTCCTCGACACGTGTGCACCTTATCCCACCGAAGGAGCACCGCGACGCCGTCCGTCTCCTCCCCGCCGCCGACGTCGCGCTGCTCACGACGTCGCCGGACCACGAGATCGGCCGGAGTTACACCTCGCCGCTCAAGCTGTTCGAATACCTCGCTGCCGGGCTGCCGATCCTCGCGAGCGACGTCCCGTCGTCGCACGAGGTGTTGGACGAGTCGGTCGCGAGGTTCTATCCTTCGACGGAGACCGGCTTCGTCGATGCGCTCGCGGCCATGGCAGGCGATCCCACGTGGCGCGCATCCGCCTCAATCGAGGCGAAGCAGGTCGTGCGTCCCTATTCCTGGGAAGCACGGACACGAAGCATCTATGATTTCATTCGTCTTCCCGGCGTATAACGAGGCAGAGAACCTGAAGCGGTTCCCGGCGGAAGTCCTGCCGGTGTTCGATGCGCTCGACGAGCCGTATGAGATCGTCGTCATCGACGACGGGAGCGCGGACGCCACGGCCGAGGTCGCGGCATCGTTCGGCGGACCGGTCCGCCTCGTGAAGCACGACGTGAACAGGGGGCTCGGCGCCGCGGTAAAGACCGGCATCCGCGAAGCGCGGGGCGACCTCGTCATCACGATGGACACGGACCTGACGTTCGCGCCGACGCTCGTGTCTCGCCTGCTCGAGCGGTTCCGGAAAGGAGACGTCGACTGCGTGTCCGGTTCGCCGAAGCTCGCGGGATATGACGAGAAGATCCCGTTCTACCGGAAGGCTATCTCCTACGCCGCGTCGTTTGTCTACGCCGTCGTCATCGGCGCGTGGGTCCGCGATGTGAGTCCGATATTTCGATTGTATAAACGAGAACAGCTGCTCGAACTGCCGCTCGAGACGGACCGGTTCGAGATCAACGCCGAGATCCTATTCCATCTCGTCCGTCGTCATCGTCGCATCGCGGAAGTCCCGACGCCGCTGACGGTTCGCATCCACGGTGAAAGTAAACTCGACTACCCGAAAGAGATTCGACGGCATCTGAAGCTCGTCTGGAGGATGCTGAGGCTGCGTGTCGGGATGATCCCTCCTTTCGAGAAAGGAGGGATGAGCTGATATGGGAAAGAAACGTCTCCTCGTCATCACGCAAGCGGTGGACCCGACGGATTCCGCGCTCGGGTTTTTCTGCGAATGGCTGGAGATGATGGCGGCCGATCCGCGGATTGCCACGGTCGAGGTTTGGTGCCTGCGCGAAGGGGAGTGGTCCCCCCTCCCGCGAGAGGGGGGATGGAAGGAAAAACCGGCGAACGTCAC
>JAZDIB010000054.1:0-5755 GCA_043805355.1 Patescibacteria group bacterium | reverse complement strand
CCGTGCACGATGCCGACGCGGAGCCCGCGCAACGGTCCGCCGGAGAGGCGACGCGCTTCCTCCTCGACGCTCTTCGCGCCGAGCGTGTCGGACGGGTCGATGAGCGGACAGATGACGAACGCCCGATGGCAGCGGCCTACGTCGTCGAGGATCGCCTGATACGCGGTCCCGCGGCCGGGTTCGCCCTGGACCACGGCGGTCGCGATGGGGAACCGTCCTTTCGGTTTCGTGCGGATGACGGAGACGTCCAGGTCGCCGAGGAGCGTGAGCGCGAGCGACCGCGGGATGGGCGTCGCGGACATCGAGAGGAGATGCGGCACCTTGCCGTCGGCGCGCGTCGCCACGATGAGCGTCTCGCGCTGCGTCACCCCGAACCGATGCTGTTCGTCCACGATGGCGAGCGCCAGGTCCGGCGGCGACTGACCGCGCTCAAGAAGAGCGTGCGTGCCCACGACCGCCACGCGGCCGCGGCTGATGCGCTCCTTCGCTTCCGACGGCTTGAGGTCCGTCTCGACATCCGCCTCGAACAGGACGCGCGACGACGACGTCACGAGCAGGACCGGGATGCGGTGCGGCCCGAGCATGCGCCGGAGCGAGGCGAAGTGCTGTTTCGCGAGCAGGTCCGTTGGCGCCATGAACGCGGACGACGCGCCGGCGCGGAACGCGAGCGCCATGAGCATGGCGCCGACGGCCGTCTTGCCGGACCCGACATCCCCCTGCAGGAGCCGACGCATGGGCCGCGACCGGCCCAGGTCCTTCACGCCTGCCCACACCGCTTTCTTTTGGTCCTCGGTCATCTCGAACGGCAGGGACGACGCGAACGCCTTCGCGAACGGCTCATCGAACGTCACGACCGGCGCGCCCGCCGTATCCGCCTCGGTCCGCGCCATGCCGAGCGCAAGTTGATATTGGAAGAGCTCGCCGAACGCGAAGCGGCGCCTCCCCTGCTCCGCCTCGTCGACGGTCACGGGGCGATGCACGAGACGGATGGCCTCGGCGAGCGACGGCACGCCGGCGGCCGCGCGGATAGGCTCGGGGATCGGGTCGTCGGGCGGCGCGACATCCTCCAGCGCCGCTCGCAAAATCTTGCGCACCGTCTTCTGCGTCAGCGACCCGGAAAGCGGATAGACCGGCGCCACGGTCCCGGCCGCGAGCGTCTCGTCCGTGGCTGGTTCCCACAGCGGGTTGGTGAACCCCCGCCCGAACCGCGGCCGCTCGGTCACGGCGCCGGACAGGAAGATCTCGGTCCCGGGCTTGATCTGCTCCACGAGCCACGGCTGGTTGAACCACGTCGCGGTCATGGTCCCGCTCGCGTCCGAGACCATCGCCCGGATGAGCGCGAACCGCTTGCGGAACGTGGGGACCTTCTGGATCTGCTTCACCGTCACCTTGACCGTGACCGCGATGCCGTTCGTGACTTTAGCGAGCGACGCCAGCCGCGAATAGTCGTCGTACCGTCGCGGCAGGACCGAGAGGAGCTGACCGACCGTATCGACCTCGAGCGTCTTCAATACCCGCCGCTGGTGCGCCGTCAGGCCGTGGATATACGCGACCGGGTCCTCCCAAGACAACATGGGAATATCCTATCGGCATCGTCGGACGCCCGCAATGATTCCGGACGGTCCGTCGGACTGTTATGATACTTCGGACACGAACGACTATGACGAAAACGACCCAATACCTCTGCGTTGCCCTCCTGTCCTTCACGACGAGTCTCGGCCTGTTCCTGCCTCCGCCGAGCGCCTCTGCAGCCGAACCGCAGACGGTACCCGTCTACTTCTTCTGGGGCTCCGGGTGCCCGCATTGCGCGAAGGAATTCGAGGCGCTGACCGCGCTCCGCTCGACCTATCCGACGATGGTCATCCACGGGTTCGAGGTCTACAGCTCCCAAGCGAATGCCGAGCTTCTCGGTTCCGTCGCCTCGACGATCGGATTCCAAATCTCGGGCGTTCCGGTCGCCGTCATCGGCGACCAGGTCTATATCGGATTCGCGGAAGGCACGACCGACGTCTCGATGGGTGAACGGATCCGCGCGTGCCTCGACGGGACGTGCCCAGATTCGGTTCGCCCCATCCTCGACGAAGCGACCACCCCCTCTTCTCCTGTCGTTCCTGCGCAGGCAGCCCGCCTGCCGGACGGGCAGGGAACCCCTCCCCCTGTCATTCAAGCCCCAACGACGGAAACGAAACGCGTCGGCACCGTCGATCTCCCATTCCTCGGCACCGTCGATCTCTCCTCGTATTCCCTTCCCGCCATCACGGTCATCCTCGCGGCCTTGGACGGATTCAATCCGTGCGCGATGTGGACGCTCGTCTTCCTCATCGGCCTCCTGCTCGGCGTCAAAAGCTCGACGCGACGATGGATCCTCGGCTCGACGTTCCTCCTCGCGTCCGCCGGCGTCTATTACCTGTTCCTCGCCGCGTGGCTGAACATCATGATCTTCCTCGGTTTCCTCTGGTGGATTCGATCTGTTATCGGCGTGGTCGCGCTCAGCGGGGGCGCTTACGCCCTCTGGAGCGTCGCGACGGGCGCGACGAACACCTGTAAGGTCACGGCAGACCCACGCCGGAAGTGGACCATGGAGCGCATCAAGATCTTCGTGCAGGAACGCAGCTTCCCGCTCGCCATCGCAGGCATCGCGGCGCTCGCCGTCCTCGTCAACCTCGTGGAGCTTGTCTGTTCGGCCGGATTGCCCGCTGTCTTCACGCAGATCCTCGCGCTGAACGACCTCTCGACGTGGGGATACCATCTCTATCTCCTCCTCTACATCGCCATCTTCCTGCTGGACGACCTTATCGTGTTCGGCGTCGCCATGGTCACGCTCCAGCTTACAGGCGTCACGACGAAATACGTCCGCGTCTCGCGAATCATCGGCGGCTTCGTCATGCTCGCCATCGGTCTCGCGCTCATCTTCCGTCCCGCGTGGCTCGCGATGGGATGAGACGGGTCACGGACACGCTTCGCCGCACGGGAGTCGACCGTCTCGATGCGTCGCTCATGGAGCGATACTTCCGGCATTTTCTAGGATCGGCCGATACACCACAAGAATGCCGTCCTCAGGGGCAATCTTCGGCTTATCCCGAATAATCTTTCCGTTCTTGTCGTAACAGTTTTTTGGGGGGTTCGTCTTCCGACATGACCACAGTATCTCTCCGAGGAGCAGTCTATCGAGATAGTCCTCGATCGTGCTGCCCTGCTGCCACGCCTTGACGCCGCCGACTTCTCCCCACCCCGGTACGTTTGCGGTCCCTGCTCCCATTTCCAAGAAATTGAAATGCACGTCCGGCCTCCCCCCCGTATAGAGGAACCAATGTTGAGCCCCACCGCCCGCTTTCGGGCTTTTTTGAATAAACAGCAAATCGCCGAACTTCAGACCTCCTTTCCCTGCGATCTGCATCGAAAAATCCGACATGTTCCCTACATAAAAGGTCGTGGGGTACTCCCTCATGGCCGCCTCCCATCCTTCCACATCGAACGTCGCCATCTCCCCCTTCTTTACCTTGAAGAATCTCCCTTTCGGATCCGCGAGCGAATTGGTCGGATAATTCCCCTTATCGTAGAGGACCTTCGAAAGATTGAACCCGAGCCCCTGATTGAACGCCCCCATAGAGAACGAGGAGCAGTTGCCTGCCCACTGGCCTGAAGCCATAAGGGCCGCCCCGAATATCCTACGATACACTTCCCTCGCATATAACCCACATTTCCCTTTCAAGTTCTCATAATCCGGGTTTTTTGACGCGTTGGGATTGCCGATGATGTCGTCGCATGTCATGTCGCTGGTGACCTGCCGAAGCCTTCCGAGTATTTCGGGTTTTTGGAGAACATAATGCGCCGCACAATCCACGCTCGTCGCCCGCTCGTCTCCGGTACTGCAGCTCTGGCAATACGCGCACTGCCCTTGGTCTACGCACACGGTCTTGTATCCGACGACGACCTTCGCCAAGGCGTCCATTCTCTCCTGATACGTCGTCGCCGCCTTGAAGAGATCCCTCCCTTTCCGGTTGATGGCCGTGATCTTCGCCGCTCCGGTCTTCAGCTTATCGAAGCCGATGTCGGAGACGTCCAGCGCAGGCCCGGGCGCGATGGGCTGCGGACGGGCGGCTTTCTCGTACAGCGCCGGGTCGTTGGGCGTGGAGCCGAACTCGTCGATGTAGCTCTGGTCCGGTGACGGGCGGATGACCTGCACCTTCAATTGATCCAGGACCATGAGTTTCGGGTTGACCGTGGCCAAGATCGTGTACGACCCGAGCACGAGCAGAAGGCCGATGATGGCGTCTTTGATGACCTCCTTGCCGGTCTGCACGCCGGCGCCGGAGGAACTGACGATGTACTTGAATCCTCCGTACACGATCATGATCGCCGCCGCTATCATGGAAATGCCGATCAGGTAATCGTAGGCGGTCTGGATGTATTCCGCCAGGAACGTCACATACAGATATCCGTCACGGACGACAGGCGCACCGAGTTCAGACCCGGAGATGGGCACGTTCAGCTTGAGCGGAGGATAGACGGTCTCTGCGGCTCGGGTCACGAGAGGACTGGCCAGGATGCAAAAAATTCCCGTTATGAGGAGGTATGTGTAGGTTCGAAATCCAAGACGAAGTCTTGCAACAACCCCTTCTAGAAACATGGTGGCGATATGTATCGATTATACTCCAATTTCGCACCGGTACATAGAAAAAAGCCCCGACACCGAGGTCCGCGACCTCGCGGGCGTTCTCGACATCGCGTCTGTCCTTGCAGGCCCTCCACAGGTCTACGCAAAAACCTGCCGGACGGCAGGTTTCGATGCATGGCGGAGGGGGTGAGATTCGAACTCACGGATCCGTTGCCGGATCGCCGGATTTCAAGTCCGGTGCCTTAGACCAGCTCAGCCACCCCTCCAGGAATGACGTGCCAACATAGCGCCCTTCGCGGCTTTTGTCCAGACGCGCCAGCATGATACACTACTCTCCGTATGCCCTACAGCCCAGAGGTTTTGGATGAGGTCGTGAAAGCCCAAGATGCCTTCGCGTGGGAAATCCCGTCTTGGGAAAAGCGGAACCGCGGTCCCCGCTGGTACATCTACATGACCGGCGTGACGGTCCTTTTCCTCATCTACGCGGTCGTGACGTCGAACTTCCTGTTCGCATTCCTCATCCTGCTGACGGCCATCATCCTCGTCCTTGCGGGCAGCGAGGACCCCCATCGCATCCTCGTGCAGATCGGGAAGAACGGCGTGGTCGTGGACGGGCACCTCTATGAGTTCAAGGACCTGTCGAACTTCTCCATCGTCTACCACCCGCCGGAGACGAAAGTCCTCTATTTCGACACCAGGAGCGTCCTGAAACCGCACCTCCGGATCCCTCTCGATACCCAGAATCCCGTGGAAATCCGCGACCATCTGAAGAAATACATGGAGGAGAACCTGCTCTTGCAAGAGGAGCATTTCTCTGATATCGTTGCGCGGCTGTTGAAGATTTAGGCGGCTGTAGCTCAGCTGGATAGAGCGCTTCCCTGCGAAGGAAGAGGTCGGACGTTCGAATCGTCCCAGTCGCACCATACTCAAAACCCGCCGAACGGCGGGTTTTGCGGCATGGCGGTGTAGGCGGGTTAAGTACCCCACCAGTGTGGTGTGTTGAGAGCTTTTTGAGGGCTTCGGCCGAATGCGGTTTTGAGGCAAGTGGGTCGGGTACTAAACAGCTTCACCGTCGCGGGTGGTGAGGCCCTACGCCCATACGATCCATGACCCAACCCGATAACCAAAAGCAGACTG
>JAZDIB010000053.1:0-2963 GCA_043805355.1 Patescibacteria group bacterium | reverse complement strand
CCGCGAGGTCCGCACCGATCGTCTCGGCATACGTGCGGAGGCTTTCGGCATCGAGCGTGCCCTGGTTCCGGAACAACAGGTCGTGATAGAGCCAGAACCGATCCGCGTCACCGTCGCGGAACACGCACCGCGCAGCCTTGGCCGCCTGCATCGCCTCCGGGTGGATGGACTCGAGCGGAAAGTCACGCACGACAAGCTCCACCTCTTCCGGATGCTTGGCCAGGAACGCGCGAAGGACTGGGGCCGCCGAGGCGGAGTACGGGCACTGAAAATCGAGGAACTCCACGATGCGGACCTTGGGCGACGGGCTGCCGAGCTTCGGGTCGTCACCGGTCCCGGAGAGGTGCGCGAGGTCGACGCTGTCGATCGGCATCTGCGCGAGGAGCTGGGTGACGCTCGCCTGCACCGTGTTCCGCTCGAACGGGTTCGGCTTGCCGTCCTTGATGTCACGCACGAACGCGAAGACCTGCACGGCAAAGAGCACGAGGCCCGTGACGAGCACCGCGAACAGGACGAGGCCCGCGATGAGCCAGGGATTCTTCGGAAGATGTTCCCGGAAGGACGCCATCGCATCGAGTATATCAGATAGATTGACGCTTTGGCATCGTTCGGGTACCTTTGACGGACACAACTCCTATGAGGCAACTGCTGCTTCCCATCATCCAGGTCATCCTCTCCATCCTGCTCGTCACCGCCATCCTGCTCCAGCAACGCGGTTCGGGTCTGGGTGCCGCGTTCGGCGGCGAGGGCAACGTCTTCCGCACGAAGCGCGGGGTCGAAAAGGGCCTCTTCTACGTCACCATCGGCCTCTCGATCCTCTTCTTCGCGACCGCGATCCTGAACATCGCGCTCGCGTAGGGACATGAACGCGTTCGTCGTCCGT
This sequence comes from Patescibacteria group bacterium, assembly GCA_043805355.1. GTDB lineage: Bacteria > Patescibacteriota > Patescibacteriia > 2-12-FULL-60-25 > 2-12-FULL-60-25 > JAHJRN01. The sequence continues at coordinate 2,080 of JAZDIB010000053.1, read as the reverse complement.
CTTCGGGCGCTCGTCAAGCGCGTCTTTTTCTGGTGGCCGTCGGCCGCGCCGTCCGAGGAGCGCGCGCCCGATGCGTCGTCCGACCACGCGCTGGTCGTAGCCGTCACCTCCCCCCGCAAGGTCCCGACCCTCCGCCAGCTCCGCTACGCCCCGCGCGTGCTGACCATGCGCGAACGCCGCATCGGCTGGCTTTCGATTGCCCTGCTCCTCGTGAGCGGCGGCCTCGCCCTCGGCGTGACGGTCGAGGAGCGGACGGTCCGCGTCCCCGTGGTCGGCGGGACCATCAGCGAGGCGCTCATCGGCGAACCGAGCGTCATCAACCCCATCGACGCCCCGGGCAACGACGTGGACCGCGACATCGCGAGCCTCGTCTTCTCGGGCCTGTTCCGGATGGACGGCATGCAGGCCGCACCCGACCTCGCGGAACGGTACGAATGGTCGGAGGACGGCAAGACGCTCACGGTCGTCATCCGCGAGGATGCGCGCTTCCACTCGGGCGATCCCGTCACGGCGGACGACGTCCAGTTCACTGTCGAATCCATCCAGGATCCCGCGAGGTCGTCCCCCCTCGCGTCGTCGTTCCGCAAGGTCAAGGCCATCGCCACGGACGAGCGGACCGTGCAGTTCCAGCTCGAAACGCCGGACCTCCAGTTCCTCACGTCGCTCACGGTCGGTATCCTCCCGTCGGAGCTCTGGCAGGACATCCCGGCCGCGAACGCGCGTCTCGCGGACCTCAATATGCGGCCGATCGGATCCGGGCCGTACCGCTTCAAATCCTACACGCGCGACGCGAAGGGCTCCATCCGTTCCTATACCCTCGAACGCGACGACCATTGGTATGGCGTGAAGCCGTATCTCAAGACGGTCGTGTTCCAGTTCTATCCCGACCGCAAGCAGGCGGAAGACGCCCTCCGCGCCGACCTCGTGCAGGCGCTCGCCTTCTCCCCGCTCAAGGACGACACGCAGGGCGATTCCGTCCGGTGGCATCGCATCCAGCTCGAACTCCCGCAGGAAACCGTGGCGTTTTTCAACGTGAAGCAAAAACTCTTGAGCGACGAACGCGTCCGCCGGGCGCTCGCGGGCGTCGTGGACCGACAGGAAATCGTCGACGCCTGGCGCGGCCGCGCGGTGCCAATCGGCGGCCCATACCCGTTCTCGACCGCGACCTCCACACCCCTCACGCTGGATGAGGGACGTGCGCTCCTCGACGCCGCCGGATGGAAGCTCTCAGAATCTGGGGACGTGCGTACGCTCGGGAAGGCCTCCGCCTCCTCGACCGTGTCCACGCTCGAACTCACCATCCTCACGCCCGACCAGGCGGAACTCATCGCCGTGGCCGACGTCCTCCAGCGGCGCTGGTCGCTCCTCGGCGTGAAGGTCACGGTCGTCCCGCTCGAACCCGAGACGTTCGTGCATCGCGCGACCATCGAACGCGACGGCCACGTCATCGTCACGAATGTCCTCCTCGGCCCGGAGCAGGACCTGTTCCCGTTCTGGTGGAGCAGTCAGGCGACGGCCCGCGGACTCAACATCTCCGGGCTCGCCGACCGCGACGTGGACATGCTCCTCGCGACCGCCCGCGACGCGACCTCGACGTCTGCCCAACAGGACGCCCGCACCTCGCTCTCGGACGCCATCCGCAAATCCACTCCGGCAATCTTCCTTGTGCGCCCCTCGTCGCCCTACCTCGTCTCCAAGAAGATCATGGGCGTCACCGAGACCCTCAGCGTCAGCCGCCCCGCCGACCGCTTCCACGACCTGATGCACTGGTACGTGAAGACGGGGTGGAGGTGGAAATAGGAATGGCCACGTAAAAACGACAGGGTGAACTGTCGTTTTTACGTGGTGCCGCGGGAGAGACTCGAACTCTCATGACCTTGCGATCGCTAGCTTCTGAAGCTAGTGCGTCTACCATTTCGCCACCGCGGCAAGCCCCATTCGTGCGGGAATAATGCCCTTATTCTACGCGTATGTCAATCATCCCGCGTGGTCGCTCGACTACCTCTTGTTTGACAAAACCGCCATTCTCCTATATCATATGCCCATCAGGTTCCACGTCCGTCGCAGATTTGCCCATCAC
>JAZDIB010000052.1:0-9797 GCA_043805355.1 Patescibacteria group bacterium | reverse complement strand
GAGCATGAAGAGACGGTTCGGCGGATAGCGGAGGAATCGGAACGGATGAAGGACCGGCTCAAGGAGCTTATGAAGGAGGCGCCGGCCGATGACATCAAATCGCTCCCGCCGGAGAAACGTCCTCCGGTTGTCGCCCTCACGAAGAACATCGCCTCCCTCGAAAAGGAATCGGCGGCCGCGACGTCGCGCATCGGCGAGATCGCGCTGGCCCTCGTCGGCCTCGAGTGCGTGTTAGCGAGGAAGAAACCGGAAGGGACCGCGGAACGGCCACGACCGTCCGAGAAGGTCGAGCGCTCGGAGAGGCCGGCCGCCAAGCCTGTCGAGCGGGTTCGTGTCGGCAGGGCGACGGAAGACGACAAGAAGCCCCACGCCATGAAACGGGTCGCGAAGACCGTCGGTATGGTCGGCGCCGTCGGCGTCGCGGGAGGGTTTCTGGGAATCGCGGGTATATCGAAAGGACTCGCCTGGTTCTTCAATATCCTCAGGGACCCGAAAGCGGCGTGGAAACGCTTCGGCCAGTGGTGGAACAGGGACGTGATGGGCGAGGGGCAGAAAGGAAAAGAGAAGCAGTAGCTCCCTTATTCCGCGTCCGGGCGATCGGCCTTGTAGCCGCATCCTTCCTTCGGGCAGACGATTTTGTTCTTGCCCTTGAACGTCAATGTGGGGTAGTTGCAGGTCGGGCATGGCGTGCCGGTCGGCCGGTCCCAGAACGCATGGTCGCAGTCGGGATAGGCGCTGCAGGAATAGAAGACCTTGCCCTTCTTCGTGAGACGTTCGAGGATGTGGCCCTTGTTGCAGGCGGGGCAGGTGATCTGTTGGCCGTTCTCGTCGAGGACGACCTTCTCGATGTTCTTGATGGTCTTGCACTTCGGATAGCCGGAACACGAGAGGAACGGCCCGTACCGTCCGACTTTCTTGACCATCGGCGAGCCGCAGGCCTCGCAGATCTCGTCCGTCGGCTCGGGTTCGGCGCGCGGCTTGTCGCCCTTGAGCGGTTTGGTGCCCTTGCAGTCCGGGTATTTCGTGCATGCGAGGAACTTGCCGAACCGGCCGCTTTTCACGACCATGTCACCGGCGCAGATGGGGCAGGCGACGCCCTCGGCTTCCTTCTGGATCTCCCGTTCGAGGCCCGCTTCCTTCTCCTTCAGCACGATCTCGAACGGACCGTAGAACGCGGCGATGAGCGGACGCCAATCCATGCGGCCTTCTGCGATGTTGTCGAGCGAGTTCTCCATGCGCGCCGTGAAGCCGGTGTCCACGATGTCCGGGAAGTTCGCGACGAGGATGTCGGTCACGGAGCCGGCGACGTCGGTCGGCATGAGACGCTTCTTGTCGTCGCGCTCCACGTAGCCGCGGTCGATGATGGTGGAGATGGTCGGCGCGTAGGTGGACGGGCGGCCGATGTCGAGCTCCTCGAGCGCCTTGACGAGCGAGGCGTCCGAAAAGCGCGCCGCAGGCTCGGTGAAGTGCTGTTTCCCTTCGATGTCGGTCGCGGTCACGTCCTGCCCGACGCGGAGCTCGGGGAGGAACTTGTCCTTGTCCTGGTCCGGATACAGTTTCAGGTATCCTTCGAAGAGGACGCGCTGGCCCGTGGCGCGGAACGTGAGACGTCCGGCCGAGAGGTCGGCCGACGTGCCGAGGAGCTTGGCATCTGACATCTGTGTCGCGAGGCTGCGCTGCCAGATGAGCCGGTACAGCTTGAGCTGACCCGGGTCGAGGGAATCCGCGATCTCGTCCGGCGTCCGCGAGGGATCGGTCGGGCGGATGGCCTCATGCGCTTCCTGCGCGTTCTTGCTCTTGGTCTTGTAGGTCCGAGGTTCCTTGAGGGCGTATTCCTTGCCATACGCGGCGCTGATGGTCGCGGCCGCGTCCGTGAGGAACCGTTCCGCGAGGCTCACGGAGTCGGTACGCATATAGGTGATGAGACCGACGGCGCCCTCGGACCCGAGTTCGATACCTTCGTAGAGCCGCTGCGCGATGGTCATGGTCTGTTTCGCCGAGAACCCGAGGCGGCGGTTCGCTTCCTGTTGGAGGGTGGACGTGGTGAACGGGGGAGGCGGGGTCGCCTTGCGCTCCTTGGCGTCGACGTTCGCGACGATGAACGAGGCGGCCTTCGCCTCGGTGACGTACGCGTCCGCGTCTTCCTTGGTCGCGATGGCCATCTTATCCAGCGTCTTTCCAGCGACGGCGTTCAACTTGGCCTCGAACGTCTCCTTCGACGCCGGCGTGCCGAACGTGCCTTCGATGCTCCAGTATTCCTGCGGGTCGAACGCCTTGATTTCGCGCTCGCGCTCGACGATGAGGCGTACGGCGACGGACTGCACACGGCCGGCCGAAAGTCCGCGACGGACCGTCTTCCAGAGGAATGGCGAAAGGCGATAGCCCACGAGTCGGTCCAAGATGCGCCGCGCCGTCTGCGCCTCGACGAGGTGCATATCGAGCATGCGCGGATGCTTCAGGGCCGCTTCGATGGCTTCGCGCGTAATCTCGTGGAACGTGATGCGCTTGGTCTTCTCCGGGTCGGTACCGAGGATCTGCGCGAGATGCCACGAGATCGCCTCTCCTTCGCGGTCTTCGTCGGTGGCGAATAGGATGGCCGAGGCTTTTTTCGACGCGTCCTTGATTTCCTTCACCTTGTCCTTGTGGTCAGGTGAGACGACGTACGTCGGCTCGAAGTCGTTTTCGACGTCGACGCCAAGCTTGGATTTCGGGAGATCCCGCACATGCCCGAAGCTTGCGAGGACCTTGTAGTCCTTGCCCAGGAAGCGCGAGATGGTCTTCGCTTTTGTCGGTGATTCGACGATGACGAGTTTCATACGTGGCTCCGAAGATACGTGCAAAAGGGCCTGATGTCAAACGGGGGATGGATTCATGCCTAAGAAATCACGTTTCATTTTGTTATACCCTTCTGTCGTTCCTGCGCAGGCAGGAACCCCTCCGGAGTGAAGTCTCGGCTCAGATCCGACCACGTCGGATTCATGGATTCGATGAGGCGGATTTTCCAGGAACGCTTCCACCGTTTGATGCATTTTTCTCTGTGGATGGCGCTGCGCACGTCGGTCGTTTCCTCGAAAAATACGAGAAGATGCGTGTGATGGGTCTTGGTGAAGCCTTCGACGAAATCGTTGCGATGCTGATATGTCCTCGTCAACAGATTCGAGGTGACACCGACGTACAGAGTTCCGTGTCGATGACTGGCGAGGATGTAGACGTAATAGCTTTTCATGAGGGAAGGGGAGGGGTTCCTGCCTGCGCAGGAACGACAGGGGGGAAGGGGAATGAGGGAAGGGGAGGGGTTCCTGCCTGCGCAGGAACGACAGATAGGGGGAATGACAGAGGGGGAGGGTCATCATTCCGATGAGGGTATTTTGTCTTCGCGGGCGACGCGGCTGCCGGATTTGGTGCGGGAAAAGACGTTGCCGTCCTGTTCCGCGAGGAGGCCTTTCAGCTGGAGCGAGATGAGGGTGGACGTGACCGTCGACGCAGGCCGGCGCATGTCGCGGACGATGTCGTCGACGTGCAGGGGGCGGGTGATGACGCCAAGGACGGAACGCTCCTCGTCCGTGAGTGCGAGGCGGGCGCCGTCTGGCAAGGGGGAACGCAGGTCGAAGAGCTTGAGGACATCGTCCGCGTCCGTGCAGGGGATGGCGCCCATCTTGAGGAGCTTGTGCGTCCCGGCGGACTGTTCCGACGTGATGGGGCCAGGGACCGCGAAGACGTCGCGGTTCTCCTCGAGCGCGAGCGCGGCCGTGATGAGCGAGCCGGAAGATTCGGCCGCCTCGACGACGACGGTCGCGACGGAGAGCGACGCGATGATACGGTTCCGCAACGGGAAGAGATGCTTGAGGCTTTCGGTCCCGAGCAGCAGTTCCGTCACGATGGTCCCGCCATGGGAAAGGATGCGGGCGGCGAGCGCGATGTTGGCCCGCGGGTAGATGAACCCGTCGTCGCAACCGCCTGCCAGGACCGCGACCGTCGTCCCTCCTGCGTCGAGGCAGGCCGCGTGGGCGCGCGCGTCGATGCCGAGCGCGAGGCCGGAGACGATTTCGCAACCGGCCGCGGCGAGGTCGCGGCAGATGCGGTCCGTCGCCGCGGCGCCGTAGGGCGTCATGGAACGCGTCCCGACGACAGCGATGGGCCGGACGAGCCGGAGCGGAGCGCCGCGCAGGAACAGGGATTCCGGCGGGTCACTCGTGTGAGCGAGGTATGGGGGGAACCCGTCATCGTCAGGCAGGACGAACCGGATGCCTTCGTCGTCGCATCGCCGGGCGAACATTTCCGGATCCGTGATCGACCGCCATCCCACGAACCGGCCTGCGACGGATTCCCCGATGCCGATGGCGACGTAGGCATCCAGCCCCATCGAATAGGCGGCCATGCCGTCATGCGGATGCTTGGAGCGGAGGCGACGGATCGAGCGCGACCCGAACCCCTCGAACCACGCAAGGCCGAGCCAACCGATACGGTTCGCGTCCCATTCCATATATATCCACCGCTGCCATGGATAGGAGAGGTTGTCAAAAAACGACCTTTTGGGTCGTTTTCAACGTCTGTCGTTGGCTGTTTCTGTCATTGCGAGCGCATAGACCTGCAGCGCGCGGCAATCTCCCTCCGGTCCGATGGGACAGGGAGATCGCTTCGCAGAGCCTCGCAATGACAGGGGGGAGGAAATCCTCGCAACGACGGAGGGGACGGTGACAGAGGGGAGGGGTTCCTGCCTGCGCAGGAACGACAGGGCTACTTCCGGTTCCACGTGGTCATCGCCAGTTGCGGACCATGGGCAATCCAATCGTCCATGGCGTCGACGCTTCGAACGATAGCGACGGCGATGGCTTCAGCGTCTTCGTCCGACGGCCGTTCCAACACCCAATCTTCCGCGGGTTTCCTGCTCGGGGGTCGTCCGACGCCGATGCGGAGCCGGCAGATATCGGTCCGTCCGAGGGCCGTGTGGATATCCGTGATGCCGTTGTGTCCGGCAGGCCGTCCCTCGCGCAGGAAGGCAAGGCGTCCCGGCGTGAGGTCCATTTCGTCTTGGATGACCAAGATAGCCTCGATCTTCACCTTATAATAGGATACGAGGGCTTGGAGGGCCTGGCCGGATTCGTTCATGTAGACGGCGGTCCGGGCGAGGAGGATTTCCTGGCCGTCGACCGTCGTCTTGGCGATGTCCGCGTGTCGCTTCGCGTCCTTCTTCCAGCTCGCGTCATGCCGCGTCGCGTACGCCTCGACCGCCGCGCGTCCGGCGTTGTGACGGGTGCCGACATACGTCGTTCCCGGATTCCCGAGTCCGAGGAGGAGTTTCATACAAGAGGGGGAGGGGTTCCTGCCTGCGCAGGAACGACAGGATGTTTAGTATCGTCCGCCGCGACGGCCGATGGGGCGGCGCTTGCGGGTCCAGGGTTTCTTCGCGACGACCTTCGGCGCGCCAGGCACCTTCGCCGTCTCTTCCTTCGGGATGTACTTCACGTTGCGCGCCTTCACGAGGATGGGCGTCCCTTCGAAGCCGAACTTCTCGCGGAGGCGGTTCTCGAAATAGCGGAGCCAAGAGACGTGGACCGACGCTTTGTCGCCGCGCACCGTGATGAGGATGGACGGCGGCTCGATGCCGATCTGCGTGGCCTCGTGCACGTACGGCGAGGACGGGCCTGCGGCCTGGACCGGCTTCTTGCGCGCGACGATGGTCTTCAGGAACCGCTGGAGCGCGTTGTGCGAGATACGGCGGCGACGTTCCTCGCGGATGCGGAACGCCATATCGAGGAGCTTGTCCGTGCGCTGATGGTCCTTCGCGGACACGAAGACGACCGGCGCCCACGAGAGGAACGGGAACGTCTCGCGGATGGATCTCTCGTATTTCTCCGAGGTCATCACTTTCTTGTCCGGAACGAGGTCCCATTTGTTCGCCACGAGGATAAGGCCACGTCCGGCGTCCTCGAGCAGGCCGGCGAGGCGTTTGTCCTGCGTGCGCGGGTCTTCCGTTGCGTCGAACACGAGGAACGCGACGTCCGCGCTCGTCAGGACCTGGCGGTTGCGTTCGATGCCGGCCGCCTCCACGCCCTTCTCGATGCGGCTGCGCTTGCGCATGCCGGCCGTGTCGACGAGCGTCACGTGCTCGCCGTGGTATTCGAACGTGGTGTCCTGCGGCTCGCGCGTCGTGTGCGCGACGGGCGAGACGATGACGCGCTCCTCGCCGAGGATGGCGTTCATGAGCGACGACTTGCCGACGTTCGGGCGACCCATGATGACGAGCCGGAGCCCTTCATGCGTCTCGATGGTCTGGGGCGGCTTGTTGGCCTTCACGAGTTCCTCGACCATCACGTCGAGCAGGTCGCCGATGCCGCGGCCCGTGCCAGCGGAGATGGGGATGCCATCGCCGAGGCCGAGGTCGAAGACGTCCGCGGTGGACGCGAGGCCGGAGGCCCTGGGGTTGTCGATCTTGTTCGCGACGAGGAGGACGCGTTTGTTCAGCTTCTTGGCGTGACGCGCGAGGTCGCGGTCCTGCGGCATGACGCCGCCTTCGCCGTCGATGAGGAACAGCACGAGGTCGGATTCCTTGATGGCGATTTCGGCCTGTCGGAGGATGCCGCGTCCGATCTGCGAGCCTTGTTCCGCGTCCATGCCGCCCGTGTCGACGACCTCGATGCCGGCCCCGCGCCAAAGGCAGAGGCCGTAGTTGCGGTCGCGGGTGGTATGCGGGATCGGGGAGACGATGGCGCGCGTGGTTTCGGTCAGCCGGTTCCAGAGCGTGGACTTGCCGACGTTGGCGCGTCCCACGATGGCGACAATCGGGAAATGCTTGAGGCGTGCGAAAGGCATAGGGTCATTGGACCTCGGCCCCGAAGAGGCCGAAACTCGATTCGCCGAGGATAATCAGGAATTCCGTGGTCGTGGATTCGACCGGCTCCGCGGACATCCCTTCGGAATAGACGACGCGCTGAGACGAGGCGCCGGAGATCCAGGAGGGGAGGACGGACGAGACGTTCGCGTCGAGGAGCTTCTTCAGACGGGCGAGCTCGGTCGGCTTCTTTCCGGCCGTCAGGTCGAAGATGACCGATTTCTCATAGCCGCGACGCACCGCGTTGCCCATCCCCGAGACCGTGTAGCCGTACCGCTTGAGGATGTCGCCGACGCCGGCCGCGAAGCCCGTGTGCATCGTGCCGTTGCGCACCTCGACGACGACCGGTTCGGTCGGACGCGCCTTCGCCTCCATCTCGGCCTTGGTCTCGAAGGGGTTCTGCGCGAGCGTCCGGATATCGGACCAGTCCGGTTTCTTCGGGAACAGCATGTAGGATCCGTCCACGTTCGCGGGGTTCAGCTCCTCCTGCGTGAGGACGTGCGTCACCATGGAGGACGAGTCGATGCGCGTCGCGAGCGGCGCGAGCTTCACCATGTCCCAGACCGAAAGGTCGGATTGGAGGTTGGAGGAGACGACGCCCCAGAGGTCGGCGATCTTGCCCGGGTTGAGGAGCGTGCCGGCGGAGAGGAGCTTCTCGCGCACCGCGGCGATGACTTGCTGCTGCCGCGCGCTGCGCGCGAAGTCGGAGCCCTCGCCGCCCGTGCCGTGGCGCGAGCGGACGTAGATGAGCGCGCGCTTGCCGTCCATGTGCTGTTGCCCCTTCGTGAATTCCACGGTCTGCCATTGCTCGTCGTCGGTCGGATAGGTGTTGTCCACGAAGGAGCGCTGGACGTCGATGTCCAAGCCGCCGAGCGCGTCGATGAACTTCTCGAAGCCGGTGAAGTCGATCTTCACGACGTGGTCGATGCGCACGCCGAGCAGTTTGCCGATGTCCTTGGCCGCGATCTGCGCGCCTTCGCCCGGATGCGCCTGTTCCGCGTAGGCGTTGACGGCGTTGATCTTTTGGAACTGCGTGCCGCCGAGCGGATAGGCCAGGTCGCGCGGGATGGAGAGCATGCCGACGCGGTCGCCCTTCAGGTCCACGGACATGAGGATGATGGTGTCGGTGAGCTGGGAGCCGTTGTGGGTCCCGCCGCCGACGCCGAAGATCATCACGTTCATGCGGCCGTCCGGCGTCGAGGTCGGGTCCTGCGCGTTCGCGCCCTCGCCGATGACGAGCCGGCGGATGTCGGAGATGACCGGTAGGTTGCCGATTTCCATGAAGATGTTGGTGCCGCGGTTCGCGGAACGGTACGACGCGCCGGCTCCGACGGCCGAGAGGACCGCCACGAACAACGCGAAACAGACCGCGATGGTGACGGTCATCCGTCGCGCGGCCTTATCGTGTTGCGTGTCGAGAAAATCGACCTTGACATCCTTCGCCATGCGCTTCCGAGTCTATCAGGATTCACCCCTCCTGTCATCCCGAGGCTCGGCGAAGGATCTGGTTTCTCCGGCGGCTTCAACAACCAGATTCTTCGCCTTCAGGAGATGGCTCTGAATGACAGAGAGAGGAGGGGCGTGTCCGTATGCTATACTTCTCCTATCTATGCAGGCTTCGGTCGCCCGCTGGCGTGGACGCGTGATGCACGCGTGGCGTTTCGTCACGTCGAATAGGCAGATGGCCGCGTTCGCGTGCGTCTTCGTCCTCGTCGGCGTGTTCGTTGTGGCCACGCCCGCGCACGCACAGATGGAGGAGGCGAAGGAATGGGTTCTTCTCATGATTGCCGACCTCTTCGGGTGGATCATCATGCTGCTCGGCAAGCTCATCGTACTTGTCGCGAACATCCTCGTCGCGGTCGCGCAGTACAACAACTTCGTGAAGAGCAACGCCGTCAACCTCGGATGGCCGCTCGTGCGGGACGTGGTGAACATGTTCTTCATCGTGGTCCTGCTCGTGGTCGCGTTCGGGACCATCGTCCGCTACAAGGAGTTCCATTACACGGCGGTCCTGCCCAAGCTCTTGCTGATGGCCGTCCTCATCAATTTCTCGAAGACGCTGGTCGGCCTCCTCATCGACTTCTCGCAGGTCATCACGCTCACGTTCGTGTCCGCGTTTCAGCAGGCGGCCGGCGGCAACTTCATCACGGCGTTCAAGCTCACGAGGATGACGGCGCTCCGGACGGACCAGAGAGGTGATCCTGAAAAGTCCGCGATACCGCAGCTCGTCGTCGCGTCCATGCTTGCGGCCATCCTGATGACCGTCGCGCTCGTGACCCTCGTGGTCATGACCGTCTTCTTCATCTTCCGCATCGTGGCGCTCTGGATCCTGCTCATCCTCTCGCCCATTGCGTTCTTCGCGCTCGCGTTGCCCGCCAAGATGTCCAAGGCCGTCGCGCCGTTCACGAGCAAATGGTGGGAACGGCTCTCGACCATGCTCGTGGCCGGGCCCGTGATGGCATTTTTCCTGTGGCTCGGCCTCGCCATCGCGCAGGGCGATAAGCCGTTCCTGGATACGCTTGGGACCACCGGCTCGGAAACGAAGGGTTTCGACTCGGAATTCGCGAATCAGGTCGGCACTGTGGAGGAGCTCGGGACGTTCCTCGTCGCCATCGTCTTCATGTGGACAGGGCTCCAGTTCGCGATGGAGACGTCGAAGGCCGTGCCTGGGATGGGAAGCGCGCTCGGCGCGATCCGGAGCGCTCCGAGGCGCGCGGCCGGCATCGCATACGGCACGGCGCGCATCGCGGGCAAGGGCGCGAAGCTCGGGTTCGAGGGCGTCGATCGCGTCGCGGACGTGCGAGGGTTGGTGGGGAGGAATATGCTCAAGGTGTCGGGTGCGATGGGCGGCGTCGGAGCCGCGACGTTCGCGGGCATGGCCGGGCATCGCGGCGAACGCGTCAAGGCGAAACAGGCGCAGCTCAAGAAGGTCACTGAGAACCTCGACGAGAAGACGGCGCAGAAG
>JAZDIB010000051.1:0-34923 GCA_043805355.1 Patescibacteria group bacterium | reverse complement strand
TCATGTACACGGATTTCCGCAGCGCCATCTCCCAGGTCCCGACCGTGGCGCAGCTCCTGCCCATCATCCCGGAGGACGAACTCACGACGGCCGTCGACGCGGAGGCGGGAGGGGATGCCGAGGCGGGCGCCATCTTCGAGCCGAATCCCCGCGAGGTCCTGGACCGGCTCCTGCCGCGCCTGCTCGAGACGCGCATCTACCAGGCCCTGCTCGAATCGTCCGCGTCGGAGCACTCCAGCCGCATGATGACGATGCGCAGCGCCACGGACAACGCGACCGGCATCCTGGACGACCTCACGTTCTCCTACAACCAGGCACGCCAAGCTGGCATCACCCGGGAGATCTCGGAGATCTCGGCAGGTAAAGCAGCCCTTGAATAGACCACTCCTACGCATATGAAACACGGAATCATCACCCAAGTCATCGGACCGGTCGTGGACGCGACCTTCGAGGGGGACCCGCCGGACATCCTGAACGCCCTGCATGTCGAGAACGGCGGCGAGACGCTCGTCCTTGAGGTCGCCCAGCACCTCGGCGGCGGGGACGTCCGCACCGTGGCCATGTCGTCCACCGACGGCCTCAAGCGCGGCATGAAGGTCGAGGACCAGGGCGCGCCCATCACGGTCCCAGTCGGACGCGAGACGCTCGGACGCATGTTCGGCGTCACCGGTTTGCCCATCGACGGCAAGGGCGACGCGAAGGCCAAGGTCTCGCTCCCCATCCACCGCCTGCCTCCGCCGTTCAAGGACCAGTCCACCAAGGCGGAGATCCTCGAGACCGGCATCAAGGTCATCGACCTCATCTGCCCGTTCCTGAAGGGCGGCAAGGTCGGACTCTTCGGCGGCGCCGGCGTGGGCAAGACCGTCGTCATCCAAGAGCTTATCCGCAACGTCGCGAGCGAACACGGCGGTTACTCGGTGTTCACGGGCGTCGGCGAACGGTCACGCGAAGGCAACGACCTCTATCGCGAGATGGCGGGATCCGGCGTGCTCGAGAAGACCGCGCTCGTGTTCGGCCAGATGAACGAACCGCCGGGAGCCCGCGCGCGCGTCGCCCTGACCGGCCTCACCATGGCCGAGTACTTCCGCGACGAGGAACATCAGGACGTGCTGCTCTTCATCGACAACATCTTCCGGTTCACGCAAGCGGGCTCCGAGCTCTCGGCCCTGCTCGGCCGCATCCCGTCGGCCGTGGGCTATCAGCCGACCCTCGCGACCGAGATGGGCGCCATGCAGGAGCGCATCACCTCGACCTCGAAGGGCTCCATCACGTCGGTGCAGGCCGTGTACGTGCCGGCGGACGACCTGACGGACCCGGCCCCGGCCACGACCTTCTCCCACCTGGACTCGACCGTGGTGCTCGCGCGCTCGCTCTCGGAGCTCGGCATCTACCCGGCCGTGGACCCGCTCGACTCGTCCTCGACCATCCTCGACCCCGAGATCGTAGGCCAGCGCCACTATGACGTCGCCCGCGGCGTCCAACGCGTGCTTCAGCGCTACAAGGACCTGCAGGAAATCATCGCCATCCTCGGCATGGAAGAGCTCTCCGAGGAGGACCGGCTCACCGTAGCCCGCGCCCGCAAGGTCCAGAAATTCCTGTCCCAGCCGTTCCACGTCGCCGAGGTCTTCACGGGTCACGCCGGCAAGTTCGTCACGCTTGAGGAGACGATCCGCAGCTTCGAGGAGATCCTCGCAGGCAAACACGACGACAAGCCGGAACAGGCGTTCTACATGCGTGGAGGCATCGACGAAGTCATTGCATAACATGACTTTTTTCCCTGTCGTTCCTGCGGAGGCAGGAATCCCTCCGGAGGGGTTCCCGCCGTCGGCACGTCGCCTCCGCGGGAATGACACTGATACCGTATGATCAAATTCGAACTGGTGACTCCGGAACGTGTCGTGTTCAGGACGGAGGTCGACAAGATCACGCTCCCGACGAAGGAGGGCGAGATCACGATCCTTCCGCACCATGCGGCGCTCGTCGCGGAGCTCGTGCCGGGCGTAGCGCACCTCACGCGGGGGAAGGAAGAGGAGGACGTGGCCGTCTCGGGCGGGTTCATCCAGATCGGCGCGGACAACCGCGTGCGCGTCTTGGCGGACACGGCGGAACGCGGCGTCGAGCTCGACCTGGAGGCCATCGAACAGGCCACGGCCCGCGCCGAGGCCGTCATGAAGGAGACCGTACGGACCGACGAGTCGGCCTACGTTTTGGCTGCCGCTTCGCTCGAACGCGAGCTGGCGCGGTCCAAGGTGGCCCGGAAGATGCGCGCCATGAAGCACGTTCCGACGCTTGACGCGGCCATTTTGCCCCCTGACGAGAACCCTGTATAATGAATCATGCGCGTTTTCGTTGGCATTCCGGTCCCGAAAGCCGTCCGTGAGCGGATCCAGGCCGTTTGGGACGTCTGCGAGGACCGACCGAAGGATTTCAGGCCTACGGCCCCGGAAAATTGGCATTGCACGCTCGCGTTCCTGGGCGAAGTGGACGAGACGCAGGTTCCCGTCCTTGAGCACCTCCTCGAGAAAGCCGCCGAACGCCCTCCAGGGGGTTCTTTTCGGCTTACGGGATTCGACACGTTCCCGCACAAGAAACCCGGATACCTCATCGTCCGCGCCGAACCGGAACCGAGCGACCGATGGATGGCGTTCACGGACCGTTTGCGTGACCTCGTCTCCGTCGCCTCGCCCGGCATCGACCGCAAGCCGTGGATCCCGCACATCTCCCTCGGTCGGTCGCGGAAGGGAAAACTGCTCCCGGCGTGGGACCGGTCGTTCGACCCCTTCGAGTGGATCCCCACGGACATCTCGCTCGTGAAGAGCGAGCTCACCAAGGACGGCTCCGTCTACACCGATGTCCGCGTGTTCCCGCTGAACGCATCCGACCTGCGTCGCTGACGGAAGATATGGACGATCGCATGACGTTCGAGTGTTTCGGGCTCGTCATCCACGGGCTTGATTGGCGTGGGACGCTCTCTCGCATCGATGAGGCCATCCTGCACGGCACCAAGACGTGGATCGTCACCGCGAACCCGGAGATCATGCTCGCGGCCAAACGCGACGCCGGCTATTGGCAGACGCTCCGCCAGGCGGACCTGCGCCTCGTGGACGGTTTCGGCCTTAAGCTCGTCGGTTGGCTTAGCGGCGCGTCGCCGAAGCGTATGACCGGCGTGGACCTCTCGGAACGGCTCGTCGCGCTCGCGGAGGAGAGGGGATGGGGCGTCGCGCTTGTCGGCGCGAAGGAGGGTATCGCGGACAAGGTCGCATGGAAACTGCGCAAACAGCATCCGAAACTTCGCCTCGTCGCGGAGCAGGGAGGCGCCATCGACAAGACCGGCGCCGGCGACGTCGCGAGCGACGAAGCCCTGCACCGCCTCACCATGAACGCGCCCGACCTGCTCCTCGTCGCCTTCGGGCATCCCAAGCAGGAGGAATGGATCCGCCGCTATGTCGATACGCTCCCGAGCGTGAAGGTCGCGGTCGGCGTCGGCGGCACCTTCGACTACTGGTCCGGCACCGCGAAACCCGCCCCGGCCTTCCGGCGCGCTCTCGGACTGGCGTGGCTCTGGCGCCTGCTCCGCGAACCGAGACGGTGGAGGCGAATCTTGGATGCGGTCATCGTCTTCCCCTGGACATTCATAACTGACCGATTCTCCTCCTCGCGTTGACCAGCTTTCTCCACCGTCTTCTCTTTCTGTCATTCCCGCGCAGGCGGGAACCCATTTCCTCGAAATATAGTGACGTTCGGGCATTCTGGATTCCCGCCTACGCGGGAATGACAACAATTAAACTCCCCGCCCCGGCAAGTGCCGAAGCGGGGAGGAGGCGGCCGTCAGGCCGAGATGGTGCGCGTCACGCGGTAGATGCGACGGCCCTTGCGTGCGCCGTAGGTTATCACGCCATCCTTTGCTTCAAGGCTGAAGACTTCGTCGTAAGCTTTGTACTCTTCCTCACCCCAGACGATGAACTGCTTATCATCGTCTTTAGCGATGTAGAGTGGTTTGCCGCCAACAATGGAATGACACTTGACGCTGACGTACTTTTTTCCCTCCACGACGCCCCAGACAACGAACCACTTCCGATTGAGCATAGCGAGATAAAGTGGTCTGCCGTCGGCGAGAGAGAGGTGCACGATGCCGTCGTACATCTTACCTTCTTCCTCACCCCAGACGATGAACTCCTTATCATCGCGCCCGGTGAGAAAAAGCGGCTTTCCGTCGACGAGGGAGAGGGGGTCTCTGTTATAGGCACCCCTTGGAATTCGTCCGACGAGTATCTCGGCTTTTGGGCTAGTTTTCACGGTGCGAATCTCCTTGTCCGATAATCTCGAACCCGACAGGCGGGCACTCCGCGGCCTTCATGCGTCGAGAATCGGCCCCATGCCGATGTATGGCATGTACCGCATATTTCGAGGTTTGTCAAGCATCTGCGGGCGTTTTATGATGCGGGGCATGAACGTCAAGTACGTGGACGCGGCCCGAATCCGCAATACGATCGATACGGACTTCAGCGGGGTCGGCACCCACGCGGATTACACGTATATCCCGCTCGGGGAGCTGTGGATCGACAAGCGGCTGAAGGACGAGAAACCGCTCTTCGTGGCGCTCTGGAAACTCGAGAGATCCATGCGCGGCAAGCCGTTCCGCCTCATCCGCGAGAAGGCCAAGAAGACGCTGACGGTCCCGAAAACGACCAAGGTCAAGGTGACGAAGACGGCGCGCAAGGGGACCATCAAGATCGTCTACGTCGACGGCGCGACGGTGCGCGCGGGCCTGGACCCGTATTTCCTCCTCGGCGGCCACGACCTCGTCTATCCGTACATCCCGAAGAACGAGGTCTGGATCGACGACCGGCAGGACCCGAAGGAGACGCGCTACACGCTCATCCACGAGCTCGACGAACGCGAACGCATGTCCAAAGGCATGGCGTACGACGACGCGCACGACTTCGCGCTCGCGGCCGAGCGGATGCATCGCCGCAAGGACGGCGTCGCCGATTTCATCCGAGGATGATATGACCATCACGCTCAACCCCTTCCGACAATCGACCGGCCTCTGCGGACCGGCAAGCTTGAAGATCCTGCTCGACTATTACGGCAAGACGTACACGGAAGAGGAACTCGCCAAGCTCTGCGACGCGACGGCCGATCGTGGCACGGACCACGTGAACATGGTCGAAGCGGTCCGGAAACTCGGCAACGAAGCGGTCGCCAAGGAGAACGCGACGTTCGACGACATCCGAGAAGCCGTCCGCATGAATATCCCGGTCGTCGTCGGCTGGTATTCGACGTTCGGTGACCCTGACGACCACTTCTCGGTCGTGTTCGCCATCGACGACACGACGATCTCGATGATGGATCCAGAACGGGACGAGGGGAGCATCACCATGCCCGTCGAGGAATTCGAGAAGGCCTGGTACGACTTCGACGGCCCGGACGACGTCCGCGTGGAACGATGGATGATGACCGTTCCGACCTTCCGAAGGTAGCATTTCGATGAACCCAAGACACCATTGACAACATGGCGTATTTTGCTTATATGGAGTCCATACCGAATATCGGTATGGTACCTTCCAACACAGGAGGACGGCATGCAGTCACACGGGCTCGAAATCGACGCGTTCCGCCTCCCGATGGCGGAACGGCTCACGGCCGCAGCGCGTCGCATGAACAAATCGGCAGGAAACGCGGCGTTCGGCGCGGGGACGACCGTTCTCCGGAACGATCAAACCAGCGTGTATACCGACTTTATGCGGTACGTGGCCGACGCCACGCGACGGCTGGCGGATCGCGACGCTCCGCTGTTCGGCAGGATCATCCAACCGCCGAGGACCGGAAAAACCGTTATCGCAAGCCGACTCATCGAAGGAACGGGCCTTCAGACGCTCTTCCTCGTCCCATCCCGGATGCTTGTCGAGCAGGCGCGCGCGGAATTCAGGTGTCGCATCCCGAACATCCCGATCGGCGTCTTCTACGGCGATGAAAAGAACATCGTCGAACACGGCGTCAACGTGGCGACGTATACAAGCGTCCAATCGCTCTGGAAAAAGCGACGGTTGCCGGAGGCCTTCCGTCGGGTCGCCCTCGTCTTCGCCGACGAAGGGCATCAGGCCATGACGGATCAGCGGCAGTCCATGCTCAAGGACGCGTTCGATCCACGGACCCTTCGCATCGCCTTGACGGCGACGCCCGACTACGACGAAGAACGGACGCTCTGTCGGTTCTTCCCTGATCTTATCCACGAGATCACGTTCGAAGAAGCGATCCAGCTCGATCTGCTCGCGACGTACCGCTTCTGGCTCGCCGAAGTGGACGTCAACGGCTCTCGCGTTCGCGTCAGGTTCGGCGACTACCACGAGGAGGACCTTGACCGACTCATGTCCGAAGCTCCCTTCTTCAAGGCTGTCGAGACCTATCGATACCTCGGCCGGAACAGGGACATGTCCACCCTCATCTGCTGCGCGACGCGACGACAAGCCGTCGAACTGCACGCGTATCTGAAGAGATTCAGGCCGAAGGGCTCATCTCGACCCCAGCTGGTGTTAGGGAACACGCCACGCGACGAACGCGAGAAGATCCTCCGGGACTTCGAGGACGGACGGACGGACACGATCATCAACGTCGGCGTCCTGACCCAGGGATGGAATTCGCCACGATGCAAGCTCCTCTTGGACCTTTCGCCCTCGCTCTCCCGCGTCAGGGCAGTCCAAAAGTTCAGCCGTGCCCTCACGAAAGACGGGGATGCGGAGGCGCGGATCATCGCGTTCGTCCCGAAGGGGCTCCCGGTCATGCCGGTCCTGCCTCTCGAACTGTTCTCGGAATCGATGTCAAGCTACATCTTCGGCACGCGCATCGGGCGCAGTCCGAGGCGTGGGCAAGACGACGAGACGACGAATGACCTGTTACTCTTGCAGCGGACCCCCATCAAAGGAGTGGAGCTCCGGAGCCGGTACGTGTACACGACGACATCACGGGCCCATCGTCTGGACGCACGCGACGAGGAGGCTACACGCGACGTCATCGCGACCTGTCGTGAGTTCGACCCGACGAAACCTGTGGCGTTCCTCCGGTTCCGATGGCTCCTATTCCGACATGATCTCTTCATAGGAAGGGGTCTGGATCTCCTCAAGCACCTCCGATACCGGCTCTCCTGTCACGGATACATCGACTTCCTGGAACGATATTGTCCGGACGGGGCCTCCTGGAGGCTCCTGTTCCGAAACGGAGGGAACGAAGACTCGGCGTATGCGGATGTCCCATGTTCCGACGACGTCGAACGCTTCATGGCGACATTCAACACGCCGCCCGCTTCCCTTGAAGACGGAGAACGGTTCATGTCGTGCTTCCGTGCGCTCGCCGGTCCGTACGAGCAGGAGGAACTTGCAGAAGAACTGATCGACTCTAAGGAGGTGGCACATAGAACGCATGAAGCGCTCGATACGCTGCCCCCTTTCCACAAAAAAATCATCGAACTCACGTTCGGCCTCGATGGCAGTGTCCCAAAAACACTGCGCGAAGTCGCGAAGGCGCTCAAGGTCGGTCGAGGATCCGTCAACAACGCGCTCCATCGTGGCATGAGACAGCTAAGGAGCCAGCAATGGTTCTATCTCCTCTCGGGCGTGCCAAAATGGAAACCGCAACCGTGGTTCCTCTCCCCAATATCGATTCCCGGTACCGATAAGACCAGTCTCGAGCATCTCGAGAAGCGCATCAAGGAATACGGGCCGACGAGATACTCGAACCTTGTTAAAGAGGCGAACACCCTCTCCTTAAGTGGCATGTGGCGAAAAGGCAGGTCATGACGCGACCATGCCTCCAACGGGGACCTCCTTGGCCCCCGTTTTTATATGGACGGAGTCGCGTGGATGCCGTAATCTATCGGACGAAAGGTCCGTTCACGGCTACAGACGTATGACCAACCCCTTTATGATCCATCAGACCCCGACCCCGTCAGACAGGGTCCGCGTGAGGTATGCGCCGAGTCCGACCGGCTTCCTGCATATTGGCGGACTTCGGACCGCGCTGTACTGCGAGCTGTTCGCAAAGCGGCATGGAGGCACGTTCCTCCTGCGCATCGAGGACACGGACCGCTCGCGATACGTCGAAGGCGCCATCGAGGACATCTGCCGGTCGCTGGAAACGTGCGGCGTCCTCCCGGATGAAGGCGTGTGGCTCGACAGGAAGGGGAGTGTCGTCCAACGCGGCGATGTCGGCCCCTATGTCCAGTCCGAACGGCTCGAACGGTACAAGGCCTACGCGGACGAGCTCGTGAAGACGGGGAAGGCGTTCGTCTGCTTCTGCACGGCGGAACGCCTCGAGAAGGTCCGCGAGGAACAGCGCCTCTCCGGCCGCCCCATGATGTACGACGGCCAGTGCCGCTCCCTCACGAACGAGGAATCGGCGAAACGCGTCGAGGCAGGGGAAGCGCATGTCATCCGCCTCAAGCTCCCCAAGACCGGCGACGTGACCGTCTCGGACATGATCCGCGGGGACGTGACCTTCGACTGGTCCACCATCGACGACCAGGTCATCATGAAATCCGACGGGTTCCCGACGTACCATCTGGCCGCCACCTGCGACGACCACGACATGGGCATCTCGCACGTCATCCGCGGGGAGGAGTGGCTTCCGTCGACGCCGAAGCATGTCTTCATCTACGAGGCGTTCGGCTGGACCATCCCGAAATTCGCGCACCTGCCCCTTCTCCTGAATCCGGACAAATCGAAGCTCTCGAAGCGGCAGGGCGACGTCTCGGTCAAGGACTACCTCGATAAGGGCTATATCCCGGAGGCGCTCGTCAACTTCGTGGCGCTCCTCGGCTGGAACCCGACCGGCGACCGCGAGGTCTACACGCACGACGAACTCGCGACGATGTTCGACATGGGTAAGGTCAACAAGTCGGGCGCGGTCTTCAACATCGAAAAGCTGGATTGGCTGAACGCGCAGTATCTGAAGTCCATGCCCGTCGAGCGCTACCTCACGCTGACGCATCCGTTCATCGAAAACGCGACGGACGACGGACGCTTCGCGGACCGCGTCCTGCTCCTCGTGCGGGACCGCGTCGTGAAGACGAACGACGTCGCGGACCTGACGGCGCAGTTCTTCAAAGGACACCTCGAGTACTCGAACGTCTCCCTCCCGTGGAAAACGCAGGATGCCCAAAGCGCACGGGAGCGACTCATCGCCTGCCGTGAACGGATCGAGCGGATGGACGACACGAAGGTCGCGAATGTCGCCGCTGTAGAGGAGGACCTGAAGGCGCTCATCGCGGAAAAGGGGTGGGGGAACGGGGATACGCTCTGGCCGCTGCGCGTGGCGCTGTCCGGCCAGGACAAGTCGCCCGGACCGTTCGAGCTCATCGCGGCATACGGCAGAAAGCGGGCGTTGGAACGCATCGACGACGCGCTGAAGGTGCTGTAAACTGATGACATGAAACGCATCGGCGCCATCGTCTTGATGTTCGCGCTCGTGACAGGAGGTTCCTGGCGTTTCGATGTGCCTTCAGCGAACGCAGCGGCTGATGCGGGCGTAAAGGAGCAGGTCGAGGAACTCAATTCGGAAGTGAAACAGAAACAGAACCGCATCAAGGAACTCGAATCCTTGATCTCGGGCTACCGCGCACGCATCGCCGAACAGGAATCGAAGCAATCCACGCTCGAGAACGAAATCCTCCTGCTCGACAACCGCGTCCGCGAGAAGGAGCTTGGCATCCAGCGCTCCAAGACCGAGATCGAGCTGCTCACGCTGGAGATACAGGACTTGGAGAAGGTCATCTCCTCACAGGAGAAGCGCATCGAAAAACAGAAGTCGCTGGTCGGGGATTTCATCCGGCGCGTGAACGAAGCAGACGAGGTCAGCGCGCTCGACGTCTTCCTGACGAAACCGTCGCTCTCGTCCTTCTTCGACCGTATCGAGGAGGTGAAGCGGATTGAACGCGACCTCGGCGATTCCATCAAGGACCTGAAGGACGTACGCCAGACGCTCGATGAGACGAAGACCGCGCGCGACGAGCGGCGTGAGACCATGGTCGAACGCCAGAAGACGCTCGTGAAGGAACAGGAACAGCTCGAAGGCGAGCGGAACTTCAAGATATCGCTCATCGCCGAGACGCAGCAGAGCCAAGAGCAATTCGAACGCATCACGTACGAACTCCGCCAGCAGCAGCAGAGCACGACGGATGACATCGCGGAGCTCCAGGAACGGCTCAAAAGCACGCTCGACACCATCGACGAAGCGCTCGCGCGCGGCGACGTGCTCCTCAACTGGCCGATCGATCCGTCACGCGGCATCACGGCGGTCTTCCACGACCCCGACTATCCGTTCCGTAAGCTGTTCCAGCACCCCGGCACCGACGTTCGCGCGTCGGTCGGCACGCAGATCAAGGCGGCGGCAGGCGGATACGTCGCGTGGAACAAGACGGGGAGCATGTACGGAAACTACACGATGATCGTCCATCCGGGAGGATTCGCGACCGTGTACGCGCACCTCTCGAAATTCATCGCGAAACCCGACACGTACGTTGAACGTGGACAGGTCATCGGCCTGTCAGGCGGCATGCCCGGTCAACCAGGTGCAGGACTCTCGACCGGACCACACCTGCATTTCGAAGTCCGCCAAGGCGGCATTCCCGTCGACCCGCAGAACTTCCTACCGTCGATTTGATATTCGTCCGCTGTTCGTCTGATTCCGACGGGGTTTGGGGGCGCCAGCCTGTTTGAGCGATATAGTGAAAGCTTATACCTTGATTGCTTTCACGTTGAGCGAGTTCTGCCGCCCCCAACATCCTTTTTCGCTTCCTTTTGCGATGTGGCAAAAAGGAAGATAAAGGAAACCAGATCCTTCGGCTCCGTTGCGCTTCGCTCAGGATGACAGAGAGGAAGAAAGAATCGTCATCAACTCCTCCAACGACGACACGCGGACGAGCGCGGCGCGGAGGGTCTTGTCGTCCTTGAAATACCACGGGAGATGTTTGCGCAACGTCACGATGCCGCGTTCCCCATACCAATCGACATGCAGACGGGCGTGGCGGAGGACGACCTCGATGCGCTCCTCATCGGTCGGTCGTGCGGCATCGACGCCATCGCGAAAGGCGTTCGCCAATCGACCGAGGATCCACGGATTGCCCAACGCGCCGCGTCCGACCATGACGCCGTCGGCGCCGGATGCGACCATCGCTTCCTTCGCCGTCTCGGGCGAGACGATATCGCCGTTCACGAGGACCGGAAGCGAAGTCTGCGCGTGTGCCTTCCCGACCGCTGCCCAATCGGCCGAACCGGCATAGCCTTGCGATTTCGTGCGTCCATGCACCGTGACGAGGTCCGCGCCCGCATCCTCGATGACTTTGATGAATTCGATGATGTCCGTCGGTTTGGTCCAGCCGAGCCGCGTCTTCACGCTGACCGGGACCGTGACGGCCGCCTTGACGGACCGCACGATGGACGCGGCGAGATCCGGGTCGCGCATGAGCGAAGCGCCGTCGAAATTCGACACGATCTTCGTGGCGGGACACCCCATGTTGATGTCGATGCCGTCCGGACGGAACCGTTCCTCGATGAGTGCGGCGGCGCGGGCGACCGTCTCCGGGTCGGAGCCGAACACCTGCTGGATGACCGGCCGTTCCGCCGTCTCGATGTCGCACATGCGGAGCGTCTTCTGATTTTCCCGGACGACCGCCTCGGACGACACCATCTCCCGAAAAATGACGAAATCGGCCCCGCTCACCTCGCGGCAAAGCCGACAGAACGGGGGATCCGTCATGTCCGCCATGGGCGCAAGCGCCACGATGGGACGAGAAAGCGTCTTCCAGTCGAGCATACCCGCCCCTTAATCCACCATCTTGACGTCCGGCGCCTGGCTGACCTCCAGATCGAAGCACTGACGGCCTTGCGCGTGCTTCCAGAAATTCTCCATGGTCCACGACCTGTACGCGTACGGCGCAGAGGCCTTCGCCCCATCCGCGTCGGACGGCTGGCTGAATTCCGCGCATAAGCGATAACCGGTGCTGCTTGTCGTCTCGTATCCGTACGGCGCCTGCGACTCCGGGTCGTTGATGGATTGCACGTAGTACCCCTGATATCCCTGCAGGTCTGCCAAGGTCTGCGGCAGGGACTTCCGATAGTACCAATAGTTGTCCACGGCCCCGGCGATGCTCTGCATATCCGCGACGCGCTGCCGGTCCAACGTCTTGGAACGCTGGAGCTCCGGCGAACCGATGGCCAGGAACCCGAGGACGATCGCCGCGGCCATGAACGCCGTGACCGTGCCGACGAACAGGTGGATGCCTTTGATCTTCATAGCTCTTTTTCCTCGTTCTTCAGGTCCCAGAGGTAATAGCCGAACACCGTGCCCGCGATGACGCCCACCGTGACGACCTTGATGACGAAGCGCAGGGTCAGCTCGCCGCCCAGGAAGTTGAACACGAGGGTGATGAGGTCGCCGATGATGACGCCGGCCGCGATGAACAGCGTGATGTAGGTCAGCCACTTGCGGATCTTGCTCGTGCGCTTGGACACGTCCTTCTTCATCGACGTCTTGAGCTTGAACGCGACGAAGAGGAAGACGGGATACGCGACGAGGAGCGACGACGTGCTCATGCGCAGGATCTCGATGGTGCCGTCGTAGGCGCCGTAGGGGAGCAGCACGTCGGGCAGCCAACGGTTCACGTTCTGGAAGATGATGGTCCCGAAGCTGACGGAGCTGATGTACAGCGTCAGGAACATGAGGAGGTACATGAACGCCTCCTTGGCGGAAAGATACGGCTTGCGGCGGGGGACCGGGATGGGAAAATCCGCGTCCTGGAACCGTTCCAGCACGTCGCGGACCTCATCGGGCTCCCACCCAGCGGAAAGCAGGGCGTCCTGTATCTTGCCGCGGGGGATACCTTGGGCCAGCGCTTCCTTGGTGAACGCGAGCAGGTCGTAGTCCATGAAGGGAGTGTAGAGGAAAATCGATAACTACACCATTTCGCCAATCCGTGCCAAAATGGGCGCTATGACCGCGTTCCGCCTCCATCGGCCGTACGAAGCCTCCGGCGACCAGCCTGAGGCGATTTCGTCGCTCATCGACGGCCTCTCGAAGGGCGAACGCTTCCTGACGCTTCTCGGCGCGACCGGCACGGGCAAGACCTTCACGGTCGCGAACGTCATCGAGAAGATCGGCAAGCCGACGCTCGTCATCGCGCACAACCAGACGCTCGCGGCCCAGCTCTGCAACGAGTTCCGCGAGTTCTTCCCGGACAACGCAGTGGAGTACTTCGTCTCGTACTACGACTACTACCAGCCGGAGGCGTACATCCCGAAGTCCGACACGTACATCGAGAAGGAGGCGATGATCAACGAGGAGATCGACCGGCTCCGGCACAGCGCGACGCAGGCGTTGCTGACGCGGAAGGACGTCATCATCTGCGCGTCGGTCTCGTGCATCTACGGCCTCGGCGCGCCGGCCGCGTACGAGAAGACCATCCTCCACCTGAACGTCGGCGACGACGTGAAGCGCGAGAACGTGCTCGGCCGCCTCATCGAGATGCAGTTCACCCGGACCAGCGCCGACCTCCTGCGCGGCACGTTCCGCGCGACCGGCGGCGTGCTCGAGGTCATGCCCGCGCACGAAGAGCGCATCTACCGCATCGAGGCGCCGCACGGGACCATCGAGGCCATCGACGCGGTGGACCCGGTGACGCGCAAACGGACGCGGTCGCTCGAGGATGTGTGGGTCTTTCCGGCACGCCACTTCATCACCCTCGGTCCGGACCGCGACCGCGCGCTCGGCGCCATCCGCGAGGAGATGACGAAGCGCATCGCATGGTTCGAGAAGAACGGAAAGCTCCTCGAGGCCGAGCGCCTTGAACGACGGACCAAGGCCGACCTCGAGATGATCGAGAACGTCGGCTACTGCAACGGCATCGAGAACTACTCCCAGCCGCTCTCCGGCCGCACGCCGGGCGAACCTCCGGACACGCTCCTCTCGTATTTCCCGGACGACTTCCTCCTGATGGTCGACGAATCGCACGTGACCATCCCGCAGATCGGCGGCATGCACGAAGGCGACCGGAGCCGGAAGGATACGCTCGTCGAGCACGGGTTCCGCCTGCCGAGCGCCAAGGACAACCGCCCGCTCACGTACAAGGAGTTCGAATCGCGCATCGGCCAGGCCATCTTCGTGTCCGCGACACCAGCAGCCTACGAACGTGAGAAGTCGAGCCGCATCGTCGAGCAGATCATCCGCCCGACCGGCCTCGTGGACCCGGAGGTCATCATCCGTCCAATCACGCCGAAGCGCGTAGGGGCGCATGGCAATGCGCCCGGCCAGATCGACGACGTGTTGGACCGCATCGCCACGGTCACGAAGCGGGGAGACCGCGTGCTCGTCACGACGCTGACCAAGAAGATGGCCGAGGACCTGAACGAGTACCTCGTCGAACGGAAGATCAAATCGAGGTATCTCCACAGCGACATCGACACGGGCGAGCGGCTCGAGATCTTGAGTGAGTTCCGCAAGGGTACGTACGACGTCATCGTCGGCGTGAACCTCCTGCGCGAAGGTTTGGACCTGCCGGAAGTCGCGCTCGTGGCCATCCTCGACGCGGACAAGGAAGGATTCCTGCGCTCCGACGTCTCGCTCATCCAGACCATCGGCCGCGCGGCGCGCAACGTCCGCGGGCAGGTCGTGCTCTATGCGGACCGCATCACGGGCTCGATGAAGCGCGCGCTCGACGAGACGGACCGCCGCCGCGCCAAGCAGGTCGCCTACAACACGGCGCACGGCATCACCCCGAAATCCATCGTGAAGGCCATCACGGACACGCGCGCCATGCTCGGACTCTCCGGCCCGAAGGACGTGAAGGAGATTTTGAAGCTCGAGCTCTCGGCCGACACCTCGGACCTCGCGGTGGTCCTCAAACACAAGGAGGAAGAGATGAAGATTGCGGCGCGAGACCTCGAGTTCGAGCTCGCGGCCATCCTACGCGACGAGATCTCCATCCTCATCAAGGAGATGAAGAAACGCGAGAAGGCCGCCGCCGCGCCTCGCCTGAAACGCCCGCCGCGCCACGGACGGACGCATTGAACCCTTGACATTTTCGTCGTTTTGTGGTTTCTTGGTGATGAGAGAGTCGTTTTTTTCTACGCATGCCCCTGACCCGGGGCTTTGGGCGCCCGACCCGTACAGGGCCTCATCTCTTGGGTTCATTCGGCTCTCTCGTTTCATGCCCTTGACCAGCGTCGCCTTGAGCGGCGTTTTTGGTATACTTCGGTCATGATCGACAAACCCCTCGTTTTTAAAACCGCGCTCGGGCTCCTGGGCCTGACGATGTTCACGCTCGCGATCATCGTCGCGGTGAAGTTCCGCGCCTCGACCGTCGAGCAGCAACCCGTGACGACTGAAGCGCCGGCCCAGACGACGACCACGCAGACCGCTCCGACCGAGCGCGCGTTCATCCGCATCAAGGATGCGCCTACGACCGCGACGCGCGGCACCGCCTGGACCGCGACCTTTACCTCGAACGCCTGGTCGAAGTGCCTCGCGGACCTCTACAAGCCCGACGGCGAGCCGCTCGTCATCGACAAGGAGGCGGCGAAAGCCACGGGAACAGGGGACGGCTCGTTCTCCTGGACCTGGAACATGCCCGCCGACGCGGTCACCGGCTCCTGGGTCGTCCGCCTTATGTGCGGCTCACCCGAGAACCTCTGGACCAGCGACGTGACCGTGGAGATCAGGGAATAGTTCGAATGTCGTCCTAGAGCGAAGCGAAGGACCTTCCAATTTGAAGGTCCTTCGGTCGCTTCGCTCCCTCAAGGACGACAGCATTTGCTTTAAACCCTTGACAAAACGACCATTTTAGTGTACTCGTGGAGCATCGTCCTGGTTTGCAGGAAGGTCCGTCCGCACGGAATGCGGTTCCACCGAAAGGTCGCACCATGACAACGACGAATCAGGGAGTCGCATTCTGGGAAGAGCATTACCCCGGCAAGGGCAAGGTGATCATGGAGCTCGTCGGGGATTTCTACGGTCGAAAATACAGTTTGAAACCCGCACTTCCAGATCTCGAACAACGCGTCAGGGCCGCGATTTTCTGGCGTGAGGTGAACGACGTGCACATCTCAACAGATGGAAACGCGCTCGTTTCCTCATTCCGACAGACGATCGATGCAGATTACTACGTATCGATTCCGGAACCGCTCCGTAGCTCGCTTTGGAAGCCGATATGGAGATTCCTCCATAATGCGATCCGAGACTCTCTCATCAAGCCCTTTTTCGACCTCGGAGAGCTCACCGTCTGGATCGCGATTTTCCAACAGCTCCAGTTCACGCTGTTTTACGCGATCGGTAATCTCATTAACGACAGACGGGACGAAGCGACAAGGTTCAAGCGTCTCCTGGACCTCTGGCTCATGTGCAACGTCCCGATCGGGCTCGACAAGGAGGGAAACCTTCTCGTCCTCGTCGCACCTGCCCCGTGACCCCTCAACGCCGCGTCGAGTCCATCCGGACTCCGCGGCGTTTTTCATATTTTGACCATACGCGGAGTAAAACCCACCCCTACACGTCATCCGACGTTTTCGTGTAAGGTACCGCCATGGACCCTGTCGAGGAGGTGAAATCGCGGCTCGACATCGTGGATGCCGTGCAGGAATACCTGCCCCTGAAGCCGGCCGGTTCGGGCAGCTTCAAGGGATTGTGTCCGTTCCACCACGAGAAGACGCCGAGCTTCTACGCCAATCGGCCGCGGCAATCGTGGCATTGTTTCGGGTGCGACATCGGCGGGGACGTCATCAGCTTCGTGATGAAGATGGAGGGGATGGAATTCCGCGAGGCGTTGGAGCTGCTCGCCCAAAAGGCCGGCGTCGAGCTGCCCGCGTTCGATCCGACCAAGACCACGGAGAAGAAGCGGCTGCACGAAGTGAACGACCTCGCGTCGAAATGGTTCCGCGGCATCCTGCTGAAGGACCCGCGCGCCGAAGCGGCGAGGGCGTACGTCGCCAAGCGCGGCATCGACGGGCTGACGGGCGACCTCTGGCGCATCGGCTACGCGCCGGACGGCTGGACGAACCTGACGGAAGCGCTAAAGGAGAAGGGCGTGACCGAGGACGAGCTTCTCAAATCCGGTCTCGTCGGCAAATCCGACCGCGGCAGCATCTACGACCGCTTCCGCGATCGCGTCATGTTCACCATCTGCGACGTCCACGGCAACCCGGTCGGCTTCACAGGCCGCATCCTCGAATCACCTCCTCCTGTCATTCCTGCGCAGGCAGGAAACCCTCCGGAGGGGTTCCCGCCGTCGCCATCAATGCTCCGCGGGAATGACAATGCAAAGACAGAGAAACGACAGGAAGCAAAATACGTCAACACGCCGGAAACCTTCCTCTACAAGAAGAGTTCCATCCTGTACGGGCTGGACAAGGCGAAGGGCGACATCAAGCGCCAGGACCTCGCGGTCATCGTTGAAGGCAACATGGACGTGCTCTCGTCGCACCAGTTCGGCGTGACCAACGTCGTCGCCTCGTCCGGCACGGCGCTCACGGCGGACCAGCTCTCGCTCCTGAAACGGTTCACGCGGCGTCTCGCCATCGCCTTCGACGCAGACGCGGCCGGAAACGCGGCGACGGTGCGCGGTCTCGACCTCGCGCGCGGCATGGATTTCGACATCCGCGTCATCACCCTACCACCCGAAGCCGGGAAAGACCCGGACGATGCGGTCCGCAAGGACGTGAACATCTGGAAGGACGCTATCGCATCGGCCGTGCCCATCGTGGAGTGGCTCTACCGGAACGCGTTCCGCGGGAAGGATATCCACGCGCCGGAAGGGAAGAAGGTCGTCGCGCGGGAAATCCTCCCGGAATTCCGCCGCATCCATGACGCCGTGGAACGCGATGCCTGGATCGAGCGCCTCGCGAACGACCTCACGGTCTCGGCCGACGCGCTGCGCGACGCCCTACGCACGACGCCGACCGGTCCGGCGCCGAGAGCGGGAGCCGAAACGCGACGTCCGGAGCCGCCGGCCGCGGAGGGGGAGAAACATGCCGTGAAGTCGCGCGAGGAAATGCTTCGGGAACGCGTATTAGCCATATTGGAGCTCAAACCCGACCTCGAACCCCTTGCGGAATCGATTCTGCCGATGTATCCTCTGCGCCAAGAAGGCAGTCTGGACATTTCAACATATCTCGCGATCCTCGCGGATCGCGAGTTCGAGGACCAGAGCCCATCCACGCTCCAGTTGGAGCTGACGATCGCAGCGACGGCCTTGCACGACGAATTCCTCACGAGGATGGGTCGCGGCCTCGAACAAGAGATGCGCGATGCGGAACTCGCCGGCGACACCGCCCGGATCAACGAGCTCCTCGCGCGATATCGGTCATTGAATACTTAACGTCACGTTACCGTCCGACTCCGGTGGCTCCCGATGTCGACCCCGTCAAACGGGGCGAATCGGGACTCCTGCCGTTTCCGGACGCGACGCCGTATGAAGAAACCCGCACCCAAGAAGAAAGTCCAGGCGAACAAGAAACGCCTGTTTCGTCGTTCCCAGCAACGTCGACCCGTCCCGAAGAAGCCAGTCAAACCGGCCGTGAAGCCTAAGGCGAAGACGAACGAGAAGGTCGTACCTCGTAAACCGTACGTGAAGGTGCCGCCTCCTTCGAAGGAAGCGCTCGATAGGCTCTTCGAGAAGGCGCGGACGCGCGGTTTCCTCACCGAGAACGAGGTCCTCTACAGCTTCCCGGACATCGAGGACTACATCGTGACATACGAGAACTTCATCGACCGCCTCGACGGGGCTGGCGTGAACGTCATCGAACTGAAGGAAGGCATCCTCGGACGCGGGGTGGAACGTCACGCCGTGATGGAGCAGATGCACAGCGCCGACGACAAGCGCGGCAAGCTCGACCCGTTCGACCTCACGGCCGACCATATCCAGATGTACCTGCGCGAGATCGGCAAGATCCCGCTGCTCACCGCCGAGGAGGAGGTCGCGCTCGCCAAACGGAAGGAGAAGGGCGACAAGGAAGCCGAGAAGAAGCTCATCGAGGCGAACCTGCGGCTCGTCGTGTCCATCGCGAAGAAGTTCATCGGCAAGTCGCTCTCGCTCCTCGACCTCATCCAGGAGGGGAACATCGGCCTCTTCCGTGCCGTGAAGAAATTCGAATACCGGAAGGGCTACAAGTTCTCGACGTACGCGACCTGGTGGATCCGCCAGGCCATCACGCGCGCGCTCGCCGACCAGAGCCGCACCATCCGCATCCCGGTGCACATGGTCGAGACCATCAACAAGTTCCAGCAGATCGAACGCCAACTCATCCAGGACCTCGGCCGCGAACCGCTTCCGGAGGAGATCGCCGCGGAAATGGGCGAGGACGTGGACAAGGTGCGCCACATCATCAAGATCTCGCAGGACACGGTCTCGCTCGAGACGTCGGTCGGCGAGGACGACGAGGATTCCACGCTCGAGGACTTCATCGAGGACGTGAAGAACGTCACGCCGGACCGCGCCGCCGCGCTCCAGTTGCTGAAGGACTACGTCGCCGACATCATCAGGGACCTCTCCCCGCGCGAACAGAAGATCCTGGAGATGCGCTTCGGGCTCGTGGACGGTGTCTCGCACACGCTCGAGGAGGTCGGCAAGGAATTCGACGTCATGCGCGAGCGCATCCGGCAGATCGAGGCCAAGGCCATGGAGAAAATCCAACAGCATCCCATGGTGCGCAAGCTCATCGACTATTGATCCCATGTCCGAATCCCAAGGCATGTCGAAAGGGGTCTACCTGACGTGGGCCATCTTCGGCGTCCTCGTGTTCGCGCTTGTCTTCTTCATCCTCCGGAACGCGGGCTTTTGGTCGCCTTCCCCCGACGTTGGACGTAGGACATTGGACGTTGGACGAATCCCCGTTGTCGCGACCATCTACCCCTGGGGTTTCCTCGCGGAACGCATCGGCGGGGACCGCGTCAAAGTCATGGTCGTCACGCCGCCGGGGGCGGAACCCCACGACTACGAACCCACGCCGCGCGATATCGTAACGGCACATGGGGCGCGGCTCTTCCTCCTGAACGGCGCAGGCATGGACGTCTGGGCCGAGAGGATTGAGCCCGACATCGCGAAGGCCGGCGCCGAGACGATTACCTTCGCCGCCCAGGCACCGCGCATCGACGCGGGGGACGATCCGCACGTCTGGCTGGATCCGGTATTCATGATTGCCGCGACACGGCTCGTGGCCGACGCGTTGACGCGCATCGATTCGACTCATGCGGAGACCTACCGCGCGAACGCGGATGCGTTGACGGCGGAACTCGAGGGACTCGACGCGGCCTATCGCGACGGTCTCGCGTCGTGCGGCCTCAAGGACATCGTCGTCTCCCATGACGCGTTCCGGTATCTCTCGGCACGGTACGGGCTCTCCTCCATCGCGGTTCGCGGCATCTCGCCCGAGGACGAGCCATCGGCCAGGGACCTCGCGGACCTCGCGGACATCATCCGCGCCACGGGCATCGACGTCGTGTTCACCGAGACGTTCGTGAGCCCCAAGCTATCCGAGACGCTCGCGACGGAGACGGGCGCACGGACACTCGTCCTAAACCCCATCGGCGGACTGACGAACGAGGAACGGACACGGGGCGACACCTACCTGACCGTCATGCGCTCGAACCTCGCGAACCTCACCGACGCCCTGCAATGCCGATGAAACGCCCATCCCTCATCCGGTTCGACGACGTCCGCTTCGGTTACGGCGGACGGCCGGTCCTTGAGGGTATCTCGTTTTCCGTCGATACCGGGCAGTATGTCGGCGTCATCGGACCCAACGGAGGAGGAAAGACCACGCTCCTGAAGCTCATTCTCGGGGAGATTACTCCGGACGAAGGTCGCATACTCATCCTCGGAGAAACCGCGTCGGGATTCGCGGACAAGGCCTCCATCGGATACGTCCCTCAACATGCCGCCGCGCGAGCCGCCACATTCCCCGCGACGGTGCGTGAAATCGTGGAAAGCGGACGGACACCACGACTCGGCATCTTCCGCCGCTTCGGGACGTCCGACCGCAACGCCGTCCGAGAGGCCCTCGAGGTCGCCGGCATCACGGATCTGCGCGACCGTCTCTTGCGCGAGCTTTCTGGGGGACAGCGGCAACGCACCCTTATCGCGCGTGCGCTCGCCGCAGAGTCGCGTATCCTCCTCCTCGATGAGCCGTTCGAGGGGGTGGACGTGGAGGCACAACGCGATTTCTACGCCCTGCTCCGGCGCCTCAACGCCAAGGGGCTGACGATTCTATTCGTCACGCACGACGTGGACATTATCGAGAAGGAGGCGAGCAATATCGTCTGCCTGAACCGCCACATGGTCTGCCCGGATGGTCAGCACGCCGGCTCCATGCGCGAACAGACCTCCACGCGACGGACCACGCATTTCCATACACATGACGCCTGACCTCCTCGACATCTTCGGATACGGATTCATGCAGCGCGCGCTCCTCGCGGGCATCGTGACCGGCATCGTCGCGCCTGTCATCGGGACGTTCCTCGTCGTGCGGCGCTATGCCATCATGGCCGACACGCTCGCACACGTCTCGCTTGTCGGTGTCGCTGCCAGCATCCTCGGTGGCTTCACGAACCCCGTGTACGGCGCCGCAGCCGTCTCCGTACTGGCATCCATCGGCATCGAGGAGCTCCGCGCGCGCGGGCGGCTGTACGGCGAATCCGTGCTGGCACTCTTCCTCTCCGGTTCGCTCGCCATCGCCGTCATCCTCGTCGGACTCGGGCGCGGAATGAACGTCAACTTCACGCAATATCTCTTCGGTAGTATCACCACCGTGACCTGGACGAACGTCGTCGTGCTCGCCGCGTTCGCGATCCTCGCCATCGGCCTCATCGCGCTCACGTACCGTCGCCTGTTCCTCGTCGCGTTCGATGAGGACCTCGCACGCGCCGGCGGCATCCGACTCCGCGCCTACAACGCGATGCAGATGGCCCTCGCGGCCCTGACCGTCTCGCTCTCCATTCAGATCGTCGGCGCCCTGCTCATCGGCGCGCTCATGGTCATCCCGGTCCTCACGGCTATGCAGTTCCGCCGGAGCTTCCTTGCGACGATGCTCCTCTCCGTGGGATTCTCGGTCGTGTCCGTCGTCGTCGGCCTCCTCGCCTCCGTCTCCCTGAACCTTGCAAGCGGCGGCACCATCGTCCTCGTAAGCCTCATCCTCTTCGTCGCAAGCTTCACGATCGGCAAGAAACAGGCGTGAACGGCACTTGACCGACGCCGTTCGTTCGGATATATTCTGACGGCTCTTTACGACAATCCGAGGTAGCTCAGCGGTACCTGCCTGCCGGCAGGCAGGGAGCAGGGGATTCCTCATCATCGTATGGATTGGCACGTCTACGTCCTACAAAGCGAAACAGACGGAAGACGTTATGTCGGCATGTCGTCGGACGTCGAGCGTCGCTTGACGGAACATAATTCCGGTCAGGTCACGTCGACGAAATCACATCGGCCTTATGCCATCATCTACCAGGAAACGCTCCCGGACAGGCATAAGGCAAGGTCACGGGAAAAATACCTGAAATCAGGCGCAGGAAGAGAGTTCATCACATCACGTATTCCGAGGTAGCTCAGCGGTAGAGCAGGGGACTGTTAATCCCTTGGTCGTGGGTTCGATCCCCACCCTCGGAGCCAATGAAAGACACCTGTGAATGCAGGTGTCTTTTGTCTATACTCCTAGGACGGATATGCAGAAACCTGTCACGAAGGACCATAAGGCGCTGGCGCTTTGGGCCGCGGATTGCGCGGAACGGGTGTTACCGCTGTTCGAGAAGGAATTCCAGCGGGACGATCGGCCGCGGAACGCCATCGAGGCGACCCGGACATGGGTGCGGATCGGCGTGTTCAAGATGGCTGATGTCCGCAGGATCTCGCTCGATGCCCATGCGGCGGCTCGCGAGGCGAAAGAGGGGGAGCGCGGTACGATTCGCCGCGCGTGCCGCAGGCCAGGCGATGGCGACGGCACATGTCGCCACACACGCTCCCGCCGCGGCCATCTACGCCTGCAAAGCCATCGCGGCCGCGGACGCCGCGACGGAACACGCCTGGCAGGTGCGACATCTCCCGAAACATCTTCGCCCGATGATGAAGCCCTACGAGAAACATTTCAGACGAAGCTGAACATCCCGTCGAAACGTGGTACTGTTATCGGAGACGGCCTATTCATATTTTTCATCTATGCGTCAGAAACAACTCATCTCGTCGCTCATGCTCGCTTCGCTCATGCTCGTCGGTGGCGGTTGCGGCCAATCCTCTCCCGCTGCCACATCCACGGACACGACGACCGGTGTCAGCACGGCGGTATCGGACACCTGCGGGAATCCGTACTATCCGTTCAAGCCGGGACTGGTCATCGCGTATCGCGTGACACCGACGGCTGGAGCGGCGGGGAGTTCCGACTACACCATCCGGACCGTCAGCGTCTCCGGCTCGATGGCCACGATCCGCGCCGAACTGGCGAACGGGGCCACGACCGACATGACCGCCGACTGCGCGGACGGATCCGTCGCACTGAAGGGGACCTCCGGCCTCGGAGCGGCCATGGAGGGGACGAAATTCAAGATGACGCCCGTCTCATCCAGCGGGACGTCCATGCCGGCGGACGTCAAGGCGAACGCGACGTGGGAAAGCACGGAAAAGGTCCAGATGGAATTCACCGACGATTCGACCATGGATCTCGGGACAATCACCATCACGACGAACGAAAAGAGCACAGCACTCGGAGAGGAATCGGTCACGGTGCCGGCCGGGACGTTCACGGCCATGAAGATTGAACTGAAACGCACGACGTCGTCTGTCGCGAAATTCGGCGCGATACCGGCCGCGACCGATACGACCACCGAGTGGTGGGTGAAGGGCATCGGCATGGTCAAATCCGTCACGGTCAACTCGGACGGGACCTCGACCGTCGAGGCGAAGTCGGTCGCGGGGAACTGACCCCCCTCATCCTTGCTCTTTTCCTCGAAATGAGGTATATAGGGAAGCAATATGTACAAACCCCACCAAAGCAATCGATCGGGCGGATGGAAAGGAGGCAATAAGTCGTTCGGTCAGAGC
Source organism: Patescibacteria group bacterium (assembly GCA_043805355.1). Classification (GTDB taxonomy): domain Bacteria; phylum Patescibacteriota; class Patescibacteriia; order 2-12-FULL-60-25; family 2-12-FULL-60-25; genus JAHJRN01. The sequence continues at coordinate 10,859 of JAZDIB010000051.1, read as the reverse complement.
AAGCCTTGGGAGCGGGGTTCCGGCGACCGGGACGGTGCGCGACCGGCCTTGTTCGAGGCCACGTGCAGCCAATGCGGCAACGCGTGCGAAGTGCCCTTCAAGCCGCTTCCGGGACGCGATGTCTTCTGCCGGAACTGCTTCAAGAAGGACGGTGACGCCGAACCGCGTCGCTTCGAGAGCGGAGCGGACCGGAGGTTCCCGTCGTCCGACGAAAAGCGCATGTACAGCGCCGTGTGCGCCACGTGCAAGAGCGCCTGCGAGGTGCCGTCCCGTCCGACCGGCCTGAAGCCCATCTACTGCCGAGCGTGCATGAACGGTGGCACGGGCGGTGGGGAGAAGCGCACCACGGACCAGTACGCGGACCAGTTCAAGAACATCAACTTCAAGCTCGACGCGATCCTCAAGGCCCTGTCGCCAAAGGTCGTCGTAGAGTCCAAGGCACATGCTGTCGTCGCGGAACAGCCCGTGGTGATTAAGGTCGCTGCCAAGGAAGCAATCAAGAAGGTCGCTAAGGCCAAGGTCGCTGCGAAGAAGGGCAAGAAGAAGTAAACGAGACATCGGACGGAAGAGCGAAGCGCGGCTTCGCTCTTTTGTTTGCCCATCGGGACGACTCGACGTACACTGATGGCATATGAAACGCTCCGACATCATCAAGCTCCTCGTCGCCATCATCGTCTCCGAAGGCGCGGGCATCATCGGTTCCATCTTCACGACACCGTCGATCCCGACATGGTATGCGAGCCTCATGAAGCCGGCGCTGAATCCGCCTTCGTGGGTCTTCGCGCCGGTCTGGACCACGCTCTTCGCGCTGATGGGCATCGCCGCGTTCCTCGTCTGGAGGAAGGGGACCGAGAGGAAGGACGTGCGTGCCGCGCTGTCCGTCTTCGGCATCCAACTCTGCCTGAACACGCTCTGGTCCATCCTGTTCTTCGGCCTGCACGACCCCTTCGCGTCCCTCATCGAGATCGCCGCGCTCTGGCTCGCCATCATCTCCACCATCTTCGTCTTCCATCGCATCTCCAGGACGGCGGCCTATCTCCTCGTCCCATACCTCCTCTGGGTGAGCTTCGCATCGTACCTGAATTACGCCCTTTGGGCCTTAAACCACTGAAATCTAACGGTATTGACACGCCCCCCTTCCATTATTTGTCCATCTAGTCTATACTTCCGCTCAAGAAGTACGGATTACGTACTTGTTAATCGCTTATTGCTGATAACCAATCAGCAACGCCAGCCACTATGAACGGTACGATTAAGACACTGACGGAGAAGAACTTCGGGTTCATCACGCCGGAAGGCCAGCAGGGAGACGTGTTCTTCCACGAGTCCGCCCTCGTCGGCGCGATGTTCGCGGACCTCAAGGTGGGGGATGCGGTCACGTTCGAGACGGAGCAGTCCGAGAAGGGCCCGCGCGCCGTCAACGTCCAGAAGGCGTAATCGCTTTCGACTTGAATTCGGAGGGACGGGGCACGCGCCTCGTCCTTTTGATTTCCCCGGACGCCGACGTATACTGCCCCTACTATGCCAGACCTACAATCCCTCGTGGATCAGGGCATCCTCATCGAGGATCAATTCATCGATATCTACATGAAGGTCCTCCGTGACGAAGGGTACATGGAGACGTTCGGTTCGCATCAGGACGAAGCGCGCGAGCTCTTGGCGACGCTCATCGGGGAGAGCCGGACGCATCGGACCGGCCTCGAACGGCTGAAGACCCTCAAGACCTGATATGGGAACCAAGAACGAGACGCGCGCCATCCTTGACCAGGCGCTGGTGTACGAGAAGGACGCGGAGGAAAACTGCGAGACGCTCCTGAAGGAATTCAAGCTGAACGGGTTCGCGCAGCTGGTCGAGCACATCAAGAACGACGAGATCCACCATCAGGAAATCGTGAAGAAGCTCCTCGGGTTCCTGGAGTGACGACCCGTCGGTCACGACACCTCCACGATGCCGTAGGAGGTCTTTTGGCCGTTCGCCTCGACGATGACGGATTCGCCGGCGACATGGCCGAGGAGCGCGGCGCCGAGCGGGGAGAGGTAGGAGATGCGGCCGCGCGACGGGTCGGTCTCCTGCGAGCCGACGATGGCGTATTGGCGCTGATGCCCGTCGACGGAGAGGACGACGGTCGACCCGGTCCGGACCTGTCCTGCGGGGCCTGTACCCGATTCGATGACCTGGGCGTTCTTGATCCGTTCCTTCAGCGAGAAGATACGGCTGTCCATGCGCGAGAGCTTGCCCCGCGCATCCTGATATTCCGCGTTCTCGGACAGGTCACCTTTCGACCGCGCGTCCGCCAAGTCCTCGACCACGAGGGGCCGTTGCCGCTTCTCGAGGTCCACCAGGTCGTCCTTGAGCCGCTGAAGCTTCCACGCGGAGAGGACATTATCGCGTTCCTCCTGGGGCCGGAGCTGTTGGGATTTCCGTGTCGGGATGCGCATAGGTCGACGCCATCGTAACGGGAGGGGACCCATCGGACAACCGGCGAGGTTGCGCATCCGACCGTACGATGCGACAATCAAAGGCGTATGGATGAGACGAAGCGGCCGAAGATCGGCGTCGGGGTCATCGTGCGGAGGGACGGCAAGATTCTGCTCGGCAAGCGCATCGGCGCGCATGGCTCCGGGTCGTGGTCCTTCCCGGGCGGCCACCTCGAATTCGGGGAGTCAGTCGAGGCATGCGCGGAACGTGAAGTCGCCGAGGAGACGGGCCTACGCGTCAAGGACCTCCGCCCCGTGACCTTCACGAACGACGTGTACGAGGAGGAAGACAAACACTACGTCACGCTCTTCGTCGTCGCGGACCACGCGGAAGGGGAACCACGCATCATGGAACCGGACCGGTGCGAGGCATGGGAATGGTTCGCCTGGGACGCCCTCCCCTCGCCGCTCTTCCTCCCGATCCGGAACCTGCTCCAACAAGACATCAATCCATTCACTCTCTGACTCTCATTCATCCTCATCCAACACTTATGAACGGCTACATCGTCAAGCTCGAGATGGAAACGCTCGGGAATGCCAATTTCAGGAAGGTCCTCTACACGGGCAAGCATAGTCAGCTCGTGCTCATGAACCTCAAGCCCGGCGAGGAGATCGGGGAGGAGGTCCATTCGGACATCGACCAGTTCTTCCGCTTCGAGAAGGGGACCGGCAAGGCGGTCATCGACGGGGTCGAGCACGAGGTCACGGACGGCAGCGGGGTCATCGTCCCGGCCGGCGCCAGGCACAACATCGTCAACACCTCGCAGACCGACGACCTGAAGCTCTACACCATCTACTCCCCGCCGGAGCATCAGGATGCCGTCATCCGGGCCACGAAGGAGGAAGCGATGGCGAGCGAGGAGCACTTCGACGGGAAGATGACGGAGTAAGGGGAGGTTTTTGGCATATCACCGTCCCGCCAGGTGCTTGAGGTGGCGTCGGCGGTGGATTTCGTATTTCCTGGCGTCGTGCCCGAGACGCTCCACGAGCATGGCCGCGACGTTCCCGCCGAGATGATGCGGCATGATGACGTAGGTCGCGCCGTCGCGGTAGAGGATGTTCGCCTGCGCCGAGGTGTGCGCGAGCGCGATGACGATGGCCTTCGCGTTGACGCGGCGAATCTTGGCGAGGACGAATTCGTTCGTGTCGAAATCCGGGACCGTCGAGACGACGAGCTTGAGCTTGTCCATCGCGATATCGCCGAGGAACTCGTTATCGCCCGCGTCGCCGTACCGGCAATGGACGCCCTTGGCCTTGAGCCGGTCGACGACGATCGGATCGAAGTCCACGACCAGCGTCTTCATCTTCAAATGGTCGAGGGTCTGGAGGAAGTCCGAGCCCACGCGATGGCATCCGAGGAGGAGCGCGTCGACCCGTTCGCGCGTGCGTCGTTCCGGGATGGCGGAGCTCCGCTCGAAGACGCCGAGCGACGGCGCGAGGAACGCGTAGATGCGGTCGGCCTGCAGGATCATGAGCGACGAACCGGCGATGGTGATGATGGCGACGAGCGTGATGAGCGTCACCGCCTCCTGCGGCACGTGGCCCGTCTGCACGCCGAGGAGAAGGAGGATGAAGGAGAACTCACTGACCTGCGCGACCGTGAGGCCGGCGTAGAACCCCGTCTTGCGCGTGTACCGCATGGCGCCGAGGATGGCCATGACGATAAGGGGATTGCCGACCAGCACGAAGAACGAGAGGACCAGCGCGGGCACCGCGACTTGCCCGATGCCGGCGACCGAGAGCTGCGAGCCGAGCAGGATGAAGAACATCACGATGAAGAAGTCGCGAAGCATCTTCATCTTCGCGGCGATCTCGTGATGGAACGGGGAGGAGGCGAGCGTCACGCCGGCCGCGAGCGCGCCGATCTCCGCTGACAGGCCGAGCTGATGGAAGAGGGCAGAGAGCCCCACGCCCCAACCGATGGAGAACACGAACAGGAACTCCTGCGACGTCGCGAAGAGACGCGTGAGGCGCGGCAGGACCCAGAGCGACATCACGATGAGCACCGCCGCCATGAAGCACGCCTTAGCGACGAGGAGGGCGAGCGTCTCCGGGACGGGCGTGCCGGACGCGCCGGCGAACGACGTCACGAGGATGAGGATGGCGACGGCCGCGACGTCCTGCACCAGGAGGAACCCGATGGCGATGCGCCCGTAGAGCCGCTCGAGGTCGTTGCGGTCGGAAAGCAGTTTTGAGACGATGATGGTACTGCTGAAGGTCAGGGCGACGGCGACGTAGAGTGCGGGGAGAAACGGGAATCCGAAGGCGCGCACGAGCAGGAACCCGAACAGGGACGTGAACACGATCTGGCCGATGCCGGCGACGAGCGCGACGCGCCCCACGTCCCGCATGACCTTCGGGCTCAACCCGAGACCGACGATGAAGAGCAGAGCCGTGATGCCGAACTCGGAGAAGACCGTGATGGTCTGCTCGGACCGGAGCAGGTCGAAGACCACGGGACCGACGAGGATGCCGGTCAGGATATATCCGAGGATGAGGGGAAGACGGATGCGCTGCATCACGACCGCGACGACGGTCGCGATCGCCAGGATCAACCCAATCTCAAAAAACGTATCCATCGACACGGATTATACCATGAAGAATCGACAACAAATCACTGTCGTTCCCGCGGAGGCGACGTGCCGACGGCGGGAATCCCTCTGGAGGGGTTCCTGCCTGCGCAGGAACGACAAAAATTATCCGCTACAAACCTAATTTCTCTTTTATGACGACCTTGAAGATGCGGCTGCGCGACACGAGGCCGATGATCTTGCCGTTCTCGACGACCGGGAGACGCGCGATGCGCTTCGCGAGCATGATGCCTCCTGCGCGCATGACCGGAGCCTCCGGATCGATGGACACGACGTCGCGCGTCATGAAAATCTCCACTTTCTTACCTCGCACGTCGTCGACCTTCTCCTCCCGTTCCTCGAGGTCCGTGTACGAGACGGGGTGCTCGTAGTAGCTGCTGTAGAACGGGTAGAGAATCCGGTATAGGTCCTTCTCCGAGACCATCCCGGCAAGGCGCCCCTCGGCATCGACGACGGGCACGCCGCTGACCTGATGTTCGTTCAGCAGCTTGGCGACGTCTTCGTATGTGTCGTCGAGTTTGACGGTGACGACATGGTGCTCCATCACGTCTCGGACTTTCATAGCGTGTGGGAGTTAGGATGTGATTCCCGGGTCGCGGGGCTTTAGGCCGTCTCTTCCTTCATCTTGCCCAAGAGCATCTCCTTCATCTGCTCGTCAGACATGGCTTCCTTCATCGTGGCGACCGCATCGGCATGGGTCGCAGTGGCGTGTTCCATGGCCTGTGTGAGGACTTCCTCCTGTGTTCCTGCCATTGCGACGAAGTCGCAGGTGGTGCCGAGATCGGCACAAGCGAACGTAAACATGGCGCGTGTGTTGGTGAATGAATGATTCAAGACGGAATATTACCAGTCTGCGGGGGGTCTGGCGAGAAAGTCAAGGCATTGATACCCTGTCGATATGCAAAACACCACGCGTTTTGGCGTATATGCGTTCATGTCGCTGGTCGCCGCCTTGGCGACGGGGACCGCGCTCGCCGCCGAACGCCCCGTCGCGGTCCCGGCCGAGCAGACTCGGACGGGCGATGTCCGTATCTGGACCCGTGGATTCGCGGTGCGGACCGGTTTCGCGGCCCTGCCCAAGACGGTCACGGGAGGCGGCTTCATCGCGACTGGAGACGTGGACGGCGATGGGAGCGATGAAATCGTGGTCGCCGCCGGACCCGGAGCCCAGCCATACGTAAACATCTTCGAGACGGACGGGACCAAGGTCCGCGCCTTCCTCGCATATGCCTCGACGTTCCGTGGGGGCGTCCGCGTGGCGGTCGGGGACCTGAACGGCGACGGCAAGGCGGAAATCGTGACCTCCCCGGGACCGGGCATGGCGCCGGCCATCCGCATCTTCGACGCGGGAGGGGGGCGGGTTCTGAAGGATGACGTAATGGCGTACGCGACAGGATTCCAAGGCGGCGTGCATATCGCGGTCGGGGACCTGAACGGCGACGGCAAGGCGGAGATCGTCACATCACCGGGTCCGGGCGGCGGACCGCACGTCCGTGTCTGGAACGGTACCATGACGAACCTCAACCAGGATTTCTTCGCGTTCGATGAGGCGATGCGCGATGGCACGAGCATCATGCTCGCCCGGACGCCGCAGGGAATGGCCATCCTAGCCGCGCCGGAGAGCTGGAGCGACCCCGTCATCCGGAGGTTCTCGCTCGCGAGGGCCGGCACCATCATGAAGGAATTCCGCGCGTTCGACTCCGGGACGCGGAGCGGCCTCACGCTCGCGGCGTTCGACATGGACGGCGACGGATACGACGAGATCGCGTCCGCGCGCAACGGCGGCGAGTGGCCCGAGGTCCGTCTCTTCGACATCTTCGGCACGCGCGTCGGGACCTTCCTCCTGCATGATGCGACGTATCGCGGCGGGCTCTCCATGGCCTCGGTCCGCATGGGGCAAGAGAAGGGACTCGCCGTCATCCCCTCGGCCGCAGCCGTCACGGGACCGACGACGTCCGAACGGAACATCCTCGTGGACATCTCGGAACAGCGCCTGACCTCCTACGAGCACGGCCGCGTCGCGAAGACATTCCTCGTCTCGACAGGAACCTACAAATATCCGACCCCGCTCGGCACGACGACGGTCCTGAAGAAGATCCCCATCATGGATTACCGCTGGTCGTACGGCGTGAACCATCCGGACAACTACTTCCTCCGGAACGTGAAATGGAACCTCAATGTCTTCCCGCACATCTATATCCATACGGCTTACTGGCACAACAACTTCGGATACCGCATGAGCCACGGCTGTATCAATATGCGGCTGAAGGACGCGGAATGGGTCTACGGCTTCGCGGACGTGGGGACCACCGTGGAAGTGCGCCCCTGATGTGGGATGTAGGATATTTCGACCGTGTTTCGCGTAGTAGGAGTGCGACCATGCCAACACCGGTCGATCACGGACAACCGTCCGACGCAGAGCTTGTTCGACTCGCTTTGGAGGATCGCGAGCGTTTTGCGCTCCTTACGAGGCGATACGAACAGAAGCTTCTTCGCTACATCATGGCGATCTCGGGATTCCGGAAGGAGGATGCCGAAGACGTCCTGCAGAGGTCTTCATCAAGACCTACGTCAACCTGAACGGCTACGACCTGCGCCTCTCCTTCTCGTCCTGGATCTACCGCATCGCGCACAACGAGACAGTGAGCGACATCCGCAAGCGGTCCGTCCGACCGACACGCGTCCTGGAGGATGCGGACATCGACCGCTGGAGCGACGGGTCCGACCTCGCGAAGGACCTCGACCTGCGCTTGGACCGCGCACGCATCGACGAGGCGCTCCGGGACATCGACGTGAAGTACCGCGAGGTCCTCGTGCTCCGGTACCTCCAGGGCCATTCCTATGCCGACATCGCGGATATCCTCCGCAAACCCGTGAACACCGTCGGGAACCTCATCGCGCGCGGCAAGAAGGTCTTCCGCGACGCCTACGTCGCACGCAACCCACATACCTATGCCGAATGATGACATCAGCTCGCGCGCCCTCTCGGCCATCAAGGACGGGGACATCGAGCCGAAATCGAAGATCACGTTCACGTCCAAGGAGATCGTCTTCTGGACGGTCGCGGCGTGCGCGCTCGCCGTAGGCGCGCTCGCGTTCGCGGTCATCCTCGTGCGCATGGTGGACATGGACTGGGACGTCATGCCGCGCCTCGGCCTCGGCGTGATCTTCCGCGCTGCACCCATCTTCTGGGTCGCATGCGCGGCCGTCTTCATCGCCATCGCCGAACACTATTACCGCGCGACGGCTTTCGGCTACCGGACGCGGTTCATCCTCATCATCGCGGCCTACGTCGCGCTCACGGCCGTCCTTGGCTACGGCGCGTATGCCGCCGGTTTGGGCGACGTCATCGAGACCGGACTCTCCCGCCGCATCCCCATCTACCGGCAGATGAACTTCACGAAGACGGACATGTGGGTCCGCCCGGGCGACGGCCTCATCGCGGGGCGCGTCTCGTCCACGGAAAACGGCCTCATCGTGCTCATCGACTTCATGGGGCAGGTGTGGGACGTCGACGCGTCGAAAGCCCTCATCCGCAGGCAGGACCTCGTCGCGCAGGACTCGCTCATCAAGGTCATCGGCGAGGCGGATGGGGAGGGGACGTTCACGGCACACGAGATCCGACCCTGGGAACCGAGGCATCCGGGACCGATGGCGCCACCGCCGTTTCCGGACATGCCACCTCCCCGGATGAGATAAAGGAGCTAAGGCACACGTAGTAAGGTCGTACGCGTACCGCATCTTACTCCTGACCGATACATGCCCTTATGAAGAAGATTTACGCCATCTCTTTGACGGCGCTCACGGTCGCAGGTCTCCTCGCCGCAGGAGCCGGCGCCACCTACGCGGCCACGACCGGGACCGGCACGAACAAGCCCCTCGCGAACCTCATAGAGAAGCTCTCCACGCGCTTCAGCCTGAACGCGACCGACATCCAGCAGGTGTTCGACGAAGAGCGCCAGCAGATGCAGGAACAGCGGCAGACCGACATGCAGGCACGCCAGAAGGAACGGCTTGACACGGCTGTGACCGACGGCACGATCACGCAGGCGCAAGAGGACCTGATCCTCGCGAAGCATGACGAGATCCAGGCCTTCCACGAAGGACTGCGCGACATGGACGCCACGGAACGGGGCGAAGCCATCAAGACCCACATCGCGTCGCTCAAGGCTTGGGCCGAGGCGAACGGCATCCCGGAACGTTTCCTCCCCATGGGAGGCGGCATGGGCGGCGGTCGCGGCGAAGGTCGCGGCATGGGACTCGGCCAAGGCCAGATGAAGGGGATGGGCATGCACCGCGGCCAAGCGGCACCGACCGACACGCAATGACTCCTGTCACGGAGACGTGAACCAAGTATGGCGAAAGACCCGACGCGTGTCGGGTCTTTTTTGATGCGTGTGATATACTTGCGTCATGCCGAACGGACATCGGAAACACCCCGGCCACCCGTACGTGTGGGCATTCTTGACGTTGGCGACATTCCCGGTCGTCCTCATCGCCACGGACATGCTCGGACTCCGTGGCGTCTGGCCATTCGCCTACGCGACCGTCGCGACGCTCATCGTGTTGGCGCTTGAAGGGACCGTCCGCGGAAAGCTCTGGCCGTTCGAACCGATCTTCGCGGAATTCCTCGGTCATCCGGACACGCCCATCCGTATCATCCTGTTCCTCGGTGCCGTCCTCCTCGTGCTCGAGACGTGCCTCATCGCCATCTTCGCGCTCGATCGACGGACCGACCTCGCGTTGCTCGGCCTCGTGGCACGCAAGCAGTGCGCTGCTTGGCAGGATCCGACCTCCAGCTCGATCTGCAGACGTCTCGAGGCGGAGGAACGACACGTCGCGACGGTGAAGGAAGACGGCTTATCGTTCGCATTGCGGACACGAGCCGCCGAGGAGTGGTTTCCGAACGCGCCGCTCACGACCTGCGCGGTTCGCCAAGCCCAAGCATGGACGGATGGTGCCGCGAAGCAGACGGTCGCGCTGACGCACTGCACGGCGTGGACCTTGGACGGGGAGGGGAATCTCGCACCGAAGTCGGCGACGACGAAATACGTCGCGGCATCCACCTCGATCGGCGACGACGGGCTCCCGCGTATCGCAGGATGGGCAGACGACATCAACGAACCGGCATGGGATCAGACGCTCGGAGAACAGTCGGAAACCGGACGTAACCTCATCCGGACGACGAGCATCCTGCCGAACCTCGTGGAGATGCTCCAGGCCGAAGCCCGGATGCGCGCGGTGGAGTCCCTCAAACGTTAAGACGCCGCATCTGCGGCGTCTTGACCTGACCGTGTCAGGTTTTTTTAGTACGGACGTGGGACGTTCGCGGCTTCGGGAGGAATGACCGGCTCGGCCGTCGGTGCCTGCGCAGCCGTCGGTTGCCTCAACGTACCGGCCTCGGCCTGTGGGGCCGATGCGGTCTTGCCGAACGGGAGGGAACATCCCGCGCCGAACATGACAAGCGAGAGGCAGGCGAACAGGATACGCATGGAAGATGTCTTCATATTTTCGTCAATCGATGGTCCGTGCGTCGTCGTTGCTCTCTTCGGCGAAGGCGTCCTCCAGGGACCCGACATCCGCCTCATGCAGGGCGCCGGCGCGGTCGAGGTCGTTCATCTGCACATCCTCTTCCTCCGTGAGCGTCGCGTCGTCAAAGGCTTCCGCATCGATGGGATCGACCGGTTCGGTCGGCGTCTCGGACGTCGACACGACGGACGGCGTCGGCATCTCGGGCGTCGCGCCGGTCCCACGGCCCGGGAGACAACCGACGCCGAAGATGGTCAGGAG
>JAZDIB010000050.1:0-4037 GCA_043805355.1 Patescibacteria group bacterium | reverse complement strand
GCTCTGGTGACGGTCGTGCGTCCACGTGCGGAGCTGATGCGTCGCGACCGTGAGGAGCTTCCGCGCCTGCGCGCGGCCGAGCATCGCGATGTCGGTGTAGCCCGAAATCAACTCCGGGAAGATGGTGAGGAAGTCGAGGCGGAGAGGTTTGGACATGGGGCAATGATGGCACAGACCATCGAAGATGTCATCAAAATCTACATTCGCGTCCTGAGCGAGTCCGCGAGCCGAAGGATCTTCAAGCGAGACGCAGCGGCATGCCGGAGGGCTTCGGCTGTCTGGAAGATCCCTCGGATGACCTCGGGACGCGAATATTATTCCGCATTCCAAAAGCCGCCCCGAGGTGGGGCGGCTTCTGTCTTTTTCTCTTAGATGCCGAGGTCGGCGAGGTCGTCGTCGGTGACGAGGCCTGCGTCGCCATGTCGGGTCTCTTCGCGGGGGGCCGGGGCGGCTGCCATGCCGGGGACCGATTCCGCTTTTCCTTCGTGGTGCGCGCGGCGGGCACCTTCCGGTTCGAAGATCTTCAGATTCACGCGGGCGTTGGTCTTGGCGCCGACGATCTTCAGGAGGATCCGGAGCGCGCGGGCCGTCTGCCCTTGGCGTCCGATGACATACCCCATGTCATCCTGGTTGATGAAGAGCGTGATGAGCACGCCACGTTCGTCGACGGTCCGTTCCGTCCGCACATCCTCGGGGTGATTCACGATGGACTTCACCACGTACTCAATGAACTCCTGCTCCGTAAACGTTTCTGCCATACGGCGAGATTAATTGTGAAGGAGATCACCACAAGGGCGTCTCATGGCGAAAAGGATAGCATGGGCCTTCCTACGTGAAAAGGGGGCTAGGAGGCCCCCTTCTTGGCGATTTTCTCCTTGCGGCGGGTGGAGATGACGACCTTGCGGCGCTTCTCCCCTTCCACGATCTTGCGCTCCACGAGGAGGTTCCAGACCGTTTCGGAGCACTGCGCGCCCTGGGCGATCCAGTATTTCACGCGGTCTTCCTTGAGGACGAACGTGACGGGGGTGGTGCGAGGGTTGTACTGCCCGAGGATCTCGAGCGACTTGCCCCACGGGTCGCGCCCCTTCTCGGAGACGATGAAGCGGTAGATCGGCTGTTTGCGCTTGCCGATGCGCGTCAGACGGATAGTCAACATGCCTGTGATGGAATAGTGGATTGAATGAAGGGGTCCCGACCGGGGTTACCAGACCCTGGGGGACGTGCATGACGGTGGCGTGAGGTTACGGAATATCGCCCTTTTCGTCAAGTACTCGTAGCGGCCCCTAGAGCAGCCCGCGCGTCCTTCAAAGCCTGGAGGGCGGCATCGACGGTGGTGCGGAAGTCGGAGCGGAGTTTCTCGAGGCTGGCGGTGCGCGTCTCCTTGGCGGCGTTCATGGCGGTGATGTAGGCGTCGCGGGCGGCGTCGCGGCTTGCGGTGAACGCGTCGCGGGCGGCCTCGACCGCGGCGCGATACGTCTCGCGGGCGGCCATCCGTTCTTCGACCGTCCCCTCGCAGGAGACCTGATAGGTCGCGAGGGCCTTGTCCACGGCCGTGCGGCGGACCTCCGTCGCCTTCGTCAGGGCCGCGAGCCGCGCATCGGACGCGTCCTTCATCGCTTCCCGAAACGCATCCACGGCCGCCGCATGCGCCTCCTGCCGCGTCTCGATGGCCGCATCGAGGGCCGCGCGATACGTCTCCATCGCCGGCTTCAATCCATCCGGTATCCTGGAGTCGCGTTCAACGCGACGTTCCGCGAGACGGCGCTCCGCTTCGGCGCGGGCTTCCTCCCGTTTCGTCTCCACGCTCTGCAGACGTTCTTCCTGGCGGGCCCGGAGTTCGGCCTGTCGCTCTTCGGTCTTGAGATCAAGATTGCCGTGGTTGGCGTCCAGACGTCCCTGCAGGGATGTGACCCGACTAGTGCACAAGTCGCGGCCGACGCGTTCGGCGATGGTCGAGGTCCCCTGCTGTGCGAATGCGGCGAAGGGCAACGCGAGCGTCATCACGACCGACGCGGTCGCGAGGAACGCGGTGTGGGAATACTTCATATGCCCCGATGATATCACACCCGGGACATCAGACAACGGCGTCCTGGGCTTTCCGGATGCGTTCGAGGCCCACGATGAACGCGGCCTCGCGGTACGTCACGCCGTAGGTCTTCGCGGCGTCCATGACGGCCTTGCTCGCGTCGTCCATGAGGGCTTCGAGGCGGCCGACCACGTCGGCTTCGGTCCAGTGCTCGTTGATGCGGTTCTGCTCCCATTCGAGGTACGACGTCGCGACGCCGCCGGAATTGACGAGCACGTCCGGCACGACCGGGATGCCCCGCTTCGCGAGGAGGGCGTCGGCCTCGGGCGCGGTCGGCCCGTTCGCGACTTCGAGGACCATGCGGCACGACAGCGCCTCGGCGTTCTCCCCCGTGAGCTGGTTCTCGAGCGCGGACGGCACGAGCACGCCGCACGGGAGGCGGAGCAGTTCCTCGTTCGTGATGGTCCGGCTGCCGGAGGGCGTCCCGAGATGGCCGGTCGACCGCTTCTCCTGGATGATGGCCGGGATGTCGAGGCCGTTCTCGTCATGAAGCGCCGTCTTGGACTCCGACACGCCCACGACCTTGTAGCCGTGGTGATGGAAGAGACGCGCGATCTCCTGCCCGGCGTTGCCGAAGCCCTGGACCACGACAGTCGCGGTCTCCGGGTCCATGCCGTGCGCCGCCCGGAACGACTCGAACACGCGGAACGCACCATGGCCGGTCGCCGCGCCGCGGCCTTCAGAGCCGCCGTTCGCGATGGTCTTGCCCGTGATGACGCCGAGCGCCACCTTGCCGGTCACCTTGGCGTATTCGTCCGTCATCCAATCCATGATCTGCGGGGTGGTATTTACGTCCGGGGCCGGCACATCCTTATCCGGGCCGATGACATCCGCGATAGCGCGGATGAAGGCGCGCGACAGCCGTTCGAGCTCGCCGACGGAGAGGTCCTTCGGGTTCACGGTCACGCCGCCCTTGCCGCCGCCGAACGGGATGTTCACGACCGCGCACTTCACGGCCATCCAGAAGGCCAGGGCCTTCACCTCGTCGAGGTCGACCTGGGCATGGAACCGCAAGCCGCCCTTGTACGGGCCTCGGGCGTTCGAGTACTGCACGCGATAGCCGTGGAAGATGCGCTCGCTCCCGTCGTCCATCACGACCGGGAAGTGCACGTCGACGATGCGCTGCGGCTGACGCAGGCGTTCGAGGTTCACCGCAGGCAGGTGCATGGCGGTCGCGGCGAGCTCGAGCTGCCGCATGGCGTTCTGGAAAGCGGACATAGGGTCTGGAAAAATTTCGTTAAGAAAACGACTATAGGACTCCGTGGCCGGCTTGGCAACGGATACGCCGACGCGTATGCCGCGCCCTTAATGTTCCTCAAGTCCTTTGATCAGCTCAACCTCCTGGAAGACGACGGCGACGAACGCACCCGCATCCTTCCGTTCCGCTGCCTGTCGTTTGGCCAGGAAAAGCTCATGCATCTTCGGTAAGGCGGCGAGGATACGCGATTGGCCCTTGGCCGGAGGGTCCGGTTGCTCCCCCATGATCCGGAGGAATTCCGGATCCGCGTCCGGGACGGCGTGCAGGATCAGATCGGTCTGCATATCATTCGCGCTACAGGATCGGCCCGGGACGCTGTTCGGGTACCGCGTCCGGGAGATGCGGTCGGTCGATGACCGCGACCATGACATATCCGCCCATGCGCTCGTCCCGCAAGGGATACAGCCGAACGTCGCTGGAGACACCGAGCATCGATGTGACATTCGCGAAGAACTCCCGATACGCCTTCTCCTCGGGGGTCAGATTCGTTTCACGTGACCTCTCGGGGAGATGCGTCTTCCGTTTCGCCTTGTACGCCGGCGGATCCGGCATGTGCCTGACAAGGGCGAGGTGAGTAGGCGGCTCGAACGACCCCGTGTCTGCCGTTTCGGGAAGAAGGACGCCGACGAATCCCGGTTCCATCGCCTGACGTAAGACACGATCCTCGAATCCCAACGAGGCGGCGTCAGGCGG
>JAZDIB010000049.1:0-6261 GCA_043805355.1 Patescibacteria group bacterium | reverse complement strand
GCGGCCCAGGTGGCGAGCAGGAGCGGCGCGAGCGAATGGACCTCCTCTTCCTCGACGCCCGTGCAGAGGAGAAGGCTGGCGAAGCCGAGAACGTAGGCGAATCCCTGCGGCGTGGTCGCGACGAATCCCGCGAGCGGCACGAGCCCGAGGCCGAGGAATCCAGCCGCGCTCCGGGGTTCGCGGCGGAACGCCACAAGGATGGCGAGCGGGAGGAGGATGGCCGCGGCGACAGGCACGAGCCATCGGTCCACGTCCGCGATGCCGAGGTCGGCGACGCGCGCGACCCATGTCGTGAACACGTACTGCCCGATGTAATAGAAGGGTTTTGGCGAGAGCGTTCCGGTCGCGAGGAGGATCTTCTCGCTCGCGACGTGGAGGAACCCGTCGAAGCCGAAACCGATGCGGTAGACGAGCGGTGCGATCATCGTCGTCACGCCGACCGCGAGACCAGCGTGAAGGGCGGCAAACGCGGGCGACCGCACGAAGACAGCCGACAACAGCAATGCGAGCCAGACGCCGGCGATGGCGGCGAGCGTCCAGTCCGGAAGGAGCGGCCAAGGTGTCCGGATGGATTCCGTGGTCGCGGCGGAGGATGCTGCGCGGAGCGTCAGATAGGTCAGGGACGTCCCCGCGGCAAGCAGGACGACGGCCGTGATCGTGCGGCGCATCGGTCGTCGCGTCGCCTTCGGCACCGGTTCGATGTCGCCCTCGTCGTCCTTGCAGGAGGTCGCGAGGTATTGGGCGACGACGATGCCCGCGACCAGGGAGGCGATGTCGCTCCAGGTCCCGAGGCGGGGCGCGGCGTAGTACCAGACGGTCTGGACCACGCTCTGGATCGCGAGGAACAGGGCGACGCCGAGTCCGGTCGCCGGGATCCAGTGTGCGCGTTGCGTGAGGGCGCATCCGAGGAAGTAGCCATGTGCTAGGACCGTGAAGAGGATGACGAAGGCCGCGAGTCCCGGGAGGGGAATCGGCAACAGAAACGTGGCAAGGACAGCCGCGACGCATCCAGCGCCGAGGAGGTTCCGGACGTGGCGTTTTCTCATGTCGGCATGGTAGCATAGGGCAGGCCGGGTTGCGCCAGTCGAAGCCATGCTCGTCACGAACGACAACGTGAAAATCCTCCTGCACGACCGTTTCTTGAACGCGGTCTTTATCCGTTTTCTGCCGCGTTGGCTCCTTCCGAACCACATCACCATCCTTCGGTTCCTCCTCGTTCCGTTCGTCCTCGGGTTCATCGCCATTGAGGACTGGAACGTCGCCATCATCCTGTTCCTGTTCGCGGGGTTCACGGACGCGCTCGATGGGTCCATGGCGCGCATCCGCAAGCAGATCACGAATTGGGGCACGGTCGCGGATCCGACGGCGGACAAGCTCCTCATCGGCACGGTCGTCATCCTCTTCGTGGCCAAGGAAGTGAACGCCACGTTCGCGGCGGTCATCGTCCTCATCGAGGTCCTCATCGTCGTCTCGCGGCTCCTCCGGCATCGGAAGGACTGGATCGTGAGCGCCAACTGGGCCGGCAAGGTGAAGATGCTCCTCCAGGTCTCGGGCGTCAGCCTCCTGCTCCTCGCCAAGGTCTTCGGCATCAGCCTCCTGGTCCCGGTCTCCATCGGCACGCTCACGGTCGCGATCGTGTTCGCCATCGTCTCCCTCCTCACCTACAGCATCTGACATGTTCCACCGACTCAATCGCCTCATCCCGTCGCCGGTGCTCCTCGCATATCACCGGGCGTTTTCGTGGATCGCGGCGGCATGGTACGGACATCCCTCGACCGAGCTTGTCGTCATCGGCGTGACCGGCACGAACGGCAAGACCACGACGGCGTACCTCACGGCCAAGGCGCTCGAGGCGTCCGGTCTCAAGACGGGCTGCACGACCACGGCCATCTTCAAGATCGGCGACCGCGAATGGCTGAACGACACGAAGATGACCATGCTCGGCCGGTTCCTGCTGCAGAAGCGCCTGCGCGAGATGGTCCAAGCCGGATGCGCGTACGCGGTCATCGAGACCTCGTCGCAGGGCGTGGTCCAGTACCGCCATCGTCACATCAACTACGACGTTGCGGTGTTCACGAACCTGACGCCCGAGCATATCGAGGCGCATGGCGGGTTCGAGGCGTACAAGCAGGCGAAGGTCGATCTGTTCCGGCACGTCGCGGCGAGTCCGCGCAAGGTGTTCAACGGCAGGACCATCCCGAAAGTCGCGGTGCTGAACGCGCAGGATCCCCATGCGGAAGCGTTCGCGGTGCCCGGGTTCGACCGCGTCATGCGGTATCGGACCGACGCGGGACCGGGCGATGTCGTCGCGACGGACGTGCGGGCCGATGCCGCGTCCGTGGCATTCACCGTCGATGGCGTACCGATGCGTCTCGCCGTGCCGGGCCGAGTCAACGTCGAGAACGCTCTCGCGGCCGTTGCGGTCTGCATCGCGTTCGGGTTGCCGCTCGCGGCCGTCGCGGAACGTCTCAATCAGGTCAAAGGTATCCCCGGTCGTTTCGAGCGCATCGACGAGGGTCAGCCATGGACCGTCATCGTCGACTACGCACCGGAGCCGGCATCGCTCGGGAAACTGTACGACACGGTCGACGCCCTGCCGAAGCGACGGCTCATCCACGTGCTAGGTTCCTGCGGCGGCGGACGCGACGTGGCGCGCAGGCCCATCCTCGGCCGGATGGCGGGGGAGCGTGCGGACCTTGTCATCGTGACGAACGAAGATCCCTACGACGACGATCCGCAGGCTATCATGGACCAGGTCGCGGCCGGTGCGAAGGAGGCGGGCAAGAAGGAGGGCGAATCGCTCCTCATCATCCCGGAGCGCGCCGAGGCCATTCGCGAGGCGATGCGGAAGGCGGGCGAAGGCGACATCGTGCTGCTGACGGGCAAGGGATGCGAACAGGCCATCATGATCGCGGATGGCGGGCGCATCCCCTGGGACGAACGCGAGGTCGCACGCGCGGCCATCAAGGAAGAGTTGTCCGAAGTCCCTATCCATCCACAAGCCAACGCCTATGTTCCACATTGAAGAAGTCCTGCAGGTCAAAGACACGGAAGACGTAAAGCTCGTGGTGCGCAAGCATCCGGTCGCGCTCGTCCCAGGTCTCGGCATCGCGCTATTCCTGATCGTCCTGCCGTTCTTCTTCCTGTTCCCGCTGTTCTCGTGGGGCGTCCCGGGCGTCGTGAGCTTCGCGGCGTCCATCCTCGTCGGCATCGTGGTCGCCGTCAGGACCATCATGCTCTGGAACGCGGACGTGCTCATCGTCACGACTTTGCGCGTCGTGCAGGTGGATCAGCGCGGCATGTTTTCGCGGTTCGTGACCGAGGTGCCGCTCGAGTCCGTGCAGGACGTCTCTTGGCGGAGCCAAGGCCTCGTGGAGTCGATGACGAAATCCGGGACGCTTTCCATCCAATCCGTCGGCACGTCCCCGAACATCGAGGCGAAGCGCATCGGGCATCCGGAACGCATCCACGAGATGTTGAACGACCTCCGGCATCGAACAGCGCCAAAGCGCGCGGACCTTCCGCCGGACGTGCATGAACGGCTGAAGCGGCTCATGGCGGATGTCGAGAAGCTTCCCGCGGAAGACCTCGCCCGCGTCGAGGCTTTGGTCAGGTCGCAAGGCCGCGAACAGGCCGTGGCGTCGTTCCTCGTCGAGGAGCAGGTACCGGGACAGGACGGGACCTTGGCGGTCGAGGTCAGGCCTGTACCGGATTCTCCGGTAGTCGACGAACCACCTTTGGTGCCGCCCGAGACGACGACGTGATATCCTGAAATCAGATGAGGCACCACGCCGATTCTTCTCCTTCCCCTCGTTCCTGGCGTACCATCGTACGTCTGCCTCTTTTTTTGCTCGCGAACGTCGCGCTCCTGCTTGTCATCGGCGTCTCCACGGTCCGCGAGACGTATCGCGGCTGGACCGTCGACCGCGAGATCGGCGCGTTGGAGGCGCAGGCGTCCTCGCTCGAGGGGCGCAAGACGGAACTGGAGGTCCTGGCGCAGGAACTCGTCTCGCCGGATCGCGTCGAGTATGATGCGCGCGCACGGCTCGGACGCGCCTTGCCGGGCGAGCGCGTCATCGTGCTTCAGGGCGTCTCGTCGACCACCACCTGGAACGGCGCCCCGGGGGCGACCGAACAGGGCGACGTGCCGGAGACCGCGATATCGAATCCTGCCCGCTGGTGGGCATATTTCTTCCACGAACCAACCATATGAACGAACCCATGACCCCGCCGTCCCCGACGCCATCGACATCAGCCGCCCCATCCGTCTCCCGCCGCAAGACGATGATTATCGTCGGCGTCGCCGTGGCCGTCGTCCTCATCGCCGTGCTCGGGCTCGGCGTGGCCGTCTCGTCCGCCGTCTTCGCGTCGCGTTCCGACAGCGGATTGATCCGCGGCCTCTCGTCCATCCTGCCCATCCCGGCCGCGAAGGTCGGTAGCCGCACCGTCCTCTACCGCGATTTCCTCAAGACGTGCGATACGGTGAAGGCCTTCATCGCCTCGGATGCCGCGAAGGAACAGGGGCTGAACGTGCCGTTCGACGCGACGCTCGAGAAGAACGCTTTCGAGAAGCTCATCCGTCAGGCGGCCATCGAGGAATTCGCGGCGGAAACAGGCATCGAGGTCACGGATGCGGAACTGCGTGCGTTCTTCACGGACGTCGTCGCGGCCGCCTCGAGCACGACCCCGGACGTCGGCGTATATCTCCTCGAGAACTTCGGATGGAACGAGGAGGATTTCCGCCAGAACGTCCTGAAGCCGGCTCTCTTGGAACAGCGTGTCGGAACAAAATTGACGGAGGAGGCCGAGGGGGACACGATGGCCTTCACGGCATGGCTCGAGGAACGGCTCGCGAAACCGGACGTGGTCCGATACGTCCGATTCGAGTGAGGGGGGTGCCTCTTGATGGATTTTTTTGCGTGCGCTACCATTGCCGCGCCTTCGAAAAGGAATCAGAGCGGGGAGGGTCGTGCGGGTATCGTATAGTGGTTATTATGGGTGCTTCCCAAGCACCAGAGACGGGTTCGATTCCCGTTACCCGCTCCAAGCCGATGTAGCTCAGTGGTAGAGCAGTGCTTTCGTAAAGCAAAGGTCGTCGGTTCAATCCCGACCATCGGCTCCATCAGAAGCCGTCCCGCAGTCCTGCGGGACGGCTTTTGAGATCCGCCATGACATACCGCCGACCCTTTGCTAAACTATCCGCATGCGGAAAGGAGCGGGTCTCTTCATGGTCGCGGCCTTCATCGTCTTGGCTTTTTCGGCGCGTCCGGCTTTTGCGTCAGTCGTGGTCTCGCCGTCGTTCGAGAAGAAGGACAGCGTCGTCCTCTATCTGGATTGGGGATTCGTCGGACGTCCGGTGACGCTCGACCTGTTCGAGAACCGGATTCGCGTGAGCTGGGACGCGGGGGACCTCACGGCCCCGACCATCCTCATGGTCGAACGGGAACGGACCGCCACCACGACCCAAGGCGACGTCACGCTCGGCGAGGACGTCGCACATCTCACGTGGGCCGATCCCCAGAACCTCTCGGAGCGCGGCGTGCGCGTCGAGGTGCGGAGCGCCTGCACGACAAGCGACTGGACGACCTGTTCATCATACCGTCTCGCCGGCTCGTCATGGACGTCGCTCACCGGAAGTTGGGCGTACGGCCATGTCCGCGTGCGCAGCGGCGAGACGCCGTCGTCCTACATGCGTGAAGGCAAGGCGTCCTGGTACGCGTACAGGAACTGCCGATGCGCCGCCTCGCCGGATTTCCCCAAAGGGACCCGCGTCCGCGTGACGAGCAAGCTCACGGGGAAGTACACCGTGGTCCGCATCAACGACTGGGGTCCGGAACGCGACAAGTTCCCGGAGCGCGTCATCGACCTCGACGCCGTCGCGTTCAAGGAATTCGCGCCGCTCGGCGCCGGCGTCATCACGGTGTCGGTCGAACCCATCGGCCCGGACGACCCGGACTACGCGATGGCAGACGCGATGCCCACGACACGACCATGATCCGCCTCGAGAACGTCTCCAAGACCTATCCGCCTGACGTGCACGGCCTGCGCGACATCTCCTTGGATATCGGCCCGGGCGAGTTCGTTTCCGTCGTCGGGCAGAGCGGCGCTGGCAAGACGACGCTCGCGCGGCTCCTCATCGCGGAGGAACAGCCGACGCGCGGCCGGATCGAGATCGGCGGCTGGGACATCACGCGCATCCGCTCGCGGCGCATCCCGGAGCTCCGACGCCAGGTCGGCGTCGTGTTCCAGGATTTTAAGCTC
>JAZDIB010000048.1:0-6692 GCA_043805355.1 Patescibacteria group bacterium | reverse complement strand
GGGGTTTTCAATCTGGGGGGGGAGCGCGGCTGGTTGGCTACGCGTTTCTGCTGATTCCCGACTGTATATGTTCAACCTCCCTCGCTACGCCATCGAAACCCTGCCGCTCTCTTGTGGGGTGGCGGTCTGGTAGGAGGGCGGATGGGGAGGCGTGGCGCGGGGAGGGGGAAAGGTGCTATCCTTTTTTCACTATGCAAAAAGCATCAGCCATAAAATGGCTCAAGGTCGTGGCGTATATAGGTATCTACGGGGGGCTGCTCATGCCCGCGTTCTTCTGGCCCGTGGTCATCTTTCCGTTCGTCTATTCCAAGCTGTCGTTTTTCCAGTTTCTCATCGGGCTGACGTTCCCGGCGTATCTCATCCTCGCGTGGGCCGAGCCGAAATATCGACCGCGTCACTCAATCCTGTATCTCGCCATCGGCGCGTACTTCCTCGCCATGCTCGCGTCCGTCATCTTCTCCGTGGACCCGCTCCGTGCCTGGTGGGGGAACCAGGAACGCATGAACGGCCTGTTCACCCTTCTTCACTTTTTCGCCTGGCTCACGATGACGGTCGGCATGATCCGCACATGGCCGCAGTGGCGTCGCCTCCTCAACTATCAGATCGCCATCTCCGTCTTCATGGCCATCGTGGCCCTGCTCCAGAAGCCGTTCCCCAAGCTCCTGCTGTTCCAGGCGGGCGATCGCGTCGGCGGCCTGCTCGACAACCCGATCTACATGGCCGCGTATCAGATCTTCAGCTTCTTTTTCATCGCGCTCCTCTGGCTCAAGGGGCCGACGGGGCGCACGGCGAAGCTTTGGTACGCGTTCGCGCTCCTCATCGACATCGGCGCCTTCATCGTCGCCCAGTCGCGCGGCGCCCTCGTGGGGTTGGCGGCCGGCATCCTCGTCTTCGCCGTCGCGTATGCGATCATGACGCCGAGCCGCAAGGCCAGGCGCATCGTCCTCGGAGGGGTTGTGCTGTGTTTTGTCGCATACGGCGCCCTCTTCGCGCTCAAGGACACCGCGCTCATCAGCGGCTCGCCGCTTGCGCGCTTCACGAACTTCAGCGGCGCGACGAGGACGCGGTTCATCGCATGGGAGATCGCCTGGAAGGGATTCGTCGAGCGGCCGATCACGGGATCGGGTCTCGATACGTTCCACATCACCTTCAACGAGAAATACAACCCCGAGTCGCTCCATTTCGGGTACTACGAGACATGGTTCGACCGTTCCCACAACACCATCATGGATGTCCTCTCCATGACCGGGCTGTTCGGCTTCGTGACCTATGCGGCGATGTTCATCGCGCTGTTCGCCTCGGTCGTCCGAGCCTATCGGAAGCGTTGGATCGACGCGAAAGTGGCGAGCGTGCTGTTCGGGCTTCCTGTCGCGTATTTCGTCCAGAACGTGTTCGTGTTCGACCACCCGGCCATGTTCTCGATGAGCTACCTGCTTTTCGCGTTCGTCGTGGCGATCGGCTCCCCGCAATTCGCCTCGGAAGTCCTCGCGGACGACGCCATGAAGCCGTCATCCGCCCGCAACGTCCCATGGATCGCGTTCGGTATCCTGCAGGCCGTGATGCTTCTCATGGTCTGGAAGACGACGATTCAGCCGTTCCGCGCGTCCATGTTGACGATCGAATCGAACAACGCGTACTCCGCGGGCATGCTGGAGGAGTCATACCGGCTGGCCGCGAAGGCCGCGGAAATCCCGACGCCGTACAGCGATGAGCAGACGTTCCTTCAGACGAGGAACCTCATCTCTGTCGCGGGAACCGGCCAGCTCCAGAAGCTCGCCGTCTGGCGCGAATGGCACGACCTCATCGTCCGCATCACCGAGCAACATATCGCCGAGCATCCGAACAACGCGCATCCGCATTTCATCTACGCGCGGTTCGCGGAGACGATGGCGTCGCTCGTCCCGGAGGATGCGGCCATCGCCGAACGCGAATACCTGGCGGCCATCGCTTTGAGCCCGAAGCGGCAGCAGCTGCTCTTCGGCCTCTCACGATTCTACGTGGCGCATGGCAAATTGGACGAGGCGAAGGCCCTGCTTGACCAGGTCGTTTCGGACGACCCCGAGCTCGGCGAAGGGCGCTGGCTCCTCGGGTTGCATCTCTTCTTCGACCAGAAGGATTTCGAGGGCGGGGCGAAGGAGATCGTCCAGGCGGTCAAGGCGAAATATGCGTACTACCCGAAGGACTCGCGTGAGGCCATGGCGCTCGCGTATGCGTATGACGTGCTCGGCGACGTCGAGGGGCTGAAGACGATCATCGATCTGCTCCCGACCCTTCCGGCTGGTGAGTCCGCGACCTACATCGAGATCGCGAAGGCCATGGAACGCCAGGGCCTCATCGAACAGCGGAACATGATCCTGAACGCGCTCGCCCGGATCGACACGAGTATCGCCACGAGGTTGGAGCCGCTCATCTCCGGAAGCGTCACGAGCATCCAGGATGCGCTCCTCCAGACCCAGGACGTCCCGGCGACGGGGACGACGTCACAGGCCACGACGACGCGTGTCGCGACCTCGAGTGGTCCCGGACCGCGGGCGCAGTAAATTCGCTACACGAAGAGCCGCATCGTCGCTTCGACGGACGCTTCCCAGCGGAAGTGTTCTTCGATGGTATGTCGTGCAGCGACACCGAGGCTGGAGCGGAGGTTCGGGTCGTCGACAAGCTTCTTGATGGCGTCCGTGAGGGCTGTCGCGTCGTCCGAGGGGACGACGGTGCCCGCGTCCGTGCCGAGCATCCAGCGGCAGGCGCCGACGTCCGTCGCGACGCAGGGGAGTCCCGCGGCCATGGCTTCGAGCAACGCCCAGGGCATGCCCTCCTTCGAGGACGGCAGGACGAACATGTCGAATGCGCGGAAGAGCGTGCGGACATCGGCGCGGCGTCCCGGGAGGAGGACGGTCGATTCAAGACCGAAACGGTCACGCGCTGCCTCGACGAGCGCCTTGTCGGGACCGTCGCCAACGATGACGAATAAATTTCTTGCCTGAGCATGTCGAAGGCCCTCCGACGAGGAAATCGCCTCAAGATACCAAGGCAAATTCTTCGCAGGATAGAAATTCGCGACCGTGCCGATGACCGTCGCGTCAAGCGGAAGCCCGAGCCGCTTGCGGGCTTCGTCGCGCGGCAGGAGGTCGCGGTCGAAGGCGGCGAGATCGATGCCGTTCGGGATGGTGACGAGACGATGCCGCGGACAGATGCCCTCCCTGGTCGCGACGGCCTCATCGCCGGGATGCACGGTCACGATGATGTCCTTCTTGGGCGCGGTCCATCGTTCGGAAAGGAGGTAGAGGAGCCGCTTCAGGGCGCCGACGCGCTCGAGGAAGGCCCATCCGCCGATGCGGTAGACCGTGCGTGGGACATGCTCCAAGTCCGCGGCGATGGAACCGATGACGCCCATCTTGGAGCTGTTCAGATGGACCACGTCCGGCCGGTAGCCGCGGATGAGGTCGCGGATCTCGTGGATGGCGGCGAGGTCATGCACGGGCGAGATGGCGCGCCGGACCGTGGCGAGCTTCGCGTAGGGGATGCCGCGTTCGGCACAACGCGCGCCGAGCTCGCCGTCCTCTCCGGCCGCGACCATGACGGACATGTCCTGACGCAGGCATGCTTCCGCCATCGAGACGACGAAATGCTGAACGCCGCCCCAGTCCGAGGAGGTGAGCAGGAACAGGATGCGTCGTCGCTTGGCGGGTTCCATGAATACCTCTAAGATAGCGAAATACTCCGACTCTGTCACCTATGTGCGGCATTGCTGGCATCGCGATGAAGAACGGGGCCCTTCCAGACGAAGGGCTGCTTCGGCGCATGTCCGGCGCGTTGGCGCATCGCGGACCTGACGGAGAGGGGGTCTGGACCGGACCGGGCATCGGTCTCGCGCATCGGCGTCTCTCCATCATCGACCTCGACCGGCGCGCGTCCCAGCCCATGGCCGCGGACGGCCTCGCGATCGTCTTCAACGGCGAGATCTACAATTACCGGGAACTCCGCGCCGAGCTCAAGGGCGTCTCCTGGAAGACGGAAAGCGACACGGAAGCCGTCCTCGAGGGGTATCGCGCGTGGGGCGAGGACGTGGTGAAACATCTGCGCGGCATGTTCGCGTTCGCGATCTGGGACGCGTCGAAACGCCAGCTCTTCGTCGCCCGCGACCGCATCGGCAAGAAGCCGCTCTTCCTCGCGCGGACCCGCGACGGCGGCCTCGTCTTCGCGTCCGAGATCAAAGCCTTCGCCGGCATCGTGGACCTGAAGCCGGATTGGGACGCTATCCGTCTCTTCCTCGGTCTGCAATACGTCCCGTCCCCGAAGACCGGGTTCCTCGGCGTCGAACAGCTTAAGCCAGGATACGTCGGCGTCTGGAACGACGGGACTTGGGGGACGCGCAGATATCACGACCCGTCGTCGGTACCAGGTACCCAGGACACGGCACGGACCGACGCCGACATCGATGCCGACATACGGTCTCGACTGGAAGATGCCGTGAAGGTCCGCATGCTCGCGGCGGACGTGCCGGTCGGCGCCTTCCTGTCCGGCGGCGTGGATTCCGCGGCGGTCGTCGCCTACGCCACGAAATACGCGGAAAAACCCCTGCAGACGTTCACGATGGGCTTTCCGTCGCTCGCGCATGACGAACGCGTCGAGGCCGAAGAGATCGCGAAGCATTTCAAGACCGACCACCGCGCGTTCGAAGCGAAGCCGGATGATCTGCTCGCCCTGGTCGACACGCTCGTCGGCCACTACGATGCGCCGTATGCGGATTCGTCCGCGCTTCCGCTCTGGCTACTCGCGAAGGAGACGTCGAAGCACGTGAAGGTCGTCCTGACCGGCGACGGGGGAGACGAGACGTTCGGCGGATACCGGAGATACGTCGCGTTCGACCAGGCGGCGCGGCTTTCGCGGATCCCGTTCGCAGGCGCGTTCACGCGGGCCGTAGGCGCCTTGACCCGCGATGCCAGGTATCGGCGCATGGCAGATTCCGTCGATGCGTGTCATGCCGGTTCGGGCCGCGCCTATGGCGAGATGTTCTGCGGCTCGTATTTCAACTCGCGGTCCATCGCCGACCTGTGCACGTCGGATTTTTTGAAGACGACGGGCACGGCGGATGCGGTCGCGTTTGTCGCGGCGCGCATGAAGTCGGAGGGCGGACGCATGGGTCCGCCCCTACAGCGGGCGATGCTGTTCGATCTCATCTCCTATCTTCCGGACGATTTGAACGTGAAGATGGACCGCGCGACCATGGCGTTCGGCCTCGAGGCGCGCGCGCCGTTCCTGGACCAGGATCTCGTCGCGATGTCGATGGGGCTCCCATTGAATCAAAAGGTGAATCATGGTAGGACGAAGGTCGCGCTGAAGCGTGCGCTCCATGGCATCGTTCCGGAAAACGTGCTGAATAGGCCCAAAAAAGGATTCCAAGTTCCGCTCGCGGACTGGTTCCGCGGGCCTCTCCGTAGCCTTATCCAGGAGCGCTGCCTCGATACGTCTTCACCTCTTGCGGGATTCATGAACATGAACGCGATTCAACGGCTCGTCGACGAGAATTCCGCCGGCTCCGATCACGGGAACCGGTTGTGGATGTTGCTCACCCTCGCGACGTGGCTTGAACGTTATGCCTAAGACCATCCTCGTCACCGGAGGCGCGGGGTTCATCGGGTCGCACCTGTGCGACCGTCTTCTGCGCGACGGGCACGACGTGATCTGCCTCGACAACCTGTTCACGGGTTCGCGGAAGAATATCGAGCACCTCGTGGGAAACCCGCGTTTCACGTTCGTCGAGCGCGACGTCCAGCAGCCGTTCTCGGCTCGCGTGGATTGGATCTTCAACCTCGCATGTCCGGCTTCGCCGCCGCATTATCAGCATGATCCGGTCGAGACGGTCCGGACGAACGTGCTCGGCATGATGAACATGCTCGACCTCGCGAAGGCGACGGGTGCCCGCATCCTGCAGGCCTCGACGTCCGAGGTGTACGGCGATCCGGAATGCCATCCGCAGAGCGAAACGTATTGGGGCAATGTCGATCCGATTTCGCGACGTGCCTGCTACGACGAGGGGAAGCGGTGCGCCGAGACGCTCTGCTTCGACTACCATCGCGAATACGGCGTCGACATCAAAGTCATCCGTATCTTCAACACGTACGGTCCGCGCATGGCCAAGGACGACGGACGCGTCGTCTCGAATTTCGTGCTGCAGGCGCTGCGCGGAGAAGACATCACCATCTACGGCGACGGATCGTATACGCGGAGCTTCCAATACGTCGACGACCTCATCGAGGGGATGCTGCGGATGATGCAGACGGAGGACTTCACGGGGCCCGTGAACATCGGAAATCCAGGTGAATTCACTATTCTTGAGCTCGCGAAGCTCACGCTCGAGATGACCGGTTCGCATTCCGACATCACGCATCATCCGGCGGTCCAGAGCGACCCGAAACAGCGGAAGCCGGACATCTCGCTCGCCAAGGAGAAGCTCGGCTGGGAGCCTAAGATTTCGCTCCGCGAAGGGCTCGAACGTACCATCGCGTATTTCCGGACCGTCGTATGAAGCGCGCCATCATTTTTTCGACGGCGTATTACCCGCTCGTGGGCGGGGCGGAAGTCGCGATGAAGGAAGTCACGGACCGCATGCCGGACTGGCGGTTCGATCTGGTCTGCGCGCGCATCAAACCGGGCCTTGCCTCGACGGAGAAGATCGGCAACGTGACGGTGCA
>JAZDIB010000047.1:0-8538 GCA_043805355.1 Patescibacteria group bacterium | reverse complement strand
GCCAGCTTGCCGATGGCGCGGATCTCCTCGAGCATCGCGTCCTTCTTCGTCTTCTTCAGCCACCCCTCGAGCTCATGGTTGTCGTCGAAGTGGTCCTCCACCGCGCGCTTGGACATGGAGGTCACGAGGATGACGTCCTCGATGCCGGACGCGACCGCCTCCTCCACCACGTACTGGATGGCGGGCTTGTCGATGATGGGAAGCATCTCCTTCGGCATGGCCTTGGTCGCGGGAAGGAACCGCGTCCCATACCCCGCCACCGGGATGATGACCTTACGGACATGTTGCATACGGAACCAGTATACACCCGCTCCCGACGGCATAAAGGGATATTCGCGTCCTGAGCGAGTCCGCGAGCCGAAGGATCTTCAAGTAAGCCGCAACGGCATGTCGAAGGGCTGCGGCTCGCTTGAAGATCCCTCGGATGACCTCGGGACGCGAAGTTAATATATCTCGGGACGCAAAAATTCTTATGCTGGCTGTCCTATCACGCCCCCACCCGAAAATAACACGTGTCGCCGTCGCGGATGACGTAGTCCTTGCCTTCGATGCGGACCAAACCCTTCTCGCGGCACTTCGCGTCGCCGCCGTATTCCACGAAATCCTTCCAGTCCGTGACCTCGACGCGGATGAAGCTCTTCTCGAAATCGGTATGGATGACGCCGGCGGCCTGCGGGGCCTTGGTGCCGGTAGGGACGGTCCAGGCGCGCGTCTCCATCTCCCCGGACGTGAGGAACGTGATGAGACCGAGGGCGCGATACGCCTCGACGATGAGCCGATCCAAGCCGGACGCCTCCTGCCCGACCGTCGAGAGATACTCCGTCTTCTCCGCGGCGTCCATGGACGCGAGCTCCGCCTCCATCTTCACGCAGACCGGCACGAGGATGTTCGCGGTGGATGCCGCGAGCGGCGCGGTCAGCGTCTCCCAGCTCCTGTCCTGCAGCTGCGTCTCGCTCACGTTCACGACGTAGAGCATGGGCTTCATCGTGAGGAACGAGAGGGACCGGAGGAGGCGCTGTTCGTCGTCGCTCCACGCATGATTCCGGAGCTGTTCCCCGCGGCCGAGCGCCTCGATGACGCGTTCGAGCGCCGCGGATTCGGTCTCGAGGTCGCGCGTCGTGCCGCCCTTGAGCTGACGGCCCAGGCTCTCGCGCCGCTTCTCCGCGACCGTGAGGTCCGCGAGCGCGAGTTCGAGGCCGATGGTCTCCGCATCGCGGATGGGGTCGATGGCGCCGTCCACGTGGATGACGTCCGGGTCCGAGAACGCGCGCAGGACCTGGGCGATGGCGTCGCATTCCCGGATGTGCGAGAGGAACGCGTTGCCGAGCCCCTGCCCCTGCGACGCGCCGCGCACGAGGCCGGCGATGTCCACGAACTCGATGGTCGTCGGCACGATGCGTCCGGACTTGGACACGGCCGCGAGCTTCGAAAGCCGCTCGTCCGGCACCTCCACGACGCCGACGTTCGGGTCGATGGTGCAGAACGGGAAGTTCGCGCAGTCCACGGCCTTCTTGGTGATGGCCGAAAACAGCGTGGATTTGCCCACGTTCGGGAGGCCGACGATGCCGATCTGGAGGGACATAGGATGCGATGAGGCTACAGGGAAACGGGGAGGGAGGCAAGGTAAAGAAAACGCCCCGACGATGTCGAGGCGTGTGCCCGTGAGGGCGAGATGCGGAAGAGGTCCTACGTTCAGCCCGCGTCGGGCTCGTCGAAGACCACATGGATGGCGGTCGTGCGGTTCAGGATGGTCTCGGTGACGTAGAGGTTGCCCTCCAAGTCCACGGCGAGATCATTATAGTTACCGCCCCCGAGATAACGCACCCCCTCGCTAAAGGCGTTCTCGATGACGCCCGTATGGCAGAGGCTGGGGAACAGGGCGTCGTAGGCGGGATCGTCGAGCGTCATCCAATCGACGACGGAATCCGTCTGCTCGTCATAGGTCGCGATGATGACTTTCGAGAGTAGTGCACACTCCAAATCCGCACGCGCGTTCAACGCAAGATAGATGACGCCATTGGGAGCCTGCACGAGACCCGTGAACATACGTTCCGTCGTGAAGAGCTCGGTCAACGTCTGGCCGTCCGGAGAAATCTTCCACACAGTACCGCTTAGGTGGTCACCGAACAGGATGTCTCCGTCCGTCGCCAGCGTGAGGACGTTGGCAGTCCCGGGAAGGAAGAGGCCTCCGTTCTCATCTTCGGCCCATGCCCAGCCCTGGGTGATGATGCGTGATCCTCCCGGGACCTCCGCAATCGTCTGGATGATCCCGCTGTTCGGTTCTAAGGTGTTGATCCTGAGAGGGGTCGCCACCACCAATTCCGCAGGATTACCGGAGCATTCATTCCATGAATCGACCGTAAAGGAACGGGCTGATGAGAACAGGACTAAATCCTCGGGCGTGCAGAGAATCCCTGAGAGGCCGCGCGTATCAACGGGATATTCCTCACGCTCGATGCCGGCATCTACGTCGAGGGATGAGCTCATCACGTAGGTCGAGCCGTTCGAGACGAGGAAGGCACGGGTGCCGCAGATCGTGGACTTGACGGCGAGCCCGGTCATAACCGAGACGAGGCTGCCGTTCAGCTCAATGACCGAATTCAACGGATTTATGACGTCGAGACCGAAGAACCCGGTGAGGTCGTCGGGGGTGAAAATCGGGACATCGGTGATGACGCCCGTGCAATCCCCGAGATACAGGTGTCCGTAATCAATCACCTCGCGCGCGGTGGGACATCCGATATTGACGTTGAATGGCTGAAAGACGGGCAACGACGGCAACGCGAGCTGGATGCTCGTCTTGTCGATGCCCGAGAGGTCGAGCGTCGGCGTCATCGGGACGTAGTCGGTCGGACACCACGGGAGACTTGCTGCGCCGCCGTTCGCGCTGGAGCCGCCGACACCGCCTGCGCCGCCGGACGGACTTCCGGCAGAACCGCCCTCGCCCGTGCACTTGTCGGTCGAGTCGCGGTTCATGATGCGATTCTGGGACGAGATCCCCTGGACGAGCGGGATGTCCCGGACGAGGGTCGTGACGGCACCGGGACGACCCGGACCGCTACCCCAAGGATTGATGGGCGTCGAACCGCCCGAACCTGCCGTGCCGACGGTACCGCCGTTTCCGGCGGTGACCGACGTACCACCGACACCGCCGCCGGAACCGGCATGGCCGGTCGTCGACGTCGCCGGATTCGAGTCGTCCCCATCGCATGCGCATGACGCAACAAGCGAAGGGACGAAGAGCGATGCGCAAACGAACAAGGACTTCACGAGGTGCGACATGTGCTTTTCCCTTCTCTCTAACCTCTTCTGTTTTCGAGGTTCTGGCTCGAACATACCAGAAAACCCACTTCCTGTCGAGAGGGTCGGTTCCCGCGGATTGACGCATCCCCGTCGGATATGGCATCCTCGACACCACTGCGGGCCCTTAGCTCAGCTGGTAGAGCGCTTCCATGGCATGGAAGAGGTCAAGAGTTCGAGCCTCTTAGGGTCCACCACGTAAAAATCCCATCTCCAAATGGGATTTTTACGTGCCCCGTGGCGCATCACACTGAACTTTTTTGCGCTTTACGGGGCTCCGTTCTCGATGGGATTCACGTGGCACAGCCAACGATGATGCCTATCATCGCATCCGGACGGCGAGTGAGAGACGGTCGCGGGATGTTCCCTGTTGCCGGTCGATGCGCTTCAGGATGGCGTGCAGGGACCGCAGGCGTTGCAGTTCGTCCACGACTTCCTGGTCCTGCTCCGGGACGCCGTGCCATCGTTCCGCCTCCCGGGTCGTCTCGCGGATGAGCCGCATGAGCGTCTCCGTATCGTACGATGAGAGGTCCTCCATGTCCGCGTCCTGGTCGAGCGACGCCTCGATGGGCATCGCGACCGGGGCCACGACGACCATCGGCTCCGGCACGACGCATCCGAGCCGGCCGAACGGACTCTCGTCCACGGACGTCGCCTTGAGGTCAGGCGCGTGTCCGCGGGACCGGAGTTCCGACCGGACGATCTCCGCCCGTACGTCCGGATGGTCCGCATGCCGCGTCCCGTCTTCCCCTTCCCGGGCTTCCCATTCGCGCAGCTCCATCAGGAGGTCCGACGCGGAATGCGCGGACGCGTCGATACGGCGAAGGATGCGGCGGATGCCGTCCTGCGATTCACGGAGCGCCGCGGCCTCCCTTCGGAACTCGTCGGCCGGCAGGTGCATCGCCCGAGCCGCGAGGTCCACGACCTTGGCGCGGTGCAGGGCGTACGTCCGCTCGAACTCCTCCAAAAGTTCCTGCTGATCGCGAACGAGCGCCTCGCGCGCCGAGGACGGGTCCTCGATGCAGAGACGCTCGAACGAGGCCGGGTCGAAGGAACCCGAAGCCTTCGGCTCGCGGCGGAGCATTGTTCGTATCCGCTCCCGCCACGATCCAGTCATATCCTACGGATTCGTCACCTCGCCTTGTCCCGGCGGATTCGCGACAGCTTCCGGCACCGGTTCCGGCAACGGGGCCGGCGGCGGGTTGAGTTTCTGTTCACGTGCCTGCTTGAGCGCATCGAGCCGCGTCGTCACGGCCTCGACGCCCGGGTTCAAGTCCGCGACATGCTCGACCTGCGAGATGGCCTCGTCCAGCTTCCCCTCTTCCTCGTACAGGGAGGCGAGGTACCAGCGGGCGTTCGCGTAGGTCGGGTCCATGGTCACGATCTGCTCAAGCATGGTCCGCGACTTGTCCTTCTCGCTGTTGCGGTAGTAGAGGATGGAGAGCTGGAACGCCACGCCGACGTTCTGCTGTTCCACGGAGAGGACCTGCTCCAGCTTGGTGATGGCGTCCAGCACGCGGTCCTGCCGCTCGTACACGAGACCGAGGTTGTAGTGCGCGGGCGCGTAGTCCGGCTTCATGGCGATGGACTGGTTCAGCGCCTCCGCCGCCTTCTCGAGCTCGAGCTTCACGTTCATCTCCGCGTCCTTCTTGGCCGCCTCATCCGTCGATTCGAGGAGGGTGCGGTACGCATCGGACCGGAGGAGGTGCAATTTGCCGATCTCATTCTGGTACGTCGGGTTGTTCGGTTCGCGCTTCATGGCCTCCTGGTAGATCTCGATGGCCTTCTCGTCCGCGCCCCGCGAAAACGATGCGATGGACTGCAGGACGAGCGCGAGGTTCGCCCAGTTGTTGACGTTCGTCGGCGAGACGGTCGTCGCCTTCTGCGCCGTGGACACGGCCGCGCTGACCGCGTCGTTCACGCGTTTCGTCCGCGCCTCGTCCGCCTGCCCCTGCATCTCCTGGCTCGCGAGGATGAGGTAGGCCTGCGAGATGTTGCGGTAGTACGTGTCGACGTATCCGTTCAGCTTGATGGTGGACTCCAGCTTGACGACCGCATCCTGGATGGGCTTGCCCTCCTGGTACAGCTTTACCGCGCCGACGAAGCGGGCTTCCGCGACCATGCGCTGGCCCGAGAGCCAGAGCACGCTCACGCTCCCGACGCAGAGCAGGATGAAGAGGAGCGAGACGATGGCGGAATTGACGACCGACTTGCGCATGTCCCACGTGATCGCCCCGCGGCCCACGAGCGACGCGAGCAGGGCGAGGAGGAACCAGAACGTGAAGTGATGCGCGACGTTGTAGTTGTAGAAGAAGGCGATGAACGCGACGGTCGCCCAACCCACGAAGACCGTGAGGTAGGCCTGCCAGGCGTCGCCGTCCTTCTCGTTCACGAGATGCGACACGCTCTTGCCGACGGCCGAGACGAGGAGCATGAGCCAGAGCGCCATGCCGACGAGGCCGATGGTCGCGAGGAGCGTGAGGACCGTGCTGAGGCCGCGCTCGAACCGGATGCTCCAGAACTGCGAAAGGTTCACGGCCGGCGAGCGGTACTTGGCGTAGTCGTTGATCCACGTGCCTGGACCGGATCCGAAGAGCGGCGCGTCCTGCAGGGTCTGCCGCGCGATGTTCCACGAGGCCACCGCGGACGGCGAGACCTCGGCCGGGAGCTTCAGGTTGATGGGCGAATGGAAAAAAAGCAATACGACGGAGACAGCCACGAGCACGCCCGGCACGATGAGGCTGATGGGTTTGTCGATGCGTCGCGTCCGGAGCAACGGGATGGCCACGATGAGCGCGGTCCCGAAGAGGATAGCGGCCCAGATGACCCAGAAGTCGATGACGACCGCGACGAGGAACGCGACGGCCATGGACGCCCACACGAGGACGTTCGCCACGACGCTCGGGGTCCCCTTCCGTCCGAGGACGCACGTGCGGTCCTTGCATCCGAGCACCATGAGCGATGCGCCGAGCACCAGCGGCACCACCATGTAGACGCCGAACGAATTGATGTTGCCGATGGTATTGAATCCCTTCTCGGTGGCGAAAGCGCCGGCCCACGCGAGCGGATGCAGGCCGACGAGGTACAGGAATCCAAGGATGCCGACGAGCGTCGATGAAGCGAGGAACGCGAGCAGGAGATGATAGAGTTTTCCAGCGCTTTTCACCACGTTCGACGCAAGGAGGTAGAACACCGCGAACGAGAGGATCGTCGCGAACGCCCACTGCATCTGGCCGAAATTCCCCGCGAAGGAGAGATACCGATCCGATGACGCGAACGACGTCCCGAGATACCCGAGGACGAACACCGCGACGACCAGATGGAGCCACGACCGCGCGATCGAGAACGACCGTTCGCTCAAAGCCTGGCCGAGCCACGCGACGAGCGCGACGCTCATGAGGACCGCAAGCAGGGTCTGCTTCCCGATCTCCAGCACGTCCTGCGTGAGGGGGATGAAGAAGAGCGGGACGAGGATGACCGCCAGGTAGAGGCAGGTATCCACGACCTTTCCGAGGACGTTTGCGAGAAGCGGGCGCTTGACCAGCTCCTCTTGGCCCGTGACGACGGCGCCGAGATGGTGCTCCATAGATAAAAAGATGTGCTCTTCGTTACTGCCGACGAGTATATCACACCCGACGACAAGCATCCTGTGGGCTGCGGCTGTAGCGATGTCATTCTGAGTCCGACGAAGAACCTTCCGAATATTTCGAAGGTCCTTCGCAGGAGCCTCAGGATGACACATCTTTTCGTATCATATGAATATCCAAACACCCCTCTGTCATCCTGAGGGAAAGCGGAGCGACCGAAGGACCTTCCTATCAGAACGGCTGCCGAGAGCATCCTCTATATAGGAAAAGCCCCGGTCCTGACGCCGGGGCTTCTCTTGATGTTGGCCGTTTTTATTTTTGGGATCCCATTTTTGTTTGCTACGTCAGGCCCTCGGCTGCCAGTCCTCGTCCTTCTCATCCATCAGGTGCCGGTTCAGATTGGTGGTTCCGTCGGTGGTGCTTCCGGTGGTGGTTCCGTCGGTGGAGGTTCAGGCGGCGGTGCCGGTCCAGCTGTCGGATTGCCGCTCGTGGGGTCATAGGGGACGGAGGTGCCGTCGGAGAGCGACATGGTCGCGCCGGCCGGGGACGGTTCCGCCTTCCAGGAGAAGATCAAATCGAAGGTCGGGGCCTCACCGAGGATGATGGTGAACCCGTGATCGTTGACGTTGGTGAGCCACCAGCCGTTCGTCGCCTGCCCGTACGGCGCGACCGTGATGAGCGGATAGCTGTTCAGCGTGGCGAACGAGACATTCACTTCCGTGGAGCCGGCCACGATCTTCGCAAGGCCGGACCGCGGCGAGATGCCGGGCGCCAAATCGGTGTCATAGGTGATGGACCCGTCGCCGGACACGATCTCCCCCCCCTTCCACCCCGTCCGTACGAACACGGAGATGAGGCCTTCGGTGGGGGCATCGTAGGGTTCGAGGGCGATGCCGACGGTGGGACCGGGTTCGATGGCCTTCACGGCCACGCCGGGTTCAGAGGAGGGAGCGAGGGTATCGCCAGGCAGGATGGGGCCGTTCGCGGTGGAGACCCTGGTGGGCACACGACCGGCGAGGGCGATGGGATAGGTGGAGGTACTGTAGGCGCCGGTGATGAAGCCCGGCTTGGTGGAGACGATGCCCAAGACCGTGTCCTGGGCTCCTGTCGTCCGTTTCACCTTGTTGGTGCCATTCTGGTCCGTCGTGACCAGGTCGCCGGGGATGAGGGGATCGTCGGAGAGATAGCGTTCGGCGTAGTCGTAGGTGGTGGCGGTGGACCAGCCGTCGGCATTCGTGGCGATGTAGGTGGAGGAGGGGGCCTGGGTGTCGTCCACGAAGAGATACGTGGAGGTGGAGCCCATTCCGAGGGACTTGGAGCCCAGGAAGAGGCGGTGTCCAACGAAGAGGTCGCCTGTCACGTCCATGTCTCCGAGGTCACTGATGGTGAGGAGCTTCTGCCCGAGGGTATTCGTGAGGGTGAAGAGGGAGGTGGAGGCGGAGAGGACGTCATTCGAGAGGGTGAAGTTGGAGGTGACGACGCTGGAGGAGGTGGCGTCCCAAGCGGAGCCGGAGAAGGAGAGGCCATACGAGTCGTATGTGGAGGTGGTGACGTCGGCTTCGCCTCGGGGGACGAGGTTAGTGGTGCCGTCGTGGGTGGATTCGAGGATGCCGTCACCGGACCATTCGGGGTTCACGTACACCATGATGGT
>JAZDIB010000046.1:0-4673 GCA_043805355.1 Patescibacteria group bacterium | reverse complement strand
CAGGAATGCCGGCTGTTCGGCCGCGATGGTGACTTTCTGGCTCATATCGCTCTTCGCGCCGCGTCCATCCGTGACGTCGGCCCATGCCGTGTAGATGCCGCAGATCATCCGGTCTTCCGCGACGAACGAGAACCTGCCGTCCTTGTCGCTTTTCACGGGAGCGCTTTTGACGACGTCGTTCTCATGCTGGAGATACACGGTGACTTCCGCGTCCGGATACGTCGTCGTCCCCTTCAAGGCGAGGATGTCTCCGCACGTCGGACCGGTCGGATAATCGGTGATGACGGGCGCTTCCAACTGCTGGATGGCGAACTCCGCGGAATTCGCCAGGAAATTGCCGGCCCTGTCGAAGGCCTTCACGAACAGCGTGTACGTCCCCGGTGCCAAGGCCGGCGTTTCGTAGGTGTGGCTCCCGTCGTCCTTCCAAGCCTGCGGGCTTTCGTTCCCGATTTGGACCTCGTAGCGATCGATGCCGGACGTCGCATCCTCGGCACGGATGGTGAATTTCGTCCGGGGATCGGTGGGATCCTCCTTGACGACTTGGTTCATCTCAAGCAGCGTCGGTTTTTCCGTGTCGATCTGGAACTTGAAACGGGAAATCGCACCCCAGCCCTCGGCATTCCGCAACCGGACGGAAAAATACCAGACGCCATCGCCTACGACCGTGAGCTCTTTCGAGTTCATCGGCGTCGTAAGAGCTTCCGTCGGGATCGCGGCGGGGCTCCTGTCGACCGACACGCGGACGCCGTTGATGTCCTTCGGCACGCTCCAGGTGAATTTCGCGCTGTTCTGGGCGTACCACGCGTTCGAGTCGGGATGCGTCGGCGAACTGATGACCGGAGCCGAGGGCGTGCCGTCCGGTTCCTGCGGCGGGACGGCCTCCGGTTCGCCCGGCTTCGCCTCGACGATGGTGTACGTGGCCTTTCCGATTCCCTTCGTGATGTTCGTCCCTTTGCCGTCGTTCGCCAGCACCAGGCCGGATGAGATGGAAACAGGAACGGTGCCGACCGCTTTCGCCTTGAACCTGATGCTCAAAATTTTCCCGCCCGCGCCGGTATACCCCGGGTTCAGGACGACCCCCTCGAAATTGACCGTGCCGGCGGCGTTGGAGAAAGCGGGTTCCTGGACCCACAGATTGAACGTGGATCCGCTTTTGGAGATCGATTCCACGGAGACCTTATCGGCGGGGAACTTGACGACGCCGGAAGCCGCGTTCATCGCCTGATCCGCGCTCGAGACATACACGCTCGCCGTGAAGGACGTCCCGACGGTATACGTCCCGGAAGACGGGGAAACGTACAGGGAGGCGGCCTGCGCCATCGCCGGGAGCATCCCGAACAGCACGAGCGGCAATGCGACGCGGAGCAGGAGGTGCGTCAGGCTTTTTGGTGTCGTTTCCATAGATATTCGCTCGACGCGAGGGCGACGGAAAGCCCCAGGATGATGAGGATCCAGATCTCGTAATCCTCGTACCAATGGAGCGGATTCCTCGGAGCCATCCGTTCGATGCGTTCATGGCCGGCCTTGTCGACCGCCTTCACGAAGACGGTGCTCCGCAATTTCTGGTCCTGCAGGAGATACGGGCTGTCCGCCGTCGTCCATTTCGCGAACATCCCCGAGATCCGGTGCTTCGTTTCCTTCACTTCGTAGCGTTCGATGCCCCTTCCTTTGTCCTGCGTAACGAAA
Organism: Patescibacteria group bacterium; assembly: GCA_043805355.1. GTDB lineage: Bacteria > Patescibacteriota > Patescibacteriia > 2-12-FULL-60-25 > 2-12-FULL-60-25 > JAHJRN01. The sequence goes on along the minus strand of JAZDIB010000046.1, from coordinate 2,987 downwards.
ACCACGAACCATTGATTATCAAGCAGATTGGGGTCATGCGAGATCTCCGGCGCGAACGATTCTGGACGCTCCTCGTCGTTCACGGAAGGCACCGTCGATACGCCCGGCGTTTCGGAAATCGTATATTGATATGGAAAGATAGAAAGCGCGGTCTCGGTGCCCTTGCCGTCGTTCAGCAGGACCTTCGCGTCCTTGACCTCTACCGCGCCATCGCCTTCTTTCTTGGCTGTGAAAATCAGGCTGAACAGGTTTCCGCGCGGGCCTTGGTACCCTCCGGGGATGATCCCGGAAAAAGCGACCTGCCCGTCGGATCCGAGTTTCGGCTTCTCGATCCACAGGCTGACGATCGAATTCGCCTCGTGGATCTCCGTCAACTGCAGGGCGTCGCTGGGGAACGTGATCGTCCCCTCGACGGCGTTGATGTCTTCCGTGTTCAGGAGGAGGATCGCTTCGAACGTATCGCCGATGCCGAGCTGACCGGGAGCCTCGAAGAACATCTCTGCCGCGCTCACCGGAGAAGCGACAAGCAGTAAGAGGCAGGAAACGAGGAGTAAATATGTTCGATGTGTATAGATACGATTCATATGTCTCTATCCGGTCCAATAATACGCCATGATCGAGAAGTCGATCAGATCCACTTTCCCGTCGTTGCTCAATTTCGCCGCTTCTAGGACCTTGAACTCGGCGCTCAACGCGCGCTTGTACCAATAGGCGGCGATGGAGAAGTCCACCAGGTTGACGCGACAGTCGCTGTTCAGGTCGGCCTTTCCTCCGCAGACGGTCGGCGGTTCGACCGGAACGGTCTCTTCACCGATCGAGAAGCCGATGGATTGGCTGTAGGGGCTCGTCAATCCGCCTTTCGTCGCCTTCGATTCGACCGTGTACTGTCCGAGTGCCATTTGGGTCGTGTCGAAGACATATGAATACGCTCCGCTCGCGTCGGACAACGCTTTGCCGATGATGTCTTCCGTCGAATGGATCACGATGGTGACATCCGCCTTCGGCGCGGCTTGCCCGGAGACCGTGAGGCGATCCCCCGGCTTCACCACGCTGTTGTCGACCGAGATGGTCGGCGAGATGAAGATGCCGGGCACGGAGACCGTCGCGCCGGAAATGACGGTCACCGGATACGTCGCGGGAGCCGACCTTCGTCCGGAGGCGTCTTCGGCATACACCCCGAAGAGGAAATCGCCGCTCGTGAGTCCGACGACCGTGGCGTTGAACACGCCATTGGCGTCGGCGACGACGGTCTTCGTGATCTGCGCATCTTTAAGGATGACGACCTTGCTTCCCGGAGAGGTCCAGCCGGAAAAGACGACCCTCGTGTCCAACGAGCCCCCTCCCCCGCCTCCTCCGCCGCCACCGCCCCCGCCAGGAGGAGGTGGAGTGACGACCCCTGACTCCGCGATGAACTGCTCCGATGATCCGGCCCAATTGGGTTCGGCCAACGCGCGCGCCTTGACCTTGAACCAATAGGTCCCTGCCGTCGGCACGTCATCCAAAGACAACGACAGGGTCAGGAAACTTTCGGCCGTGATGTAGGCCGTGTCCGATCCGTAGTCGATGTCGTCGCTTCCGCCGCAGACGTTGCTCTCGCTCGAGACGATGCAATACACGTAATAGAAGTCGCTGGCGGCCGTGCCCATGTTGTCGATCCTCACGCTCGCGGTGATCGTCGGGATGACCTTATCCGTGATGCCGATGATCTGGACGTCGGCCGGCGAGCTTGAAAGGGACCAGTAGTCGACGAGCCTGACCGTCTCGCCGCCGATGACAGCCGACACGACCGTCTCCCAGACGCCGCCGATCGCGCTCCCGCCGATGCTGTAGCTGTAGCTGTAGGTCCCGTCCGAGTCCTTGGTCATGTAGACGGTCGGGACGCCGACCTGGACCGTCCCCGCGGAATCGGTGATCACCACCGTCGGCAGGGCGTCGGCGTCCGTCGGGTTTGATCCGTGATCCAACACCTGGAGCTTCGCCTTGTACGCGGTGTTGACCGTGGTCTCCCCGAAATCGGACAGCGTCACCGTCCAGCCCGTCGCCGTGTCGATCCTTGTCGCGAGCGATGAGGAGGCGCTCAAGATCTGAAGATTCGTGTTGCTGTTCACGGCATTCGTGCCCGCTGTGATCGCGGAGGCCAGGCTACTCGTGGCCATCTGCACGTCAGCCGAAGTCGCCAACGATCCGGAGTCGAGGTCGGCGCCCGTGATGGTACGGACAAGCGATGTCCAAACAGCTGTTGCCGTATCCGCGACTAACGTTCCGAACGACGTGAGGGTCCGACCGGCACCGCCGGTAAATGACCAAATCGCAGAAGGAAGTGAGGCGAATAGACTTGATGACGCCGACGAAACGACAGCGTCGGTGTTGGCGTTCACGGCATCCGTACCCGCCGTGATCGCGGAGGCCAGGCTGCTCGTCGCCACCGTCAAACTCTCATCGACCACCTCTTTGATCGTGCTCGTCGTCAGGATCGACCCGTCGACGATGAAACTTTTGTCCACTTTGACCAGATCGCCGTTTATCACGCTCCCACACGTCATGAAGGAAGGCCACACGCCGGACGTGGCGTTCGCCGCGGTCAAGTAATCGTAGTAATGCCAACCGTCGCTCTGTGCGTTCATGGCCGTCGTCGAAGGGATGACGACCGCGTCCGAGGGATCGCTGATGCCAATCGTGCACAACGTGGTCGTGGGGACGAAATAGTCGTCGAAGACGAATTCGCCGAGCGTGACCGTTGAGCCAGGAGCGATCCGTTGATAACTGGCGTAGACGGAATCAACCGCGAAAAACCCAAAAACGATGCACAGCAAAACAAAACATCCGAAAAGTTTACGTGAAAAGCCGTTCATGACAGTCATCTCGGGATAATCATATCATATATCTATACACAGATGTCGTCTCGACCGGCGCGGAGAGACCTTCCAATTGGAAGTTTTCTCGGCTTCGCTCGAAATGACATATACATTGTCGTCTCGACCCATGCG
>JAZDIB010000045.1:0-17450 GCA_043805355.1 Patescibacteria group bacterium | reverse complement strand
GGCGTCGCCACGGCACTCGTCTGGCCCGCGGGACTGGTGTACTCGGCGCTCAAGGCGTTCGGTGGTTGAGACGCAGTCGACCGAAATACTGTCGGAAGAAGACCTGACAAAAACCCGAGCCTCGGCTCGGGTGAGTTGGGTTGCGTCCGCGGTCAGCAGGCGCGGGCGATCTGCTTGGTGGCGACGTCGGCCAGCAGGTCAGAGGTCCGCCATTCCGGCGGGATGTCCTGCGTGAGACGCGGGTCCATCGGGAACCGTTCCTGCAGGTAGTCGTGATAGGTCGTCCCGCCTTTGGCGAGAGCTAGGACCTGGGTCCAGTACTCGTGCACGTCCTCAAGGTGCTTATGGGGCTTGAACGCGCGCGAACCAGCGTCGTAGATGGCGCAGCGTTCCAGCGCGTACGGGAGGGACTCGGCCTGCGACGCGACGAACTCGGGCGCGAGCACGGCCGGGTGCCGGAGCAGGTCCGTGTCCGGGATGGAGATGCGGAGGGGCGAGGCCTTGTCCGCGACCCCGAAGATGCCCTCGAGATAGACGACCCTGGCGCCTAGGTAGCCGGGGAACTGCTTGCGGCAGCGGACGTCCGCCGTGGCGATGAGCTGTTCCGCGCGTTGGCCGCCGATGGTGAAGAAGGTGATGCGCCTGATCGACGCCTTCTGCTCGACGCACATGGAGATGATCGTGAGGAGCGCGTTCTCCAAGCTCACGCCGGTCGCGACGACGTCGCCGAAGATGAAGTCGGTGTCCGGCACCAGTTCCTCGACCTTCCGGTAGTCCTTCTCCTTGACGAACCAGATGTCGTCGGTGTGGTCGCGCTGCGACGAGAGGAAATCCGCGCAGTGATGTTTCCAGCCGTAGGCGATCTTCAACGCGCCGCGCATGCCGTAGTTCAGGCCGCCGCGGAGGATGTGGAGGACCGACGTGTGGCGCTCCTCCCCGACGACGATGTCGGCCTTGGCGAGCGACGACAGCACCTGCACGACGGCTTGGCGCATCTTGTCCGTGTAATCCGTGCCGCAGATCATCGGGTCGTTCGCGATGGCCCTCGTCTCTGGCGTCGTGGCGATGAACCGCGACACGTTGCTGAAGGGTTGGAGACGGTACACACGGCACGCCTCATGTTCGGTCAAAAGCTCCACGGTTCACCTCATCGGTCGGTTCGGCGTTTGTGAAGGAAGAATGTGCCGCAAAAGCCTAGCCGAGCGACAGCGGGTCCGCAAGGGAACGAAGCGTCATTCGACGATTCTTTCCGCCTTATAGAAGCCCAGACCGGCTGATACCTCTCCGATGAATCTGCTCGTATCCTTGATGTCGAAAGACCAGACGATGGTCTTATCGTTGGCAACCTCGATGATTTTTGACGTGGTGACGATCAGGGTATTCCCGTTCGATAGCCGATTCACGTCCCGGACAGGCCATTGTTTGCTGTCCGTGATCGTGAATTCCCAGATGACATTCCCGTCCGAATCGATTTCGATGGCTTTTTCCGGCGTTCCGTGGTTGGCGAACAGGACATTCCCGTTCCCAAGCAGGACAGGGTCATGCTGTTCGACCATCAGCCCCGCGCCGATCGTCTTGACGACATTGCCGTTCGGGTCCACCTCAGCGACGAAGCCGAAATTCCTGAGGCTGATCAGGGTATTTCCGTTGCTCAATCTGGAGACGGCGTTCGTATGGGTCCAGCCCTGTTTCCGGATGCTCGCATACGGCGCGACGTTATAATGGTCTTTCGCATACCACGACCAGACGATCTTTCCGCTCTGGTCGACCTCGACGACCTGCGCATCGCTCGTGACGTCGTTGTTGCCGAAGACGAACAGCGTATTTCCGTTCGGGAGGCGATCCGCATCGTGGGAGATCTTCGTCGTCTTGTATGACCAGACCATCTCCTTCTTCCGATTGACCTCATAGACCCCGCTTCCCGGCAGGACGAAAAGGATATTGCCGCTCGGAAGGAGCTCGACATCGAACCCCGGATTCACGAACGTCTTCAAAGCCTGAGGGACATCGTATTGCCAGATGATCTCGCCCAACATGTTCACCTCCACGATTCTCGGCGAAGCCGTATCATGGTTGTCCGCGAAGAGGGTCGTTCCGGCTAGCGCCTTGCTCGCATCGTATGTCTCGAGGACGAAGTCGGGATCGAAGACGCCCCTGACCATCGGCGTTTCCGCCACGGGATCCGGGACGACGGCGTCTTCAGGGACGAAATCCTCGTTGACCGGGATGGACGAAAGGTCGTTGTTGGTGATGCCGAGGCTCAAATACCTCATGATCTGATAGGCGGCGTCCCCGTCTTTCATGTAATAGCGTTTTCCATCCTTCGGATTCACATACCAGGCTTCGCCGTGGGATTCGATCTGCAGCAAGATCCTCCCTCGCAATCTGGCGATAAGAGCCGGATCATACGCCAAGCCGCCTTGACCGAGTGGATTCGTATTCTTCACCAAGACTTCCTGTCCGTCGGATATCCCGTCGCCATCCGTATCGGCGACGGCCGAATCGGTCTTCAGCCCGTCTTCCAGCTTGTCCGATAATCCGTCGCCATCCGTATCCGTGTCGCTGAATCTCGCCTCGACGCCGACCGGTATTTTGTTCAGATCGGAATTCTTGATACCTAGTCCAAATTGTCTCAGGGCGCTGTATGCGACGCCTCCGTCCTTCAGGTAGCTTCTGGTCATCGTCACCGGATCGACGTACCAAGCCTCTCCATGCGACTCGACCTGCAAGAGGATCGTGCCGCTCAATCTTTGGGGGACCGTCGCTGCCGAGGAAAGTTGAGCGACGCCCAATACACCGACCATCTTAAAGAGAAGGATGTTTTTGAACATATTTCCGAAACGATCATTTTCCAGAAAAGAATCTCGCGATGAAATACATCGCCGTCGCGATGAAGAGCGCCCACCAAAGCCACAAGAGACCTGCGAGGTACTGGGAGAAGTAGAGGCACAAGAGGATGCCACATGAAATCAGACTGACCTTTATCAATCCGATTTCCCACCATTGAAACGTCCACGTTCTAAAGATTTTCATAGTCGTAATGGAAGTCAATGACGTTGTCACGATAGCATGAAAGCGTTTGGGTCGTCTTTCGATGGGCGATTCAGATCATGTCGCGACAGACTATGATCGCAAGCTCTCCAGGTAGTCCTGCACCGCTCCAGGATTCCGGTGTGCTATTCGGTATGACCCCCCCATTCGGTTACGCGAATGCATTGACTTGTATATTGTGGTAAAATATCGGAGTTAGCGGTTCCCTAATTAAGCTGGAAACGAAGTACATGATATGAAAAAAACCAAAAAGGTATTGATAAACAAGAAAGTCCAAATCGCCACGGCATGCGGCGCGGTTGTCATTGCTGGGATACTCTTATTCCAAGGCGTTATCCCAAAAACGGAAAGCACGGTGAAGATCAATTCGATCACGCCGAACCAGGGACCCGCTGGGATGGAAGTCGTCATCTCGGGTTCTGGTTTTTCATCGTCGATTCAAGGAATCATCGGTACTCAAATCAACGGAAAGGTGTACGCACCGGGCAACTACATCTTGATTCAAAGCGATGTTCTCGACCAACCTATTCTTTCGCCTGATGGCAAAACGCTGACGTTTCATGTCAATCTCATTTCCGAAAAAGTGAAGATGGACTGTGCGGAGGTTTTATCTAGAATAAAACCCGGATCGTGCAAAATACAGATCAAGGTGGTGAACGCCTATGGCAAGATGAGCCTTGGCCAATATTTCACCATCACGAGCAGCGGGAGCAAAATACTTACCTATACGATCGAAAAACTTGACATGCCGATGTCACCGGTTGTCCATGCGGTAGTTCCGGGTCAAAGTTGGAATGGCGATGATGTGATGCGCTTTCGGGTCAGTGCATCGGCAACGAACGAACAGACGATAACCGGCATATTGCTTGCCATGGCACCGTATGCGAACACCGTCGGGGACACTCCCGTTCCGTGCTCGTATTTCTACTACATGAATCCGCTTACCGGTTCTCCTACCAACAGCGGGGGAGCTTGGGAGGGTATCAGGATGATAGATATGGCCAACCCGGGAGGGATAGGATGGGGTGGAACGATTGGTGTGGATGGCGGAATATTTTCTTGGGCGCCCGAACCCTACAACATGCCAATTGGCAGTATGGGCTGCCCAGCGTATACCGGAGGTTTTCCTTTGGCTCCCGGCGAACATAAGGACTTCGTCATACACATGAAGATGTACGCTCAAGGCTACAGCAACCAGGCACCGTTTACGCCTCTAGCGGAACAATCGAAGACGTTCGGCCTGATGGTTCGAGCTTCCGCGTTATATAACGGGCCGGGTACGTACGTTATCGATAACTCTCCGGATAATGGTTATGTCAGCAGTAGTACGTATATCGGTGCCGGTGGAGTCAGCTTCAACAAGAGCTTGAGCACGTTGATTATAAGCGATCCAATCCAAATCATTCCTCAATCAATTCCGACACCCGCTGAATATTTTCCGGCGCCATAATCCCCAAAGACACAAAACAAAACTCTCCGCAGTGTAGCGGAGAGTTTTGTTGGCAGGCCATACGGGAACTGGTTCGAAACTTTGGCTAAGATGACATATGGATATACATTAAGGATCCTTGCACAGGCATTGACATTCCGACCGGTTTCTGATAGGTTCTATCGTTCGTTGACAACTGTCGGCTAGCAGCCGAGAAAGGACATATACGTGAAGATCAGCCATCTCAAGGTTTTCGGTCTGATCCTGGCCGGTCTCATCGGTGCCGTCGTCCTCCATGGCATCGAATCCGCGAAATCCGCACATACACAGCCTCCCCGAACGAAAATGGAGAGTACGGTGGCGAAGTCTATCATCGAGTACGAGAAGGACCCTCACGTTACGACGGCTCTCGCTTGGCGTAACGCCGCGCAGTACGTGACCGATGCGACAAAAGACGCGGAGGCCGGGCGCGTCATGGAGTATCTCCTGACGTCCGTTGGGTTCGGTCTTCCAGGCAACAACTCCGTGACGGTCTTACGCGTCCCGCAGGACGCCAAATCGAAGGTTCTTCTCGTTCCGATACTCCAAGAGGACGAACGTCTCGATCCGGGGCTGAAGCGGATGAATCAGTCCGAGACTTCTGTCGCGCTGTACCGCCCTTCAGACAAGGTCATCGTGATCCGATCGGAACGGATGTCCACGGTCTGGAAAGGGCTGCTGCTGCTTCACGAAACGAAGCATGCGATGTCGTTCGCGCAGAAGCCATACGATTCGAACGACCTCAAGCAGCTATGCTACGAGGAGCTCGCCACGCTCGAGTTCCATTGCCGCCTGATGTCGGAGATCGGCGGCGAGACGTACGCAAGGGTCCTTCGGGCCGAAGTGGACCGTCTACGCGGACATCCGAATACCAAGATCGATTCGTATCCGATGAAATTCCCCGATCGATCTGGATACGAACCGATGCTCGAAAAGGCCTTCGGACCCTCAGAAAGCGATCTCGAGCGATCGAGCCGCCAGACACAAGTCTGGGTCCATGCGGTCTTCAAGCTGCTGGAAGCGGACTACGCAGGATCCGACAAGGACGACACGAAGGCACGCTTCATCTGGGGGTTCTACAGACTCCTTGGTATCTAACAATGACCGTCGACTCGCGCGCACGTCGGAGCATAATGCCCCGCGTGCGCATTTTTTGTTATAGGGACCGGCAGTCAAAAAGCTCACCGTGTCGGTGAGCTTTTTGATGGCAGGCCATCGTGGAAGACATCAGAACATTCATCCTGTTGAACGTCCATACACAAGGGTCATTTCAGTTTGAAAAATGCTCAAGCCCCAGACACCTCTAATGAGACAGGTTCAAGCAACGATGATGAATAGAACGATCCCGAGTGCGGCCATACAATTTAGGATGGACGAAATCAATAACGGGAGCAGTTTGCGATGGACAGCGTAGACAATCCACACCACGCTGTTCAGGATAATCAGAGCATACGTCAGGAACGAGAAACCGACGACATTGCCCGTACAGATAACCTTGATCAATTGCGGGTAGAGGGCGACGCCGGAAACCAGCGCGTTGAGTTTCGCGATGCGGTCTATCGGATGATTGTGCTTGTCGATACGGAATATCCGATTGATGGCATCGAGCATATTTCCGCGGATTAGATCTTGAACAGGTTGGCAATAATCAAGACGGCGCCGGCGCTCAACAGGCACCCGGACATCTTTCCGACGGCTGAACCAAGCAAGGTACGGCCATCACCGGACTTTTTCGATTTGGCCTTTTCCGCGGCGATCCCTTCGAAGATACCCGCGATGCCGTCCGTCACGGCGTTGCCTACGACACCGCCGATGACTGCCCCCATCACTCCCCCGATCTCGCCGCCGAACAGCGCCATGATGGCGAGGATCCCGTTGTCAATCAGCCCGAACACGATGTCCGGCCAGATGCTCCGTATCGAGATCTTGAACGGAATCAGCGAAACGAGGCACAGGAAGCCCAGCGCGAGGATGACCAGCCCGATGTATTGGGAGCGGTAGATGAAAAACGAACTGACCGCGATCACGATGACGCAGAGGGCTAGGATGTTGACGATAGACAAAAGGACTCTGTTTTTCATGAACGAAGTATATCAGATAATCAAAACCGGCTGTCCCCGAAGTCACCTGGACCCGGACCGTGATGAATGAGCTTTATCAGGCAAAAACCTAACCTCGAACCTATTTGAAAAATCGATAGAGAGGCCGAGCGGCGAAGACCAACCAAGTCGCGACGATCCACCAGATGTTGATCTCCAATATCTGCGGGATTAACGCGACGATCAACGCCCCGAAAGCGAAGCAGCTGACTTTCGTGAGCGCCATGTCCATCCAGTCCAATTTCTTCATTTTTCCGTCCGCCCAAGATATGAGGCTCATATTAATCATTACATTTGAATTATAACGTGTCTTTAGAGTAATCCTTTCAACCTTCTTTGGATACATCATTTCAAAATTACCGCTTATATAAGCGGTAATTTTGCTGGCAGGCCATCGTGGAAGACGTTCGGACGCTGGTAATGGCGGAATCGCAGATGCACATCGCCCGAATTGGTTAGAAAAAGTGAACACAATCGATTTTATTGCTAATATGTAGACATGCGCGACATCCAAGTGAACTGCACCGAATCCGAAAGATTGGATTTGAGGCAAGCAAAAGCGGTAAAAACCCATAAACCTGATATTCTCATATTGGAATATCCAAACAATCAGCCCATGCAGATTAAAGGACGGCGGCATTTTGGGCCATGTTCGCCTATGTCCGACATTCCTCGCATCTCAACGCGTGCGCAAAAACTGACGCCATGGGTACGATCAGATATTGCGATGTGGAAAGCGGTCACGGAACTCAGAAAAAAGGGTCACAACGTATCGGCATACGCCGTAGATGCGCCACGCGAAATCGTAACTTCATGGTTCGATGTATGGAAAAACATGTATCCCTGTGCGCTCAAAAATTGGTTGTGGTGGGTACGTATTTATATTCGTGAACGCATCATGGCCGAGCACGTCAAATCGATCCTACAGCAACACCATGAGGATAACGATCTGACGATCCTCGTTTTTCTTCAATCTTTCCATTGGAAACACGTGCAATTTCTCCTCACCAATCCGACCAAACGGAAGATTTGGGAATATTATTTTTCACGTTTCCACGAAATTACTCCGAACACGATAGGACGAAAAATCAAAGATAATAATCCGCTCTTTTATCGATATTGGCAGCTTTGGCATAAAAGCTAAATACATTGCGGTATCAGAATTTGATTTGATATTTTGGCCTCCATGTAAAGTAAGAGGCAAATTACCGCTATTTCAGCGGCGAAAAATGTTGGAGACGCTTACGACGTCAGGCTTTCTTGTATTCTCCGCAGAAGCGGTACGGAAATAGATCCACTCTGTTTCACACGCTTCTCGCGGATTCGTGCTGCCTTATCTGAGCAATACGCCTCGTAATAGACCAATCGAAGCGGTCGATATGGCCGAGTCGCATCAACTTCACCATCTAAGTGCTGGATATACCGCGCACGGAGATCGCCCGTCGACCCCTTGTAGAACCAATTCGGACGTTTCTTGGATTGCAGCACATAGAAGTACCACATACTTCTACCGCTGCCAGTATTCCTGTTCTCTGTCAAACAAAAGCCGCTCGCGAGCGATGCAGCCTGCACTTGCTGAGAGGTGGCAGGCCACGTCGCTCGCGAGCGACGTGGCAGGGGCGGTAGGAATCGAACCTACGTTGCTGGTTTTGGAGACCAGCGTCCTACCATTGAACGACGCCCCTATGGTTTGTCCCCTAAGCGCTTCAAGAGACCGTAGTATGCGGAACCGAATCGCTTAAGGTTCTTTTCACGTTCCTCTGCGGATGTTTTCGTCCTGTATGCCTCGAAGTAGATTAGTTCGTAAGGTCGATGTCGGTCGGTGTAATACGTTTTTCCGGAGTTATGTTCCTTCAATCTCCGTTCTACGTCGCTTGTGATGCCGATGTAGAACGTGCCGTTCATCTGGCTTTTTAGCAGATAGACGAAATGCATATCGGTCCAGCGTCCTACCATCGATCCCTCCCTTCGCGAAGGGAGGGATGAACGACGCCCCTATGGGTCAAATTGTGGCAAGAGGATACCAAAAGGCCGGGAATCGGACAAGTCTCGTCGACTGGGAGATGAGGGACCCTTCGGGTATACTCCCATCCGTATGACGGACATCTTCTGGGGCGGAAGTGCGGTCGACGCGGACATCGAGATATGAAACCGGAAATGCCGATGAAGGGGATGGATGCCGGGAAGACCCCGGACACGGAACGCCCGAAGGAGGCGGGTGAACGGAAGGGGCAGGAACAGATCGATCGCGTCGCGCTCGAGGCGCTCATGACGCGGTTCGCCGAACGGGTCAACGAGGGGAACAACGGCGTCATCTTCGCGCTCCCGATAGAGCGCCTGAACGACGCGGCGAAACGCGTGCTCGCGCGTCTGCGGATCTACGACCCTGAAAAGGAGGTGGAACAGGTCGTCAAGCTCCTGAAGGTCGGGACCCCCGGCATGCTCGAGAAGGAATACGCTTTGCTTCGGAAGTCCTATGACGCCGTCCATCCGAAGCACGTAGCGAATCCGGACGGGTATGCGGATATCCCGATGCCTCGGTATTACGCGACCCATGACGTGAACGCCTCGTTCAAGGACAAGTTTCTGGACCTGAACGAGATCCAGGTCCCGGACCAGTCGGTCGAGATCATGGTCATGGATCGGATCGACGGGACGGACGTGGATACGATCATGCTCAGGGAGTTCCACGCGCTGAACGAAAATTCGCCGCTCCATGCGTCTGCGACGGCGTTGGAAGGGCATCCGCATGGCCAGATCGAGGAGCTTGCGGCGCGGACGCTCGCATGCACATACGCTTCGACGTCAACCGCCGCGAGTGGACACATCAGGACTGGGCGGCGTATACGCAGTTCCGCGCGTCGTTGGAGGGCTTCCTGCGCGGTCACGGATTCCGTCTTGACATGAACCTGCTCGATGCGGTCGAACGGAGCGTCGACGTCATCCATGGGGAATCCGGCGTCATCTGGGGAGACGGCAATCTCCGGAACATCATGCTTGAGGTCCCGCATGGCGGCCAGACCGCGCGGAAGAAAGGAAAAGCGTGGATCATCGACTTCGGCGGCTCGACCGATATCGAGAGCGCCGAGGACCCGAAAACGCAGCGGGCGAACGCGCTCCTCGCGATCCGGAGGCTGAAGGCGCAGTTCGGGTCGAGGAGTACGCGGCAACGCGATTCGGAACGTCCGGGCATGAAGGAAAGCGACCGAAACCGCCTGACCAAAGGGGGGAGAGCGGTCGAAGCGTATGCGAAGACCCTCATCGCGGATGTCGACGCGAACGAGATCCTCCCCCTCCATCTCGTGGTCCATCGCCTTCAGCGCAGCTTCGATTGGGTCGATCTCGTCGGTCCCGTCCTCTACCGCGTGGCCGCCTCGGATCCGACGCGACGTCGGAAGATCACGGAAAGCCTCACGTCATGGACGGTGGACGAAAACGCACGCGTCCAGATGCGCGACGCCCGCCTGCACGCGGATGTGCTCAAGCTGATCAGCCTCCTCGAGAATCAAGAAAAGACCGGCGAGAGCCAGTCTTCATGAGTCGAATGCCGCGTATTCCAGGGAACCCTGGATGTCGGGAAGGCCGTTGTCGAGGTGGAAATCCACGCCGGAACCGTCGAGGGACGGATGCGCGAGGAACCCGTGGGTTTCCCGGCAGGACCGAATGCACCAGCGGATGGCGGCTTTGCATCCGTCGCTCAACCACGCGGGATATGGGTATGTCTCCTCATCGAAAAGAGCCGGCATAGCCCATCTAAGACAGGAATACGGTCATCTGTCAATCCACGGGGATGCGAAGACCGGAGTATCGTATTCTTTGAGCGCTCGACGAGGAGAGCCGGAGAATTCTTTGCTGAAGAGGTGCGGATGGACTATCGTCAAGACATGAAGCGTTGGCGCGTCTATATCCTGCGTTGCGCCGATGGGACGCTGTATACGGGCATCACGAACGACCTGGCGCGGCGCGTCGAACGGCATAACGCCGGGACAGGGGCGAAATACACGCGGTCGCGAGGACCGGTCGAGGTGGTTTGGAGCAAGCGGACGACGTCCGAATCTGTCGCGCGGAAGAAGGAAGCGGCCATCAAGAAGATGACGCGAGCGGAAAAACTCTCTGTCGTCCTGAGGGAAGTCGGAGCGACCGTGAGGACCTTCAGACTGATTTGAAGGTCCTTCGCTCCGCTCAAGGACGACATTTCATAAGTGAACAATATGACAGCACTCAAACGCATCGCGCTCGGCGCGCTCCTCGTCGGTCTCGGCGTCGCGGGGTTGTTCGCGTGGTCGTTCTATCGGCAGAACCTGCAAGGTATCGGTCCTGCCGTGTTGCCATCCTCGAACGACATCGTGAAGCTTATCGACGCGAACACGATGCCGCTCGCCGTGCCCGAGGGGTTCTCGGTCGGCATCTTCGCGAAGGATCTCGGCGGACCGCGCGTCCTCGTGGAGGACCCGAATGGCATCCTCATCGCGAGCGTGCCGTCGCGCGGGCAGATCGTCGCGTTGCCGGATCGGAACGGCGACGGGAAAGCGGACGAGATCATCATCCTCGCCGATGGCATGCACTCGGCGCACGGCCTCGCGTTCCGTTGCTTGGATGGTACATGTCGTCTCTACGTCGCGGAGGAGGATATGCTGTCGTACTACGACTACGATGCCGCGAACGTGAAGTTCTCGGGCCGCACGGACCTCGTCGCGCTTCCGTCCGGCGGCGTGCATGTCACCAGGTCGCTTCTGTATCTCCCGAAGGAAGACAAGCTCCTCGTGGCCATCGGCTCGACGTGTAACGTCTGCAACGAGCAGGATTCGTCACGTGCGGCCATCTCCGTCATCGGGCCGGATGGCGGGACGCTGGAGCCGTATGCGAAAGGACTCCGGAATTCGGTCTTCCAAACCATCCAGCCGTCGACAGGCAAGGTCTGGGGGACGGAGATGGGGCGCGACCTGCTCGGCGACGACCTTCCGCCTGACGAGATCAACGTCATCGAACAGGGGAGGAACTACGGATGGCCCATCTGTTACGGCGACAACGTCCACGACACGGTTTTCGACACGAATACATACTTCCGGAATCCCTGCTTGGCGCCGTTCGAGACGTCGTCGCGCATCAACATCCCGGCGCACTCGGCACCACTCGGCCTCGCGTTCGTCACGGGCGATGGATGGCCGACGGAATATGCGGACAACCTCTTCGTCGCCTACCACGGCTCGTTGAATCGCTCCGTGCCTACGGGATACAAAATCGTCCGGTATCAACTCGATGCTGACGGGTCGCTCGTGGACGTGAAGGATTTTGTCACCGGATGGCTACAGCCGGACGATACGGCACTCGGCCGTCCGACCGGACTCCTCGTCAAACCCGACGGCCAACTCCTCATCGCCGACGACAAAGCCGGCGTCATCTACCGCGTGTACCGGACGAAGTGAGGCGGCTCCTATTTCACCGGAATCGTGGCGCTCGGGATTTTGGCGAGATCGGCGTCCGTGATGCCGAGGCTGTAGAGGCGCATGATGCGGTAGGCCTCGTCGCCGTTCTGGAGATAGTACACCGTCAAATCCTTGGGATGGATGTAGTACGCCTCGCCGTGCGCCTGGACGCGGAGCACGATACGGCCACGCAACCGGTTCTTGAGGCTCCAATCGTCGGCCGCGAGCTTGGCGTAGTCCGTCTCGGTCATGCCGAGGCCGAAGCTGCGCATCATCTGGTACGCGGTCGGCCCGTCCTTCATGTAATAGCGCTTGGACGCGACAGGATCGAGATACCACGCTTCGCCGTGTTGCTGCGTCTGCAGGAGGATGTAGCCCTTGAGCCGGCTCACGAGCGCCGCGTCCGTCCCTGTCGAGGGAGGTGGTGTCGTCGCACCTGGCTTCACGCTCGGGACCTCGGACATGTACGACGTGTACGAATCCCACACCTTGCCGGTCCGCGACGCCGAGGTCGAGACGAACTGCTGTCCGACCCAGCCGCGTCCGCCGTTCGTCTCGATGCGATACCAGCCGTCCGTGAACCCCACGACCTGCACGCTCGTGCCTGCCGAGACGGTCGAGAGGATGGTCGTGCCGTCCGTGCACGCGTTGTCGCGCATGAACACCGCCGAGGAGATGGTGCCGCCGCCGGAATACTGATAGACCGGATCCACGTAGCAGTCCATGCCTGCACGGGCAGGCGGGACAGACGTCAGGAGGAGCGCGAACGTCGAGAGGGAGATGAGGAGTTTGTTCATAGAGATGTCCGATATATGCTACAGGAGGGTTGATGTTTCGCCAAAACCCTGATACCCTCGGCCGATATGGATATCGTCCGCCTCGGCAAGACGCTCCGCGACCGCAAGGAACCCGCGTTCCGTTTCGGTCAGGCGAAGAAGGCGTTCACGGTCGACCTCGTCGAATCGTGGGAGGGCGTGACGACGTGGTCCAAGACGCTCCGCGCGGAGATGGCGGAGGCCGTGCCGTGGGACGAGCTTTTAGTCCTCGAGGTCCGCGAGGGAGCGGAAGGGGACGCGGTCAAGTTCCTGTTCGCGTGCGTGTCCGACGGCGCCAAGATCGAGACGGTGGTGATGCGGCACGAGGACGACCGCAACACGGTCTGCGTCTCGTCGCAGGTCGGGTGCCCGATGAAGTGCGCGTTCTGCGCGACGGGCGCCATGGGATTCAAGCGCAACCTCACGGCAGAAGAGATCTTCGACCAGATCGTCCACGCGGCGCGCTGGATCAAGCAGAAGGGCGGTCGCGTCACGAACGTCGTGTACATGGGGATGGGAGAGCCGATGCACAACTACGACGAGGTCATGCGGTCCGTGCGGCTCTTGAACGACGCGGACGGCTTCAATCTCGGGGCGCGGCACATCAGCATCTCCACATGCGGCATCATCCCGGGCATCCTGAAGCTCGCGGAGGAACCGGAGCAGGTGAACCTCGCCATCTCGCTGCACGCGGCGGTCCCGGCGACGCGCACGCGCATCATGCCCGTGAACGCGGCATATCCCCTCGACAGCCTCATGAAGGCGGTCGCGGAATACGCGGAGAAGACGAACCGCAAGGTGTTCTTCGAATACCTCCTCCTCGATGGCATCAACGACAGCAAGAAGGACGCGCTCGCACTGGCGAAGCTCATGATGAAGAACAAACGCCTCTACCACGCCAACATCATCAAGTACCACGACACGCATGCGTTCACCGCGACCCCGCGTGAAGGCCGCGTCCAGTTCGTGACGTGGCTCCACGAGGCCGGCGTCCCGGCGACGCACCGCCGCTCGTTCGGCGAGGACATCCGCGCCGCGTGCGGCCAGCTCGCGACATCTTCCTCCCTGTCATCCTGAGGGGAAGCGGAGCGACCGAAGGACCTTCCAAATAGAACATCTGCCGAGAGCGTACGAGGGGCGATTCGAACCGACCCCTTCAGACGGGGTCGGTTTTTGTCGTATATGTTTCCGTTCAGCGGGCGATGGCCGTGATGCGGGAGCCGCGGGCCGTCAGGTTGAGCGAAAGGCCCGTGTGCTGGATACCGCTGTACGCGATGGCGCGGTTCAGGTCCCATTCGGTCGCGTCCTTCGGGGTGTGGCCGTAGATGCGCTTGAAGACCGCAATGGCGGCGCGTTCGGCGTCGAGGTCGCGGGTGAACGGGCGGATGCCGTAGGCCATGACCTTAAGGGCGACGTCGTCCTTCGTGTCGGCCGGATTCGCCTCGCGATTGTAGACCTTCTTGAACGAGCCGGGCATCTGCGATTCACGTGGCGCGCTCGTGTCCTTCGGCAGGCGCGTCTTCGCGATCTTGATGACGTTCTGCCAGTCGCAATCCGTCACAGGCACGCGGCCATGGACCGCGCGGAAGCTGTCGACGGCGCCGGCGCGTTCGCCCTGACCAAGCCGGACGTTGGAGGCCGTGCCGTAGTTGATGAAGTTGCGGACGGCCGAGAGCACCGCGTCGGAGAGGCCGGACGGCACGACGCGCGGGGTGAGCGTGAGGTTGAAGGTCGATTCCATCGCGACGTCGCGGATGCGGCTGAGGTGCTTCAGGATATCGTTCACGTCCGAAGTGATGAAGAGCGCTTCCGCTTCGGTAACCGTGCAGGTGCCGACCGCGTCGTTGATGTCCTCTTCGCCCAAGACGCGTGGCGCGGGTGTCGTCGGGGCAGACGTCGCAGGCGAGACCTGTCCGCCGCCGCCGTTCCCGCCTCCGCCTCCGGTCGACGGCGTGCCTCCGCCGCTGCCGTTGGATTGCATGTCGTTGTTGGAGATGCGGCACGTGAGGGTCTGTCCGGCCGCGATCGAACCCGTGCAGCCGCCGTCGAGGGTGACGGCATAGCTGGCGCTAAGCGGTTCGGTCACGACGTAGGAACCTGCGCCGAGCACGACGCTCGTGCCGTCGGCGGAACCCCAGAAGGTCGACGGTGTCGGCGAGACGCCCGCGACGTTGACCCCGAAATCCTGCGGCTGTTTCCATCCGCCGTCGTCGTTGATGGACGTGACGTAGACGATGAGCGTCCCGGTCGCGGTCGGTCCCGGAGGATCCCCACCGCCGTTACCCGGATCGGTGTAGGTGTTGGTGACGGTACAGGTCGACGTTGCCCCGGCGGCCATCGTTCCGGAACATCCATCGAAGGTCGGAGTGTAGTTCGCGGGGACATCTAATTCAGTTACGTCATACGAGCCGATGCCCATGACAACGTCGTAGCCGTTCTCGCTTCCAGGGAACGTCGACGACGTTACGGTGCCTGTCGCATCATGATAGGTGGCCTTCAGCATGAATTGGGACGCATACGCCCCCGAATTCACGATGCGCTTCACCACGTGGAGAGTGGAGGTGGTAGCGGATCCTTCGGGAACGTCCTTATTGATCACGTGGCACTCTTTGGTATCTCCGGCTGCGATTTTTCCGAAGACACAGTCGCTGAAATCCCCGACGTATCCTGGCGTGTTAGGTTCGGTGACTTCGTAGATACCTTCCGGCACCATGACGGAAATCCCTTTCTTCGTCCCAGAGACGCTTGTCGTCCAGACTTTGTCATCCTCATCCGTCACCTTGATGTTGAGAGAAAAATCTTCGGGTTTCAGCTTTCCTCCGTCATCATTGTCCACGTCTTTGTAGATGATGAGCGTACCGGTTGCGGTGAGAACGGGCGGAGGGATGTACGTATTCGTGAACGTACAGATTTTAGTATCGCCGACCGCAAGTGAACCGGAACAATCTCCCTCGAACGAAGAGGCATACAGGGAATTTTTATCCAAATCCTCTGTGACAGAAAAGGTTCCGCCAGCTTCAAGAGTGTAGGTGATGCCTTTTTCGTCCCCTGGATCTGTCCAAGTCGAGGTCGTCGATGTCGTGTTCGAGATCGAGAGCCGGAAGTCACCTGGAACCGCCGTGCCGCCGTCTGTATTGTCGACGGTCTTGATAACGGTAACTGTGCCGGTCGTCGGCGGAATAGTCATGTCTGCGTTCGTGAACGTGCAGACGGCATTGATTGGCGTTTTACCCGCCCGAATTGTCGTTGAAGCTGTCGAACCATCAAACGTACAGTTCATTCCAGATCCACTGGAGAAGGAATAGCCATCGGGCCCAGTGCTTTCCGTAATCGTATATCTTCCATCCAAGGGGATGTTCTGTATTGTGGTCGAAGTCGTATCTGACGCAATCGGGTAGTTCGTGACTACTCCGGTTGGAGATGTGACGTCAAAAGACCAGTCACTCGCTACGGCACTTCCGCCTTGAACAATTTTTTCGATTGTGAGCGAGGGAAGCGCAAGGATGTCGTCGACGTTGATTTTTAAAGAGTTGTTTCCAGGTGCATTGGAATTTACCTGCAACGAAGCACCGGGTGCCCAATCCTTTATGTCCAAACCCAGGCGAGCACAGAATAAGATTTCTACAGCCCCTGTGCTTGGGATATTGGATAGCGAAATGTCGTAATGCCGAGTATATGCGTCATCGATCAGCGGTCCGGTGATGATAGCTTGCGCGGTTTGGTCATCAGAGGTCTTGAACGAGGTTGCCGATGCCAGGGTGGTCCCATCGAACGTGAGCTGATTCAAATTGTTTGTTGACGTGACCTGTTTGCCGGTAAGGGTAGATTGAAGGCTTTCCAAATCCTGTATGGCGATTACATCCTTCTTTCCGTGATGTATGTAATCGTAACTGATCGAAAGCGACGCTTCCGGAGAATCGCTCGTCAGCAGAAGCAACATCGGAATGCACGAGCCTTCGGGATAACCCGCGCCCGTCTGGTTTCCGTCGAAGAATCCGACACCTGTTGCGTATGCTTCAGTCAGCTCGAACGCGCTTGATGTAACGTTTATGCTGGATTCTGGTTTCGCATAGGTTGTCTGCGGCGGCAGGATGGTGCCGAGGAGGAACAGCGACGCGACGAGCGTATTCAGGTATTTCTTCATATATGCGATTTCAATCGTTGTATGCTAAACGATGGGGAAGATGCTGTAAACAGGGGGATTCGTCACGACCAGAGCATCAGGGTCGTGGTGAACCCGATGACGGCCATCGCGTGGGCCAGCGTCGCGACGTGATGGACCTTGAAACGGAAGGCGAGGGCGAGGAGTAGGGAGGATGTCAGGAGGACGAGGAGCGCGATGTACATGTTGTGTACCCATTGATTGACCTGGTCGGATGTCGCGATTCCTAGGACTTTTTGCTGTTCCGGTCGTTCGTTGAGTACGTAGAGGTTTCTAAAGTCGTCGGAGCTGATGGGGGTGAGAAGCTCCGGCTCGGGCGTTGGGTCGGCAAGGGGAGGGGTCTCAGCCGCATGGACCGCGGGGGTCGGGGCCGGAGGGGGTTCGGACGAGGGGGGAGATTCTTTCTGGGTTCCCGCCTGCTCGGGAATG
>JAZDIB010000044.1:0-5834 GCA_043805355.1 Patescibacteria group bacterium | reverse complement strand
TCAGACCGTGGCCGCGACCGGCAGGCTCTCAAGTTCCAATCCGAACCTCCAGAACATCCCCATCCGCACCGAGCTCGGACGGAGCATCCGTCGCGCGTTCGTCGCGCAGAAGGATTTCCTTCTCCTCTCGTGCGACTATTCGCAGATCGAGCTCCGCATCGTCGCCGCCCTCGCGAAGGATACACGCATGATTCAGGCGTTCGAAGCGAAGCAGGACATCCACACGGCGACCGCCGCCGCGATATGGAATGTCCACATCGAGCAGGTCACGCCGGACCAGCGTCGGGCAGCAAAAGCCGTGAATTTCGGGGTCATCTACGGCCAAGGCGCGATGGGGCTCTCGCGGTCCGCCGGTATCCCGTTCGAGGAAGCGAAACGGTTCATCGATGAATACTTTCATGTCTATTCAGGCGTCAGGCGATACCTCGACGAGACCAAACGGATGGCCGCGGAGCAAGGGTATGTCGAAACGTCGTTCGGTCGACGGCGGACCGTTTCGGACATCGCATCTCCCCTTCCGCAGATTCGAGCCGCGGCGGAACGCATGGCCATCAACATGCCGGTCCAGGGGACGGCGGCGGACATCATGAAGCTCGCGATGATCCGCGTCGCGGAAATGTTGCCGAGCATCTCTTCATCGACGCGCATGCTCTTGCAGGTCCACGATGAACTCGTCTTCGAAGTTCCGGAAGCCGACGTCAGTCGCGTCGCGACTTCTGTGACGGACATCATGGAGCATATCGCGAGCATCGGCGTGCCGCTTGCCGTGGACGCCAAGGTCGGAAAGGATTGGGGCACGATGGAACTTCCGTTTTCCTCGACCAGGCGCTAGTGTTGCGCCATGATCGTCATCTGTTCCGGACCGGACACGTTCCGCGCGCGAGAGAGGATGCGCGGCCTGGTCGAAGCCTTCCGCACGAAGCATGACGCGGAGGGTTTTTCGATGGAGACCATCGACGGCTCGAAAGGCATCTCCCCCATCCTCGCTCGTCTCGGTTCCGCATCGTTATTCGCCAGAAAGAAGTTCGTTCGTGCCGATGGGTGTCTCGCGAAGATGAAGATTGCCGACGTGCGAATCCTCGGCGCAAAGTTGAAAACGGATGGCGATGCGACAATCCTCTGTACGATTGAAGCGGACCCGCCGGACGCCAAGACGCTCGAAGCCCTGAAGGATGCTCCATATCATCACTATCCTTTTCCGACACTTGTCGGTTCGGTGTTCCGGGAGTGGGTTCGTGAACGAGCCGCAGGCGCCGGTATCCAAAAGAACGTCGCGGATTCCATCGCAGAGGCGAATGCAGGAGACAGTTGGGCTGCAATCAACGAAATCGTCAAGGTTTCCGCTGTTTCGACGGGTGTCATGTCGAAAAGTGTTCATCCTCCACTTTCCGCGTATTCCGTGGCAGATACATATCTCCAGGATGATCCAGCGTGGCGTACGACGGTTTTCAAGGAGATTTTAGAGGCCCCATTCCATCTATTTGCAACGCAGGCTAGGTCATATGCTCGGGTCGCAGATGGTGCGACGGAAGGTCTGAACGCTTTTGTCGTGCATAAACTACGCTCTATGGACGCATCGAAGTCTCAGTCTAAGCTCAAAAAACTTCTCAGCGCTCAGACGTTGAACCGTTCAGGATATGCGACAGGTGGAGAGTGGCTTGAGCTCCTGTAACAAAAAACACCCTAATTGAAAGGGTGTTATTTGTTACGCGATGGCGTTGACGTGCTTTGACAACGTCGACTTCATCCGAATTGCCTTGTTTTTGGAGATAACGTGACGTTTTGTGGCTTTATCCACAGCCTGTTGAAACTTTTGTGCATGTGCCACCGCATCGCTTTTCTTCGATGTTTTGGCTAGTTCAAGCCCGTTCTTGTATAGAGCCTTGACATTCGTCTTAATTCGAGCATTCGCGATCGTACGCGTCTGGCTCTTCCGCAATTCCTTTTTTGCTGAGGGCTTGTTTGGCATATGTAGGTGACAATCAGTTGCTGCATGATAGTCGTGTTCGAAATCGCCGTCAAGGACGTAGGTTGACGGTCTATTGCGAAACACATATCATATTTTAGCTTAGAACGTGGAGCTAGGTAGTTGAATTAGAATGTTTTACGACTCTTAAGCCCCCATAGTTCAATTGGAAGAACAAGGGACTCCTAAGCCTTAGATGCCTGGTTCGACTCCAGCTGGGGGCACCAAAACACATTTAGTGTTTCACGTGAAACGTTTTCAATTCATGGGCCGGTAGCTCAGCTGGTAGAGCGCTGCATTCGCATTGCAGAGGTCAAGGGTTCGATTCCCTTCCGGTCCACCAAAAGCCCCTCGAGATTTCGAGGGGCTTTTGATTGTAATGTTTCACGTGAAACATTGTGTGAAAGATCTCCATAGCCACAGCCCTCCGACATGTCGCTGCGTCTCGCTGGAAGATCCTTCGACTTCGCTACACTGCGGTCAGGTCACGGACTCTCTTAGAACGACAGGAATGATATTGACATTTATATGGCTATAAAAATGAGTGATGTTTCACGTGAAACATTCGATTGACTATTTTACGAAACAAAATAAATAGCTTAAGTTAGCTGAATATGTTTGATTTTTGAAAAAGAGATGTGAAACATGGTATTCTATACAGAACATGAGAATCCGAGCTTTCTACTATATCCTAGTAGCCACTTGTTTGATGGTGGGTAGCGTTGCGCATGCCATGACGAGTACGAATTATTCGGTCCAATGGGATTCAATCAACAGTGGTGGTGACGATTCGAGCACGTCAACGAATTATTGGCTACGTGACACGATCGGAGAACAGGCTGTTGGGCAATCTTCGAGCACCAACTACGCATTGCGTGCGGGATATCGACAAGGGGATACGGAATCGACAATCGTGACATTCAATATCGGAACGCAGGTCAACGCCTCAGCTACATCGTATTCCGCATTCAGTGAGGCTGGAAAAACGGTCACCGTTGCGTCAGAAAATCAATTTTCTACAGGGACGTTCCTCGGAGTCGTGGAAAATATCGGACTTTCGCAGATGATCGCCATCGGAAAAGTCGTCACGATGGCGGGGAACGTCATCACGGTCGATGCATGGGAGGGGATTCCTGCGTCCCTGTCAGCATCTCCTTCCGGTGGGGATGATGTCGTGTATCGGCTTGATGGGACGTCCGCCGCCTTTGGTACGATGAGCCCTTTGGTCGCTAAGACAGCGTTGACATATTCGAGCGTTACGACAAATCTGGAGAATGGATACACGGTGTACGTGAACAGCGATGGTGATTTGAGGTATGGGACGGGCGCGACCATCGCTAATGTCCTTGACGGGACCGTATCATTGGGCTCCGAGGAGTATGGCGCTCGAGTATATGGTATAATGGCGACCAGCACGGGAAGCGACTTCGGGTTCGCGACGACGACGCGTCCTGTGCAGGAAAGCACGACCTTCGCGGACGATGAGCGGATTGGCCTAATCTACAAGATATCAATCACGTCGGATACGCCCGCAGGCGACTACGGACAGGTTATCTACTACACGCTGACACCGAACCTTTGATTCGAAGCACGACACGCGACCGCATCACGCATCCGGTCACATGCCGTCCCTCGAATACCGACCAAAATTAGTCGGATGACGCGGGCCGGAAAGTTCATTCAACGTGGGAAACAGGCTGATGTTTCTTCCGCCATGAGAGGGGAAGACATGAGCTTGCGGATGCCTCATGATGAGGGTGTCCATTCCTACATAGCTAGGACAGCCGAATCTGAGTATGAAGTTTTCTACGAAACGTATCGCGGCCATCGTCGCGCTCTTCGCGTTGATGGCGACGTTCGCCCCCGCGACAGCAGGTGGCGTGACCGTGACGCTATCGCCGACCACGAGCTCGACCTCGCCGCAGGATGTCACGATCTCATGGACGGCATCCGCGCAGTATGTCACAGGTACGACCATCACCGTGACGACCGAGCCTGTCTTCACAACGGTTCGGGATAACTGCGGAAGCACGATAGACGATGATTTGAACAATGACGGGACGAATGACGGCGGCATCACGTCGACGTCGACGAATTCGGCGACATTTACGGTGACATCATCGACGAAGACGGATTTGACGATGGCGCTGTGCCTACAGTTCGCGTTCTCGGGGACGGCACGTAACTATTCCATTTCCATCCTTTCGTCCAATCCGGTCGACTTCGGTTCAGCGTTGCTCTACGCGAACGGTGGCAATCAGGTCACCGTCTCGGCGACGGTTCCCGCGTCCCTTTCCTTCGCGATACGGAACACTGCGGATTCGGTCGACACGAACGTCTGTGCCCTCGGAGCATTGAGTTTGAGCTCCACGTCGACGTGCAATTACCGCTTACGGATTGCTACGAACGCATCGAACGGATTTCAGGCGCAAGTCCAGGCAAATCATGATTTAGGCACAGGTAACGCGACCATGACGAACGTCGTGAACGATGGCGCACAGCCGGTCGCAGGCACGGAACGGTACGGTATCTCGCTCGTGCTTGCCGCGACCGAGGGGGGGCGCAATACGACCACACTTGCGTTCACACAGCCCATCGTGGAAGATAATCCGGCACTCTTCACGTTCGGCACCGACCCCTCAGCCGTACCGACCTCGACGTCTCAGAATTTTATTAGTTATGGCGCGGCATTCCAGACAGGTGCATCGCCTTCCGTGACGACGACGTCCCTTGTGGAGCATGCCGCATCGATTAGCGCAGGAACGGCGGCAGGTTATTACACGCAGGTCCTCACATATACCGTGACTGGCTCCTTCTAGGATCCTTTGGCCGTCTTCAACTACTGACACATGTCCATCGAACGTCTCCGGATATCAATAGCGATTTTCGTGGGCATCTTCGGATTTTGTTTCCTGTTCGCTCCGCAGGCATCGGCCTTCACGATCTCGCCCATCATCGTCGATCTCGATGTCGATCCGGGGAAGGCGGCACAGGGAGCGTTACGTCTCACGAACGACGCCGAACAGACGCAGACGTATTACGTCACCGTTAATAAATTCGTAGCAAAAGGCGAGGAGGGGCAGCAGGAATTCCTTCCGGAAGAGGATACGACGGGACTCGCCTCATGGGTGACGCCCGAGACGCGCACCCTGAACCTTGGTCCGAAGGAGTCGAAGGACTTCACGTACGTCGTCAACGTCCCGGAGTCGGCGGAACCAGGCGGACATTACGCGGCACTGTTCTTCTCGACGCGACCGGAGGTGGATGAGGCATCATCCTCGGTGGGTATGGGCGCGAAGACGGGGGTCCTGTTCCTGCTCAAGGTGCCAGGTGATATCAAGGAAGATGCGCGCGTCGAGAGTTTTCGTGTCAGCGGCGGCGCACGGCTGGATCGGCTTCCCGCCTATTTCGAGCTTCGCGTCCGGAACCTCGGGAACGTGCACTTCCGTCCGGAAGGCACGATCATCATCAAGAACATGTTCGGCTCGGTCGAGGCGCGCATCCCAGTGAATCCTCTTAGATCAGCCGTGCTCCCGAACAGCATCCGTCGCGTGCAGACGGTCTGGGCGAAGACCTTCGATGGCGTCGATGAAAAGGGATTCTTCTATGGCGTGAGGAACGAGTGGCGTAACTTCGCGATTGGACGTTATACGGCAGGCCTCGAAGCGACCTACGGATCGGGAAAACAGCCTTTAGCGGGTAACATCTCGTTTTGGGTTTTTCCGTGGCATCTTGCCATCGTCGTGGCGGTCCTGCTTATCCTGCTGTTCGTGCTCCTAAGCCTCTATAATCGGATGGTCATCCGCGCTGCGATGAAGCAGATGCGGGACAAGAAGATGTGAGCGCGTCGATGGGGTTCGGTTCGAGA
>JAZDIB010000043.1:0-3001 GCA_043805355.1 Patescibacteria group bacterium | reverse complement strand
GGCTGACGAACACGGTCGAGTCGACGTTCGGCTCGATGCTCATCTACACCAAGCGCGCGTTCTACCAGTCGGAACAGGGCTTCAACTCGACGCTCCCGCTCGGCAACGACGAACTGCTCATCACGTTCAACATGAGCACGTCGCCCATCGCGTCGTCGTTCCCGTTCACGTCGGCCGACCTCACCTCCGACAACGGCATCCTCTACGGCATCAACCGCCACAACAACTCGCTCATCCTGTTCGACCGGTTCTCGCTGCAGAACGCGAACGCCGTCATCTTCGCCACCTCCGGCGCCGGCAAGTCGTACGCCGTGAAGCTCGAGATCCTGCGGTCGCTCATGCTCGGGACCGACGTCATGGTCATCGACCCGGAGATGGAATACAAGCACCTCTCGGACGCGGTCGGCGGCACGTACATCAACATCTCGCTCGCGTCGCAGTCCAAGATCAACCCGTTCGACCTGCCGAAGCCGCAGGGCGAGGCCGTCTCGGTCGAGGACATCATCCGCAGTGCGGTCATCACCATCAAGGGACTGCTGAAGCTCATGCTCGGCAAGCTGACCGTCTCCGAGGATTCCATCCTGGACCGCGCCTTGCTCGAGACGTACGCCAAGAAGGACATCGTGCCGGGCGCGGACCTGACGGCCGTGGAGCCGCCGGTCATGCAGGACTTTCAGGACGTGCTCGAGGGCATGGAGGGCACGGGCGACCTCGTCATCCGACTCAAGAAATATACGGAAGGCACGTTCGCGGGGCTCCTCAACTCGCCGACGACCGTGCGCGTGGACAACCAGATGGTCACGTTCTCGGTCCGCGACCTCGAGGACGAGCTGCGGCCGATGGCCATCTACACCATCGTCAACTTCATCTGGAACGCGGTGCGGTCCGAGCGCAAGAAGCGCATCCTCGTCATCGACGAGGCGTGGTGGCTCATGCAGGCCGAGGACTCCGCCAAGTTCATCTTCGCGCTGGTCAAGCGCTGCCGCAAGTACTACCTTGGCGTCACGACCATCAC
Source organism: Patescibacteria group bacterium (assembly GCA_043805355.1). GTDB lineage: Bacteria > Patescibacteriota > Patescibacteriia > 2-12-FULL-60-25 > 2-12-FULL-60-25 > JAHJRN01. The sequence goes on along the minus strand of JAZDIB010000043.1, from coordinate 1,986 downwards.
GCAGGACGTGAACGACTTCCTCACCTCGCCGTACGGCCAGGCCATCGTGACCAACTCCGCGCTCCAGCTGCTCCTCAAGCAGAGCCCCGCGTCCATCGACCTCGTCGCGCGCGTCTTCCTCCTCACGCAGTCGGAGAAGTACCTCCTTCTCGAATCCGGACGCGGCGAGGGCATCTTCTTCGCGGGGCAGAAGCACGCCGCCATCCAGGTCGTCGCGTCGTATACGGAAGACCAGATCGTGACCACGGACCCGAAACAGCTCCTGCAGATCGAACAGGCCAAGAAGGAGTTCCAGGAACGCGAAGCCGAGAACGAAGGCGGCATCAAGACGTAACGCCCATCTATGGAACGACGAAACAAGCTCATCATCCTCATCGTCTTCGCGGCCATCCTGCTCGCGATCGGCATCTATATCCTGTTGCAGCCGCTCCTGAAGAACGCCCAGCCGCCGTCGCTCCCGTCGAACGTGACGCCGAACACGACCGTGACGCCGGGGACCGGACAGGGGACGAACATCCCGACCACGCCTGCCGCGTCCGCGAAACCGCAGGACATCAAGATGCTCGAGGACCTCGCGTCCGTGTTCGTCTCGCGCATCGGCTCCGGCTCGTCGAGTGACGGGTTCCAGGGGTATTCGGACGTCGCGTTGAACGCGACCATGTCGTATCGCGAGACGTTGAAGAGAGACCGGGCGGCCATGCAGGCGGCGCATCCGGCGATCGGCCCGGCCTACGGGGTCGTGACGCGCGTCGTGTCGGTCGACAGCACGAGTGCCGTCTCGGGGAGCCAGACCATGGTCATGAAACTGCAGGTCCAAAAAGCGGAAGATGCCGGAAGCCCGACCGCACCGACGCGTGTCTCGTATGCCACGGTCGGCGTGACGTTCACGAAGCAATCGGACGAGTCCTATCTCGTGGAGAACGTCGTGTGGAACGAACTGGTTCGCTGATTTTAGAGGCCATCTTTCCCACGCGGTGCGTCGGCTGCAGTGCCGACGGTTCTTGGTGTTGCGAGGAGTGTCTCGAAGCCATCGAGTTCGTGACGTCCGACCCGTCGTGTCCTTCCGTCGGAAACGACGCGCTCCTGTCTGGATTGGTCGCGGTCGGGTTCTATCATGACCCGAGGGTGCGTGCGCTGATCCACGGCCTGAAATACGACCTGGGAACATGTCTCCTACCTTCCTTTGAGACGCTTTTGGAGCGATCCGCGTCCCAGCGACGCGATTCGTGGCCCTGGGCCGACGAAGGAACCCTTGGCATCCAGCATGTGCCGGCCGCACCGGACCGCGTGCGGGCGAGGGGATTCGATCAGGCGGAGCTGCTGAAAGGGGTCGTGAAGGAGACGCTCGTGCCGTGGGCGGTAGACATGACGTTTCTCGAACGGTCAGCGACGACGAAGGTCCAAGCGGATCTTCCGCATGGTCCGCTCCGGGAAGCGAACGTCATGGCATCGTTCGGTCCCTCGACGGGAACTGGGTCGATACCAAAAGCCGTCATTCTCGTGGATGACGTGTTCACGACCGGGGCGACGATGCGCGCCGCGGCGCGGATCTTGCGGTCGAAGGGGGTCGAACGTGTCTACGGCGTCGTATTCGCGCTAGGGGCTTGAAGAAAAGGGTTTTGTCTGGCATCGTACGGACGGCACATGGAGAGGTACCCAAGAGGCTGAAGGGGGGAGATTGCTAATCTCCTAGGGGGTCCAAAGCCCCGCGAGGGTTCGAATCCCTCTCTCTCCGCCATGCCAGAGGGCGTTCAGACGAACGCCTTTTCGCTTGGTTTGGCTTTGAATTGCATCACGCGGCAGCCATTGCGGTCTTTCTTGCGAGGCTCTCGATGCCCACCCGTTGCCCACCAGCCTCGGAGGCCGGGAGTGCGCAGGAGCGCTCCAGCACCGCAATCGCGTCTCGAAGCGCCGATGCGGAGACGTGTGCGTAGCGCATCGTCATGGCGATGGTCGCGTGGCCTAGCAGGTCCCGAATCGAAGTGA
>JAZDIB010000042.1:0-23973 GCA_043805355.1 Patescibacteria group bacterium | reverse complement strand
GAAATTGTGGATAACTTCCCAATCGCTGAAACAGGCGTGAATGGCGATATATTGGTCATAGTCGGTGTGAATAACGCCCCGTGATACCAGCACGTTATCCACACGTTATACATTCCACTGGAATAAGAGAAATGCCCTTTTACGGGGCATTTTTTGTCTCCTTCTCGGGCGTATACTATAAGTAGCCGCTCACGCGGGAAACAAACCAACAAACGCCTTTCTTTATCCATGCTTGGAAGGAAGGGTGACGAAACGGCATGTCGTGTCTCATGGTAGCGACATGCCGTTTCTGTATCTGTGCGCTACACTGGCCCCGACATCGGTATGAGAATCATCACGGACCTCCATATCCACTCCAAATGGTCGCGGGCCTGCTCCAAGGATCTGACGCTCCCGGGCATCGCGGTTGGCTGTGAGCGGAAGGGTGTGAACCTCATCGGCACCGGGGATGCCTTCCACCCGGCCTGGCAGAAGGACATCCGGACCCTGCTCGTCGAAGAAGGTGATGGCATTTTCCGACTCTCGGAAGGAGGCTCTCCGACCCGATTCCTCCTTTCGACCGAAATTTCGTCCATCTATAAGCGGAACGACAAGGTGCGGCGGGTGCACAACGTCATCCTCTTCCCCTCCCTGGAGGCCCTGGAGAGGATGACGGCCAGCCTTCAGGCCCGGGACTGCAACCTGTCGAGCGACGGGCGGCCCATCGTCGGCATCGATTCCGAGGAGTTGCTTCGGATGGTCCTGGACGCGGATCCGTCCTGCCTCCTCATCCCGGCGCATGCCTGGACGCCCTGGTTCTCCGTGTTCGGTTCGAAGTCGGGTTTCGATAGCCTCGAGGAATGCTTCGGGGAGATGACGCCGCACGTGCACGCCATCGAGACCGGACTCTCGTCCGACCCGCGGATGAATCGTCGCTGTTCCATGCTCGACGGCGTGATGCTCGTCTCGAATTCCGATGCGCATTCGCCGGCGAAGATCGGACGCGAGTCGAACGTGTTCGAGATGGGGTCGATGTCGTATCGCGAGATGCGCCGCATCCTCGTCGAGCGCGACACATCGTCATTCATCGAGACGTTGGAATTTTTTCCGGAGGAAGGGAAGTATCATGCGGACGGACATCGCGACTGCTCGTTCTGGTGCACGCCAGAAGAGACGCGTCGCATGAAAGGAAGTTGTCCACAGTGCGGACGTCCGTTGACCGTCGGCGTGACGCATCGCGTGAGCGACGTCTGCGATCGCGATGACGACGCGCGCGTGATGGAAGGTCACGTGCCGTTCCGTTCCGTCGTGCCGCTGTCGGAGATCATCGCGAGCGTGTACGGCGTCTCGCCGACATCGAAGCGCGTCGAGCGTGAAGCGGAACGCATCGTGTCGGAAATCGGAAACGAATTCCATATTCTTCTCGACGCTCCCGTTTCCGAGATCGCGTCCAACGCGACGGACGATATCGCGCAGGCCATCCTCGCGGTGCGTCGCGGCGAGGTCGAGATACGTCCAGGTTACGATGGGGAATTCGGCTCAATCAAGCCCAAAATAAAGCGTGCGTCCGTGACGCAAGGCGCGCTGTTCCATTGAACACACGACACTAAAAAAATTCCGACGTGATGTCGGAATTTTTTTTCCTTGGATCCAAGGAGAAGGGTTCAAAATTACTTACGCTTCTTCGTCGCCTTCTTCTTCGGAGCCTTCTTTGCGACCTTCTTCTTCGTCGCCTTCTTCTTTGTTGCCATGGTTATCACCTCGCTTTCTTTTTCTTCGTCCTGATCAATGTCAGGATCGATGGTCGTCGTCTCGTGAGATGAGAACTGACGATCGTGCGTGAAGTATATCACAAAAAAGAATCGTCAACGACATGTCAAGGGTCGACACGCAAGAACATGACGGAAAATTTCCGTCATGTCCTGCGCCGCGTGACGTCATCGCACGCGATGCATCTTCGTCGTGACGCCACCGAACGAGACGGGAAGCTCCTCGAATTCCATCGTCGCGTCCGTGATGGCCGCGCGCGCCGACGGCGTGAGTAATATCTCGTTGCGTTCCGCGACGTCCTCGCCGAGTTTCGACGCGAGGTTCAGTTCGTCGCCGTAGAAATCGTCGCACGCGAGGAGGATGGCGCCGTGCCCGATGCCGATGCAGACGTAGATGTCGCTCTCGTCCGCCGTAACGATGTTCGCGACGTCGAGATCGTGTCGCACGTCCTTGGCGGCGCGCACGGCCGACGTCGGGTCCGCGAACACGGCGAACACGTTATCGGCCTCGGACTTCACGATAGCGCCCCCGTTCGACTCGATGGCGGGCCGGACCACACGGCGCATGCGCCGGATCATGGCCAAGTAGTGGATGATGCCGTAACGCTGGACCGTCTTGGAGAACCCGGACATGTCGAGCACGAAGACGGTCCGTTCCTTGTCGAAGGACTCGTGGATGGTCTTGTCGAGGTCCGCGGACCGCTCGGGGTGCTCGATACGCTCGTTTAGGAGCTTGTCGAGGTCCGCGCAGCTCGGAAGGTGGGTGATGGCATGGGCCAAGGAAGTGTCGGTCATAGGCCACCATTCTCGCATGGGACGCGGAGGAATTCCAGGAAACACCGTAAACCCTTGACGAAACCGACGATTCCTGCTACGATGAGTATGGAAAAAACGTGCGAAGGTCCGTCCATAGGTCGGGGAAGTGGGTCATGCGCAAACGGTTTCCGGTTTCATTCATTCTTAAGAGAACGCATGCCTACAAAGCTGTTTGTCGGCGGCATCCCGTACCGCGCAACGGACGAGGAGCTCCGACAGTTGTTCTCGCAGGCCGGTGAGGTCGTGTCCGTGTTCATCCCGATGGATCGGGAGACGCAGCGCCCTCGCGGTTTCGCCTTCGTTGAGATGGCGGAAGACGAGTCTGCGGACAAAGCGATCTCGATGTTCGACGGCTCCGACATGGGCGGTCGCAAGATCGCGGTCAACAAGGCGCGTCCGATGGAAGAGCGCCCCCCGCGCCGCTTCTGACGGAACGCCACGCACGTCGAAGACGCCCCCGCCGAAAAGCGGGGGTGTTTTCATAAATATATCCTTCCTTTTTGCCTCATCGCAAAAGGAAGCGAAAAAAGATGTTGGGGGCGGCTGGCGCCCCCAAACCCCGGGGGACAGAGATATGAAACAATTATTTCGGAAGTCGAACGACGAGCGTTTTGGAAATCGACACGATTCCATCTTTCTCCAGTCGTCTGACCATGGCTTCCAGCCACGCGTTGTCGCGGATGGCGTCGAACGTCATGTCGATGTGCGCTCCAATCGCAGCGAGGCGCGTCGGGCCGTGTTCGCGCACGTAGGCGAGGATACGGCCGCGGTAGATTCGGTCGGGATAGGGTTTTTCGTCGTGGCGGTTCTCGCGTGACGTCGTCCGCCTCGGTCGCGTCGCCTTTCCGGACAGGAATTTCTGCGCGGCGAGGCATGTCGTCTTGAGCGGACATGTCGCGCACGACGGTGTCGGCAGGCAGATCAACGAGCCGAGATCCATGAACGCCTGTGGGATGTCCCAGTGGCGTCCGCGTCGCGGGACGTTCGCGAGGAGTTGACGACGGATGCGCGTGTCATGCGCTGGCGTCGGATGCGGGATGCCGAGAATGATGCGCCCGGTGACGCGACGGACGTTCGTGTCGATGACCACGGCATAGCGATGGTTCGCGAATTCCGCGAGCGCGGCCGCCGTGTACGGACCGACGCCTGGCAATCGTTTCCATCCGTCCTCGTCCGTCGGGACGCCGTCGTGCACGACCAGTCGCGCGGCCTCGCGTAGCCGCAACGCGCGGTTGTTGTAGCCGAGACCGGCCCACGCGTGCAGAAGGTCGGCGGTCTTCGCGTCCGCGAGCGCCTTCCAAGTCGGGAATCGTTCGACCCATGTCTCGAATTTCGGGATCACGCGGTCGACCTGGGTCTGCTGGAGCATGATCTCGGACACGAAGATGCGGTACGCGTCATCGATGTCGCGCCACGGAAGTGTGCGTTTGTGTCCGCCGTACCAGCGGACGAGCTGTCGGATGGCCCGAGGTCCGTCCATGGCGGGCATAGGCGTCAGGAGGCGAAGCGCAGCGTGCCGAGGACATCGGTCGCGCCGCTCGCGTCGCGACGGTTCGCGCTCGGGTTCCGTACCCAGAGGAGATGCGTGATGACGCCTTCCTTGCGGACGCGGAGGATGAGGATCTGGTCGTCGCTGTTCGGCAGAGCTCCTTGCTTGCCCGTGAGGATGCGTCCGTTCACCGTGTACGCCACGGGCGTGGACGTCGCGAGCGAGAGGAGGAGTTCCTGTTCGAGACGTTCGTCGTATGCCGTGAGAGAGAACCAGCGGCTGTCCACGCCCTCCACCGCCGTCGCCATCGCGAGCGTGAGCGCGCTCTTGTCGTTCGATTGGATGTCGCTGCCCTTGGGCTGCTTCAGCGAGACGCCGAGGTCCATCGCGACCACGTCGGACCAGCCGCGGAGGGCCGAGGGCGAGGGGGAGAGGAGCGGCTTCGCGGTCGCAAGCAGGTCGCGTTCCTCCTCGAGCGACTTCACGAGCGCCTGCGCCTTGCCGACCTCGGAACTCGCTTCCGAAAGCTTCCGGTTCGCCTCTTCGATGGCGGTCTGGTTCTCCTGTCGCGCGACATTGCTCGCCTGGACGGCCTCCTCAAGCTGCTTGGCCAGCCGCGCCCGGTCGTCATTCGCCAGCTTCAGGAACACCCCGATCCCCACGCCCGAGGCGATGGCCCCCAGGAGGATGCATAGGATGACGGTGGTCGCGCGTCGCATGGTGGCGAGTGTAACCGACAGGGATGGGGACGGGAAGTGTGCATAAGACGACGGGGATTGGATTCGGGTCATTGTGCTTTGGGTCTCCCCTGTGTATCGTTGACAAGCGACTGTTTGAAATCCCGAAGACTATGCATACGACAAAATATTTGATGTTCATCGCCATGGCGGCGTCGTTATTTGGTTTTGGGTGCACGACCGGATCGAACAAGATCGTTTCGAATGAGAAGATATATGAACCACGCGAGATCAATGATTTGATGGCAACGACGACAGAGATGGCGTTGGCGAATGGTGATTTTACTATTTGCGCGACATTACCGGTTAGGGCGAGCTATCAGAACGGCGACATGGAGCAGGGGTCTTTGGTGCGCTACGTCATAACGCCACGTCCCAGGTGTTATTGGGAATTTGTCCTTAAGACAAAGCAACCGATGGCCTGCGATGCCCTTGAAGAGCTGAAGGATAATGGTTTCCGGAGTGGTTCTCAGTGTTATGAATATCTCGCTCAGGCGACGAATGACATCTCGTTGTGCGGGAAGATGACGGTGCATGAACCCCTCTGTCGGGCAAAGCTCTCAAAGAGCATTGAGCCATGCTATGAGATGCAGAAAGATGAACATGACGTATCTAAATATTCCCGCTCTGTGCAGTTCTGTATCGGTTCCGTGGCATTGCGGTTAAGGAGCTATGAACCCTGTCTCAAGATCGATGGTCCTGATTATGGAGAGCAGTGGAGAGTCGGACGAAACGAGTGTCTGAGGAATGTCGCTTCCCTGCTGAAACCTCAATCCAATGAGTTGGCGGCTGTTTGCGAAAAAATGGTGGACGATGAAAAAATGTGGGATATCAAAGCAGAATGCTTGAGTGGACATGTGGTCAGTGATATTGAGCAGCAGATTCCACCTATCGGATACGGCGTCGGATCCGGATTTTGAGGCGTCGAATACTTTGGAGGATCCGTTTTGTCATAACAAAATCGCTCCTGGTGGGGAGCGATTCCGCTATGGTGGACCGTGTCGGATTCGAACCGACGACCTCCGCGATACAAACGCAGGTTTTATGGCTGGAGTAGCGTTATGTGCTTAGATTCCCTTAAATGTATAGATTTTAGTAGACTTGACATATTTGTATAGTTTTGTATAATCTAACCATATATGAATAGATTCGCCAAAAACCTCGTTTCCATTAAGGAAGCGGCTGAATATATTGGTGTTTCAGAGGCCACTCTCCGGCGTTGGCATAATGACGGAACGTTTAAGGCGACCTTTGTCACTCCGGGGGGACATCGAAAGTACTCATTGTCTGACTTGGGCAGAAAGACCAAAGGTATCTTTCGGGTCGCTCTAGAGTGGGTCCGCGATGAACAGCCGCATGCTCCAGAGGATGATTTCTATTGTTCGACCAGCGATAGATTCAAGACTCGACTCGATAGGATGGCTCATGAGATGGATGTCATCCCATCGCTCCAACATACCGCTTCATTCATCTCATCCGCCGCCGGAGAGATCGGCAACAACTCTTTCGATCACAACTTGGGGATTTGGCCGGATATTCGGGGAACGTATTTTGCGTATGACTTGGGCAAGCGCGTCGTTGTCCTCGCGGATCGCGGCGTTGGAGTCTTGGCGACGTTGCGCCGGATACGGCCCAGTCTCAAGACGGATGAGGAGGCATTGCGAGTGGCATTTACAGAAATCCTTACGGGAAGAGCTCCGGAACATCGCGGAAACGGCCTTAAATACGTGAAAGACGCTCTCACGAAATCCGGAGCGGATTTAAGCTTCCAATCGGGCGATTCGGTGCTTGAGATTCGAAAAGGAACATCAGGATTCAACATGAAAAAGGCGGACGTTCCGATTCGCGGGTCTTTAGCGCTCATCGAATATTGATACGACTATGACCATCAACATCGCAAAGTTCGGTACGGTACTGTCTTCTCGTCAAGCGGGGAAAGAATCCCACGCGGCCTTTTTACCGACATTGAACGGCCTGAACGGCACGGAAGACGTTCTCGTTGATTTTGAAGGCGTGATTTCATTTTCCCCTTCTTGGGGAGACGAATTTTTGACGCCATTGCGGCAGCAGTTCGGCAATCGTCTGAAATTGAAAAATATCACGAATCCATCCGTCTCTCTCACGATAGCCACCCTGGAAAAAATCAACGGCTATACGATCAAGACCGTTTGATCCACGACGCCACGTGAATCCCATCGATAACGGAGCCCCGTAAAACGCATCAAGTGAATGGATGTATATGCGCCACGGGGCACGTAAAAATCCCATGTGGAGATGGGATTTTTACGTGGTGGACCGTGTCGGATTCGAACCGACGACCTCCGCGTTGCAAACGCGGCGCTCTACCAACTAAGCTAACGGCCCTAGGTGTGTCATGAGCAGGCCGACAATAGCAGGATTTTTGGGGCGGGTCAATGACCCAACATTGTCATTCCCGCGCAGGCGGGAACCCATTTCCTCGAAGTGAAGAGATTTTCTGACCGGTTTTTTCTGGGTTCCCGCCTGCGCGGGAATGACAGAGGGGGAGCAGGCGGGAATGACAGAAGGATGAAGGGAAGAACGGGGGGAGGGGTTCCTGCCGGAGTTTACCCTGAGCGAAGCCGAAGGGCAGGACCGACAGAGAGGGGGTGGGGGGCGGATCACTTCGCCGGATTGATGGGCATTTTGCCGGAGAGGACGGCGATGACGTTTTCGGCGGCGACCATGCTCATGGCCTCGCGCGCTTCGATGGTCGCGCTCGCGATGTGCGGGGTGAGGATGACGTTGGGGAAGGACTTGAGCTCGAGGTTGTCGGTGAGGTCGCAGTCGATGGCCGGTTCGCCTTCGAAGACGTCGATGCCCGCGCCGGCGATTCGCTTGGTCTTGAGCGCGCGGAGGAGCGCCTTCTCGTCCACGATCGGGCCGCGTGCGGTGTTCACGAGGAACGCGGTCTTCTTCATGAGGGCGAATTCCGCGGTGGAGATGAGGTGTCGGGTCGAGGGGAGGAGCGGGCAGTGGAGCGAGACGAAGTCCGAGACCTCGAGGAGCTTCTCCATGGTCATGCGCTTGGCCTTGAATTCCTTTTCGAGGTCCGCGTTCGGCCGCATGTCGGAGTAGACGAGCGACATCCCGAAACCCTTCACGGCGCGCCGGGCGACCGCAGCCCCGATGCGGCCCGCGCCCACGATGCCGAGCGTCTTGCCGTACAGGTCCGTGCCCGTCAAAAGCGTCGGCGACCAGTGGTCGTATTTCTTCGCCTTCGTGAACGCGTCCGCCTCGGCGATGCGCCGCGCGCACGCGATCATGAGCGCGAACGTATGTTCCGCGACCGCTTCGTTCACTTTGTCGTGCGGCGTGTTCGTGACCGTGACCCCGCGCTTCTTGGCGGCCTCGAGGTCGATGTTGTCGAACCCGACCGCGTAGTTGGCGACGATCTTCAGATTCTTTCCCGCGGCATCAAGTACCTCGCCGTCGATCTTGTCCGTCAAAAGCGGGATGAGCGCCGAGACGCCTTTCACGTTCTTCAGGAGCTCCTTGCGCGGGATGGGCTTGTCCTCGGGATAGATATCGACCTTGTATCCGGCGGCTTTCAGGGCCTTGATGCCGGAATCGGCGAAGCGACGCGTGACGTAGACGGACGGTTTGGGGTTCGGCATAGATGGGTTCATGTTCAGGAGAGAGTCGGCATAGACGCTTTCTTCGCGAACCACCGGAGCGGGGGCAGGAGGACGTTCACGATCATGAGGATGATGACGAGCCGCGGGACGACGTTGTGGTCGGGGAAATACTTGTTGCCGATGAAGAGCGCGAGCGTGTTGTTCATGTAAATCATGCAGAGCGCGATGGTCGCCTTCTCGCCCGCGGTGCGCCACCAGGCCATCCGATACGCGAGCCAGACGAGCCCGCCGATGTACGCGAGCATCACGAAGAGGATGCCGACCTCGTCCCATCCGAGCGTGATGGTCGAGCCCTCGGTCGTGTCCGCGACGATGCCAGCGATGAGGATGCCGAACGCGACGATGGAGATCTCGCTCCATGCCTTGTCGTGCTTCTTGATGAACGTCGGGATGCCGCGCTGGACCAGCATGGCTACGCCGAACGGCAGGACGATGGTGAGCAGGAGCTCGAGGAACATCTTCAGCACGGGGATGGGGACGTCCTGCCCGACCGTGTATTTGAAGACGAGCGGGATGGTGAACGGCGCGAGGAGCGACGTCACGGCCGTGATGACCAGCGCGAGCGTGGTTTTGCCGCCGAAGTATTCCGCGATGAGCGCGATGGTCATGCCCGTCGGCATGGCGCCGACGATGAGGAAGGGGAGGGCCCAGTCCGGCGCGAAGAAGCGCGGCGGGAGCCACATGGCCACGGGCATGAATACCAGCATGAAGAACGTCGCGAGCAGCGCCATCTTCCAATCCTTCGCGTATGTGACGAGTTCGCCGAACGAGAGGCGCAGGCTCGACGTGAAGAAGATGAGCATGAGCAGATACGCGCCGAAGGGGGCGACCGGCCGGAAGACGGCCGGGAACAGGAGCCCGGCTACGAGCGCAATCAGGACGATCATGATCTGGTTCTCCGCGAAGAGGGTGCGGATCCTGGAGAGGAAGGTCATCTGGCGTATTGTATCCGTCCGTTGACGGAAAGGCCAAAAACCGGTAACCATACAGCGTTCCTTCGGCAACATCCGGTCGCTGACCGGCATCGAAAGGGGGACACATGTCCGCTGGAGCCGCCGTCCAGGAAACGCGTCGGATCGTCCACGTCCCGGATGTCCCATGGCACGACCTCGTCATGTCCGTGCTCCGGAAAGTCGGCCGTACGAACATGCACCCTATCCTTCAGGACGACCTCTACCGCGGCGAACGGGGACGTTCGTATGAGGCTGTCGTCTGGAAGCCGGGTCGGGTCATCGAAGGGCTGGAAGCCCGTTCCTGGCTCAAGCGCCAAGGGTTCGACGGCAACTTCGCGGTCTTCGTCGCCTGGTCGCTGTCGATGATCGATCCGACGGTCCGCGACAGGTTCATCACCATCCCAGACCGCACCCTCCTGCTCACCTATAAGAGGAAGGAGAACATGTCGCTCTGCCTCCTTCGGGGGTATCGAATCTGTGGATGGGGCTGCAGCCTGACCCTGAGCGCGGCCCTCGTGCCGCTGCACACGCATTGGTCGTTCGTCGCCTTTCGGGAGATGGCGGCATCTTGACCCGGCTCGTCGTCCGCATCATGCGCGGATGGACGGCCGGGTTTTTTCGTCACGCCAGCTTGGCCGACACCTTCTTCCAGGCCGGAAGCAGGGTCGCCCAGGGGACGATGGAGAGGACGAGGACGAGGATGATGTTTGGGTCCGGGAAATAGGTGGACGCGAGGAAGATGGCCAGCGTGAAGTTCATGTACGTGAGGCACACTGAGACCGTCCGGCGCTCGTTCCGTTTCTTCCACCACGCCGCGTAGAACCCGAGGAGGTGGAGGACGGCGAAGAACACGAAGAGCGCGAGGATGAGGAGCAGGAATCCCCAGATGTTCCCGCGCGCGGAGGCGATGATGCGGTCGGCGTGCGGCGCGACGGCGCCGGCGATGAGAAGACCGAGCAGGAGGGTCGAGAGCGGCTTGGTGCGTGGCGCCATGCTCGCCACCTGCTTCGGGAGGAAGTGCTTCACGACCATCGCGAGGACGAACGGCATGAAGATGACGAGCGCGAGCTTCTGCATCATCCCGAGCATGTCGACGTGGACCGAGGCGCCGTACGCGACCTGGATCATGAGCGGCACCGTGAACGGCGCGAGGAGCGAGGTGCCGGCCGTGATGATGAGCGCAAGCGGCTGGTTGCCACCGACGTGCTCGGAGAGGAGCGGCGAGGTCATCCCGCTCGGCATGGCCGCCAGTAGGAAGAACGCGAACCCGAACGCCGCGAAGCCTTCCGGCAAAAAGAACGTCGCGCCACGGACGAGGAACGGCAGGAAGATGAGCATGAACGCGCCCGAGACCGCGAGCGTCTTCCAGTCCTTGAGGCGCGCGAGGATCTCGGCACCGTCCATCTTGAGGCTGGAGAGGAAAAAGATGGCTTGCAGGAGCAGGGTGTTCCACGCCACGAGGACATGCGCCTGCGGCACAAGGATGCCAACGAGCAGGGCGACGACAAGGACGAAGAGATACGACTCGATGACGGAATGGAGACGCGTCAGCATACGATGTTCTCTAGTATGGCTTCACCTTCACGCGACGCATCTCCTTGGCGGTCGGGAATTTCTTCAGGATGCCGGCCTTGGCGCCCATGTGCGTGACGACGCCCATCGCGTTCAGCATGCCGACGCGGAGCGCGGTCTCGAGGTTGCCGGTCTTGATGGCGGCCGCGACGAACGCGCTGCCGAACGCGTCGCCGGCGCCGGTCGCGTTCACCCGTTTGCCCGTGAGCGCCGGGGCGTGCCACGTGACCCCGCGGCTATGGACGTAGGCACCGGCAGGACCGTCGGTCACGACGAGCGCCTGGCGCGGCACCGTGCCGAGGAGGTGCAGGATGGCATCGAGATGGCGGGGCGGCATGTCGGCGAGCGTCACGGCCTCCTCGCGGTTCAGGTCCAGGATATCCGCCTGCATGAGGAGCGGCAGGAGCTTCTTCATGCCGTGGGCCAGCTCGGCGTTGCCCGGGTTCCAGGCGACGTGGATCTGCGAGGCCTTGGCGGCCGCGAAGAGACGCTTCAGGAGCGGCAGGTTCCCGCCGACGGACGTGAGGTAGATCCATGTCGGCGCGAGGGACCTCAGATTTACCTTCAGCGGATCGATGTGCGCGCTCGCGCCGCGATGCACGAGGATGGCGCGGTGGCCCGAGCCGGACAGGAGGATGATGGAATACGCGGTGCTCCGTTTCGGGTCGACCTGGAACGCGGACGTATCGATGCCGAGGCCGCGGAGCTGTTCCGTGAGCTCGCGCCCGCCGACGTCCTTGCCGATGCGTCCGATGCACGCGGTGCGGAGGCCGAAGCGGCTGAACGTCGCCGCCGCGTTGGTCGCGCCGCCGCCCGTCTCGAAGAGGATGTCGTCGATGTCGATCTTGGCGCCGAGCGGGAAGCAAGTATCGAAGCCATCCGGCGCGGACGGGTCGCGCACGCTCTGGAATTTCCTGCTCCGGATGAAGACGTCGCGCACGGCCGCGCCGATCGTCACGATGTCGAAACCTTTGGATCCCGTCGTTTTGCTGGGCATGTGGGCATTGTAGCACGGCGCGCCGTCCACCTCTGGGGGTTGACGGAAGGGCCGGAAAATGGTAGGAAAGCATATCGCCCGAGCATGGGCGGACCGGCCGCGCGGAACGCGGAGCCCTTTCAAGGAATAGATGATGACAGCAGTCCAAGCCATCCGTGACGAAGGGTTTCTCACCCCCGGTACCTACCGCATCCCCATCCAGTACACGACGATGCCAGTCCTGCAGAAGCTCCAGGCGGATTTTTCCGGCGCCTCGGATCTCGAGGCGTTCGCCCCGAAGGGCTGGGGACGCCATCCGAAGGCGCTGATCACGGACGAGGACGTCGTGATGCGGTCGATGGTCGTGGCGCGCTTCGACATCACGCGCCTCAAGTCCCTCACCGTCCCGGACACCATGTTCGTGGACTTGGCGAAGGAACGGCGGTTGCATCCGGCGACGCACGTCGACCTCTATGCGCTCACGCAGGTCTTGCCTCCGCCGGAACGGGGTCGCCTCATCGCACCGGGATCCTTCCGGACGTGCCCGGGAGGACGTCACTATGCCTCCTATCGGGGCGGTTCGTCCGGCGGTCGCGTCCTCGAGACGATCTTCACGCCCGGCAACCTGGGCATCAATCATCTGTTCCTCTTCGTCCAGTCCGCCTGACGCCCGCGTCGCGGCGACGATTTCCTCCCGCTTCGGCCACGGCCGGGCGGTTTTCTTTATCCCATCGGGGCGTGTAGCATGAAGACGATATGCATCTCCATCGTGTTGCCTACGCCCTCGCGGTCGCCCTTGCCGTTGCGGTCCCGTCCATCGTCTCCGCCGGGGAGGTCATTCGCGACTTTTCGGTCGCCGCGACCGTCTCCCCGGAGCGCCTGCTCCGCGTCACGGAGACCGTCACGTACGACTTCGGCGACGAGGAGCGCCACGGCATCTATCGGTACGTCCCCACGAAATACGTCCGCGACGGCGTGCGGTACGACTATCGCCTGAAGGTCGTCGAGGTGACTATGGACGGCGAGCCGGCGACGTACGAATCGACGGGCGGGTCGGACCAGCTGTACGTGAAGATCGGGGATGCGGACGTGACCGTCACCGGGACGCATCTCTACGCCATCACGTACCAGACGGACCGCGCCATCGGGTTCTTCGACGACCACGCCGAGCTCTATTGGAACGTGACGGGTAATGATTGGACCATCCCCATCGAACAGAGCGACTTTTCGCTCGCGCTCCCCGTCGACGTGCCCGTATCGGACATCCGGACCGCCTGCTTCACTGGCGTCTACGGCTCCACCGAGGCCGACTGCACGGCGACGGCGTCTACCCGCAGTGTCTCGTTCGTCGCGATGCGTGCGCTCGATGCGGAAGAAGGGTTCACCGTGGTCATCGGCATCCCGAACGGCATCATCCAGGCACCGTCGTCCCAGGAAAAACTGCTCATGTTCCTGAGCGACAACTTCTTCGTGTTCATCCCGCTCGTCGCGCTTTTCCTGATGTGGTTCCAGTGGCGCAGGAAAGGGCGCGACCCCAAGCTCGGCACCGTCATCCCGTTGTATGAGCCGCCCCGAGGCCTCCTGCCCGCGGAACTCGCCTGCGCGCGCGACGACAATGGCGTGCCGTCACGCGCCATCACGGCGACCATCATCGACCTGGCACGGCGCGGACATCTCCACATCCGCTACGAAGGGAAGGCGTATACGTTCGTGAAGACGGTCCCGAAGGAGACGCTGGAGCCGAGCGCGGGCGAACGTGCGCTCCTGAAGGGGCTCTTCGAGAACGGGGACGAGGTCTCCATCGATGACCTGCAAAAGAACAAGTTCTACAAGGACGTCTCAAGCGCACGCTCCGCCATCGTGATGCGCATCAAGGACCTCGGCGTGTTCGTGAAGAACCCGGGCCTCGTGCGCACCACGTATATCGGATTGGGGTGCGGCTCGTTCTTCATCCTGACGTTCCTGCTCATGACCACCCCGTTCGGGTGGGTCGCCGCGATCCTGACCGGCCTCATCGTCGTCGTGGTCGGATGGTTTATGCCGGCGAGGACCGAGGACGGCGTGAGGCTCCTCGCGGAGATCAAGGGCTTCGAGTGGTTCATGACCGTGACCGAGAAGGACCGCCTCGCGTTCCACAATGCGCCGGCCAAGACACCGGAGAAGTTCATGGAGCTCCTGCCGTATGCCATCGCGCTCGGCGTGGAGACGGAATGGGCCAAGCAGTTCGAGGGCATCGACCTCCCGAAGCCGGAATGGGCCGAGGGGCAGGGGTGGTCGTCGAACCTCGGCGCCGTCGCGCTCGCGTCGAGCCTGCATTCCCTGGATTCCAAGGCCGCGATGTCCGGATACAGCGCGCCGTCGTCCGCAGGGAGCGGAGGGTCGGGGTTTTCCGGAGGAGGGTCTGGAGGTGGAGGGGGCGGGGGAGGCGGAGGAAGCTGGTGAGATTCGTGCGGAATAGAAAAACGACGACCCGGAAAGGTCGTCGTTTGAAGAACCATGGGGCGGCAGTCCGACCTCCGTCCGTCGCGGTGTTAGAGACCGCTTCGGAGGAGGTCGGCTCCGTCGTGATGCCGCTCCATGGTTCTTCGAAAGATCTACTTCAAGTATAGCAGACGCGTATCGAGGATGCGGAAGGGGGTTCGTGTCAAGATATCAAAACGCCCCGGCAGTGCCAGAGCGTGGATGTTCGTCATTTGCCGGGCTTGGGCGGCTTCGGGACGATGAGGACGTCATGGAGAGGTCTCCACGCCGGCTTGTTCATGAGGACCTTCTTGAGCTCGAACCTCATCATGTTGAGGTTCTGGAGCTTCCCCTTCCAGTCGCCGTTTGCCGGGTGGCCGACGGGATCCATGAAGGGGAGGATGGTGAGGAGCGCGAGGCGCAGACGGGCCTCGTCTTCGATGAGCTTCTTGTCGACGAAGATGGTCTTGAGGTCTTCGATGACCTTGGCGTCGATCTCGACGTTCTTGAGGTCGATGCCGAGTGCCGTGGCGATGTCATCCTGCGCACCCCAGCTCGACGCGCTGTGGGAGAGGTCCTGCATCTCCGGCGTCATGTCGCCGGAACGCGCCCGCGCGGCATCGAATTCCGCGTCCGGGATGTGGGGCGTGCCCTTGGGCAACGGCGGCGGAGTCGTGGCTTCCGGGACAGCCTCGTAGTGGATGTCCGGACCGTCGTTGTCGTCGGCCTTCGGCTTGGACGGCTTCGGGAGCGGCGGAGGACCGGACATGGCCTTGGGCGGGACGGTCAGGGCCTTGTCGTCGGGCTCGGGCTCCGTCTTGGGCTCCTCCTTCGCCTCCTTCGGCTTCGTGAAGCCCATCTTCTTGACCCCGGCCTCGAGGACGCAACGCAGATCTTTCACTGGGATGCATTCGGAGATGCGCTGTGTGGCGTTCGCGATGTCGTAGGCTTCCTTCGCGGTGAGCGGCTTCTTGTCCCGCTCACCTAGGAGCCGGGCCTCGTCGATGGCCATCCTCGTCTCGATAGGCACGTAGGTCTGCCAGACCTTGCGGTCGATGGCGTACATCACGTCCCAGTGCGAGAGGATGACATGCTTGAGCAGGGACTCGATGATGCCCTGCACGAGACGTTGATGCTTCTCGTTGTTGTCGTCCCACGGCATCTTCTCGAGGAAGAGCAGGACGTACGCCGAGGCGTCCATGTACGTCGCGAGGGTGTCGGGACGGAATTCGTTCTCGAACTCCTCGTGCGTGACCTCGCGGCTGTCGATGACGTCGACGATGGCCTGGGCCTGATCCTCGGGCGTCTTACGCCTCGTGGCGACGGGCTTGCCGCCGGCGAGCGTGAGGGTGATCGCCTGCCGGATGTCCGGCCGCAGGGAGAGGGCGCACATGCGCGCCAGCGGGGTGAACGCCTTGTAGAGGAAGGCGGGCGTCCACCAGAGAAGCTTGTTCTCGCGGAGGGCCGCGATCAGGTCGGACACGAACCGGAGCGCCGCGTGGGCGATGAGGTATTTGCGCGCCTCGTCCGCGTGCGACGTGTCGAGATCCTTCTCGGACTTCTTGGCGGTGTCGGCATCGGAGACGTGGACCAGCGGCTTGACGTTCATCGGGGACTCCTCGTGGCACTCGGCCCAACACCATGTTGGGAATGTGCTGATGCGACCTTGGCAAAAAAAGCCATCCTTGTCAAGGATGGGGCCTGGTTGAGCGGAAAAACAGGGGTCAACGGCCGGAAATCTTGCAGGCGGTGCACGACTGGGCGTCCTCGGGGTTGAAGATGCCGCAGTCGATGATGTTTGTGATGACGGCGAACCGGTCGCAGGTCGAGAGGTCGGGGGAGGTTATGGACATGTCTCGGACGACGAGTCCGGCCTGCACTCGGGCTGGCATCGTCGGGATTGGCTCTGTCCTCGGGAGAAACATCTGGCCAAGTGCCGCCGCCGTGACACCGACGGTCGCGACGACGAGTGTCGTCGTCACCGCGACGAACCCCAACCGCGCATGGAGCGGTCGGTCCTTGTCGCGTTTCACCTCGCGGGTCCGTCGGATAGGAGACATGCGGTCACATGATATCACGCGCGTCCGGCGCTGCCGAAGAGCTTCATCTTGCGCATCGCGACTTCGCGCATGAGCGTCATGGACGGTTCCATGAGCTTGCGCGGGTCGATGACCTTGGGCAGGTCCGCGACGGCCTCGCGCATGCCGGCCGTGAACGCGAGCCGGAGGTCCGTGTCGATGTTCACCTTGGCCACGCCGTTCTTGATCGCATGCTTGATGTCCAGGTCGAGGACGCCGCGCGCCTCGCCGAGCTTCGCGCCGTAGTGTTCCGCGAGCTTCTTCACGTCCTCCATCACGCCGCTCGCGCCGTGCAGGACGATGGGGAGCTTCACGAGCTTCGCGATGCGCTTCAGCCGCTCGATATCGAGATGCGTCTTGCCCTTGAACTTAAACGCGCCATGCGAGGTGCCGATGGCGACGGCGAGGCTGTCGCACCCGGTCTCTCGCGCGAACCGTGCGGCTTCCTCCGGATCGGTGAGCTTTGCATCTTTCTCCTCGACCGAGACGAGGTCCTCGATGCCGGCGAGCGCGCCGATTTCGGCCTCGACGGACGCGCCTTTCGCGTGCGCCATCGCGACGACCTTCCGCGTCAGCGCCGCGTTCCTCGCGTGGGGGAGGGCGGAGCCGTCGAACATCACGGACGAGTAGCCGTTCGCGAGCGCGAGCTTCACGTAGCGCAGGTCCTTGCCGTGGTCCAGGTGCATCGCGACGGGGATCTTCCCCTTCGCCGCCACGCGGATCATCGCGGCGAGGTACTCGATGCCGGCGTAGTCGATGGCGCCTTCGGTCGTCTGCAGGATGACGGGCGAGCGCATCTTCTCGGCCGCCGACATGACCGCCTTCAGGATCTCGAGGTTGTTCACGTTGAATGCGGGGACGGCGTAGCCTTTGGCGCGCGCGGGGACGAGGAGCTTCTTGGTGGTGACGAGCATATGGTTGGGTGTCGGTAGGATACCAAGGAGGGGGGAATCGCGCGACGGCATTGACCGGCGGCCGGACCGCGTCCAAGATGGGGGCGAGGAAAGGAGGAGACCTCATGCGCGCGTTGGTCGTCCTGATCGTCGACCGCGATGCCACGTCGCTTATCCGCATCACGAGGCTCGTCGACGTGGCGATGGCTCGGCTCGGACGCGTGGCGTCGGTCGTCCGGCATCGGGAATGGGCCGAGAACTACGGCACCGAAGCAGACGCGGCCCATGAACGGTGGGTTCGACAGGTTCGCGATCGCCTTCAGGCGGGCGGGGACGTCATCGTCGCGACCTTGCGCCCATGGGAGTGCTTCGTCGCCGGGAACGCCTGCAAAGCGTCCTTCCGGCACCTGATGGTTGTGTGCGAGGAATCACTCGGATACGAGCTGGGCGTCCGGTTCATGCTCGAGGTGGAGCGGTGGCTCGGCGTCCCGCTCCAGAGGAGGATCGTCCTCACGACGTCTCTCGACGCACGCGGCTACGACCATGTGCATGCGGCTCATCGCATCCCGAAACACCTGCCCGACGAGGAGCTCATCACGGCCCTCTGCCGAATTCTCCGCAAGACGCTGCGCGTCAGGCGAACCTAAACGGCCCATCCGCTCGATGGGCCGTCATGCTGTCCGTCCGTCTATTTTCGTTTGTGCACGGCGCGGATGGCGGCCTTGATGGACGCGACATCCATGCCGAAATGCTCGAGGAGTTCCTTGGGCGTCCCGGATTCGCCGAACCGATCGTGCATGCCGATGAACTCGATGGGAGTCGGACGTTTCGCTGCAAGAAGTTCCGCGACCGCACCGCCCAGTCCTCCCGCGACCTGATGCTCCTCGACCGTCACGACCGCGCCGCACTGCTTGGCGGCCGCGATGACGGTCTTCGCGTCGAGCGGCTTCACGGTGTGGCAATTCACGACCATCACGTCCAGCTTCTCTTCCTTCCGGAGCTCTTCCGCGGCGAGGAGGGCGGCATGCACGAGCGGTCCGCACGCGATGACGGCCAGATCCGTGCCATCGCGGAACGTCTCGGCCTTCCCAATCCTGAATGGCGTCTTTTCGCTCGTGAACACGGGCGACGCCTCGCGAGCGAACCGGAGATAGCAGGGTCCTTTCATGGTCGCGGCCGCCCGGGTCGCCTTGCGCGCCTCAATCGCGTCGCAGGGGACGACGACCGTCATGTTCGGGAGGACGCGCATGAGGGCGATGTCCTCGAGCGCCTGGTGCGTGGAGCCGTCCGGCCCCACGGAGACGCCCGCGTGGCTCCCGACGATCTTCACGTTCGCGTCGTTCAGGCAGATGTTGGTGCGGACCTGTTCCCACGCACGACCTGGGCAGAACATGGCGTACGACGTGACGAACGGGATCTTTCCCGCGAGCGCGAATCCGGCCGCGGTCGCCGCCAAAAGCTGTTCCTGCACGCCGATCTGGACGAACCGCTCCGGAAACCGCTCCTTGAACGCGACGTTCCGTGTCGATTCGGTGAGATCCGCGCACAGCACGACGATGCGTTCGTCCTTCTCCGCCGCCTGGACGATGCCGTCGCCGTATCCGTCGCGCGTCGAAGCATGCGGGATGGCCGGATCATACAGCTTGCGGGCGAGCTTCGCGTCCGCGTGGGTGCCTGTGGGTGCGAAGAGGTTCATAGGGCGGCGTGGTCGGCCTTGAGGCCTTGTTCGATATCCTTCAGTTCACGCAGGGCCTGATCCGCCTGTCCCGGCTTGAAGGTTTGGCTGTGCCAAAGGAAGCCATTCTCCATGAACGAGACGCCTCGGCCGGGGATGGTATGTGCGATGAGGCAGGTCGGCCGCTGGTGGACCTTCTTCGCGGTCTCGATGGCGCGGACGATATCGGCGATGTCGTTGCCGTTGCACTCGATGACATGCCAGCCGAACGCCTCAAACTTTTCCGGCAGGGGTTCGAGCGGCATCACGTCCTCGGTATCGCCGTCGATCTGAATGTTGTTCCTGTCGATGATGCAGGTGAGGTTGTCGAGCCGGTTTTTCCCCGCGAGCATCGCCGCCTCCCAGTGGAGGCCGATGGCCTGCTCCGCGTCGGACTCGAGCACGTACGTACGCCACGTCTTCCGATCCATCTTCGCGGCGAGCGCCATGCCTACGCCCTGCGCCAAGCCTGCGCCGAGCGGACCCGAGGTCGTTTCGAGGCCGGGGAGACGCGAGCGTTCCGGATGTCCCTGCAGGCGCGAACCGAATCGGCGCAGCGTGAGGAGTTCCTTCACCGGAAAATATCCTGCCTCGGCCATGGCCGCGTAGCGGATGGGGCAGATGTGGCCGTTCGAGAGCAGGAGCCGGTCGCGGTCCTTCCAGTCCGGACGCTTGGGGTCGTGGTGGAGTTCGTGGAAGTAGAGGACCGCAAAGATGTCGGCCATGCCGAGCGCCCCGCCCTGATGTCCGCTGCCCGCCTGCGCGACCATCGTGATGACATGCTGGCGCAATCGGTTCGCGATGAGCTCCAATCGCTTGATCTTCTTGTCGTGGATATGGGGCATGGCATGAGTATAGCAAAATCCGACCACTTCGGTCGGATGTCTGCTTCGTCGGGTGAGGATTCGAAGCGATCACCGTCGGAATATCCGGATGACGGCCTTCATGAACTTCCAGCCGATCCAGATGAAGAGGGCCGTCAGCAGGGCGATAGGGAGCAGGAGGCCGACGAGGCCGATGACGAGGCGGATGAGGAAGTCCACGAGGCCCTGGAGGGATTCGACGAGGTCGCGGAGCGCGGACTTCAGCACCTCGATCGGCTTCCAGGTCCGGCTGGGGAGCTCGACGCGCGTCTCTTCCGTGAGCGAGACCGAGATGGTCGCGAGGTCCGTGCGGTTCTCGAGGTAGCGCTTGCGTCCTTCGAGCCGTTCGATGCGTCCGCGCACGTCCGCGAGCTGGCGCGTGACATTCAGGATGTCCTCGATGCTGCCGGTGCGCTTCAGGATCTCGAGATAGGACGCCTCTTCGGCGCGCGCATTCCGGATGTCCGCGTCCAGGTCGACGAATTCCTCGGTCACGTCTTGCCCATGGATTGATTCGTCTAAGGTCAGGGTACCGATGGTCTTCAGGTCCGTCATGGTCGCGTCGAAGGATGCCACCGGAACGCGGAGCGTCATCCACGCGTTGCGCGGACCGGACCCGCTGTCGGCGACGCTGGAGGATTCCACGAATCCGCCTTTGCCCGTCACCATCGTTTTGATGCCTTCAACGGCCTTAGGCGCATCCGTGACGCGTAGCGAGATCTCGCCGGTCTTGATGACGCGCTGGTCGGTCGCCGACTCCGACGGGATGGCCGAACCGACGCTGTTCACCTCGGATGAGATGGAGGCGATGGAGTTGTCCGCGAGGTAGGAGGGCGCGGCCTGCTTCGAGACCGTGTCCATCATGCCGACTCCGCCGCCGCTTTCGCGGAAGGAGACGGTGTCAGTCGTTGTCGAGTCCTGCTTGCCCATGAAACTACCGAGGATGGAAAGGACGACGATGAGGATGATGGCCGCGAGCGCGATGAAGCCGATCCACGCGAGGATCCCGGGCTTCTTCGGGGCGGGAGATGAGATAGGGGGCATAGTTAGGTCAGTGTAGCATCGAAAAACCGCCCCGACGAGGTCGGAGCGGTGTTCCTGCCCTGCGGATGGGCTCTCGCGTCAGTTGACCACGTTGATCGTCCCCTGCATGACCGGGTAGATCGAATCGTGGTAGTCGTACGAGCCTGCGGTGTTGAAGGTCCGCGTGTAAGTCTTCGTCTTCTCGATGGTGCCCGAGTCGAACGCGTTGCCCGTGACGGTGTGCGGGACGATGTCCCCGTTCGTCCAGGTGACGGTCGAGCCGACCTTGACCGTGGTCGAGGCCGGGACGAATGCGCCGGCGGTCGCGCTGCCGATGGTGATGGTCACCATGGTCATATCGAACTGCTTGTCGATGGCGATGTTCGGCGTCGCGTTCTTGATGTCGTTGATCAGGTAATCGGTCGCCATCTCGATCGGCGTACCGACCTTGTAGTTGATGAAGAACGGATCCGGCACGTCATCGATGCGCTGGTTCCAGTTGAGGCCGAAGAGCGTGATGGCGAGTTGTTCGGTCTTCACCCAGCGGAGCATGCCTCCCTGGTCGACCGCGTAGGTCTTGGGGTCGGTATCGATCTTCACCATCTTCACGCCCGGGCGGTACGTGATGTTACTGCGGCCGAGCGGGATGGTCTGGAGCTGGAGGTCGGGGATTGTCTTGACCGTGGAAAAATCCGTGTACCATGTGAAGTACGTCTTGTCGTTCGGAAACACGTAGCGACGGCCGTCCGGACCGAAGTAGTAGACGGTCGAGAACTGCGTCCCCTTGATGAGGTCGCCGGCCTGGAAGGCGCCTGTGGTCGCAGCGCGCGTCGCCATCGGCGCGAGCGACATGGCGATCGTCGTGATGACGGTCGCGATGGCGGTCAACTTTCTCGCAAACATAGATGTTGGAGATGATGAATGAATGTGGAGATAGTTTGACCGGGAAGAGGGGAAAAGTCAAAACGACGTGTAACGCAAAACGTGTAGCGTGCAGCGTCGGACGTCCGACGCTGCACGCTACACGTTCGTCCGCTACTGCACCGTCACGCTCGCGACGCCGCTCAATCCCGTGAGGCCGAGACCGTCGGTCGCGCGTCCCGCGAAGTTCAGGGTCCCGGCGGTGGGCCAGGGGCCGGTCGTGAGGGTACACGGCGCCGCGTTGTCGCAGGTCTTGATGACCGTGCCGTCCTTCAGGATCTCGAGTTTGGTGATGCCATCGTCGTCGCTACCGGTGACGGTCACGTCGACGCTCTCGCCGGCGTAGATGAGGGATTTTCCTGGCGTAGCCGTGACCACGGGGCTGTCGTTGCTGCTGACGGTGATGGTGGAATGCGCGCTTGTGTAGGTCCGGCCGAGGGTGTCGGTGACCTTCCCGTAGACGTCGATGACCGTTCCGATGGGATCCGTGATGATGGCGCTCCAGCGGCATTCACGTATCCCGCTCGCGCAGGCGGCCTTGGATGATCCTCCGATGTAGATGTCGGTGCGCAGGACCGCGATGGACGCATCGATGGTCACGGCGACGCCCGCGGCCTGGTTCGTCCGGATGACGGCGCGGTCGACCGTGGCTTTGACGAGTCCATCGACCCCGTCGACGATGGGGATAGCGAGGGTCTTCGTCGTCGTGCTGTTGTCGAGCCCAGTCATGATCGCCTTCGCCTCGTAGCTCGTCTTGGTACCGGAGGTCGGGATAGCTGCTTCGGCCGCGCACGGCGTGAAGGTGCATGTCTTCACGAGACCTCCGTCGAAGAAGACCTCGATCTTGTAGATGCCGGTCGGATGCGTGCCGCTCGCGGTGAGGAGCTCCACGTCGCCGGAGCGCGCGGTCGGCTTCGAGGCGGTGAGGTCAACGATTGGGACGGCCACGGGCGGGACGACGGGCGGCGTGACGGTGCCGTCGGTGAGGCCCTTGTCCTTGGCGATGGACGTCGCGGCGACGAGCACGTCGTTCGGGACGAACGCCGACGCCGACGCGATGGAAGCGCCGGTCCGGTACGTCGCGAAGTACGCGTCCGGCAGGTCTTCGACCTTCATGTTCCAGTCCGAGCCGTACAGCGCGGCCGCGACGGCCTCGGTCTCGATCCAGCGAAGCGTCCCATTGGCGTCGACCGCGTAGGTCCGCGGGTCGGTCGTGAGCTTCACCATGCGATAGCCCGGCCGGTACGTCACGGCGCCGCCCACGGGGAGGTTCGCGAGTTCCGTCTCCGAGATCGTCTTCGCGTCGAATCCCGCGTACCACGTGAAGTAGGTCTTCTCGTTGGGGAATACGTACCGCTTCATGTCCGGGCCGACGTAGTAGAGGTCGGACCGCGACGCGATCCTCACGAGGTCGCCTTCGGAGACGGCGGACGTGGCGCCTGCGGGCAGGATGGTGAGCAGCGGCGAGGCGAGCAAGGCCGCGAGCACGAGATAACGGAAGTTCATATAGGGAGAGGATAGCAAATAACGCCGCGTCGGGCGACCCGGGTCGGAAACGCCGCGTTCATCACAAAAAAAGAAACGCGCCGCCCGAGGATGGGTGACGCGTAGCAGGTCTGCGGCACAAAGAGCTTACTCACGGATCTTCGGCCGGTTCCTTTGGGGTTGTGTTGCCCTGCTCATCCAACCACGCCACGTGCGCTTCCGCACTGCGTCCCGCGCGGATCATGCGCGCCGCCTCCTCCTCTGGCGTAAAGTGATTGCTGCAGGCTTTTTGAGGCAAGCCATCACACTTGTGATAGCAGCTCGAGATGAAATTCAGGGTTTGTTGTGTTATTGCCATTTCTCCTCCTCGATGTGGGTGTGCCCCTGACCAGGGCTCTTGAGGTTCGAGCCGACTCCGCCGGACGGGGTCGATTCGGGCCTCACGAGCTACGGTTTGGTCATTCTGAATGGCATTGAATATAGCGCAAAATGGGGCTTTTGTCAAGCCCCGCACCCACCCACAATCTGTCATTCCCGCGCAGGCGGGAATCCATTTCCTCGAAATAGAGGGATGTTCGGTTTTGTTTGT
>JAZDIB010000041.1:0-7568 GCA_043805355.1 Patescibacteria group bacterium | reverse complement strand
CAGTGCGCCTGTTTCGAGAATTCCATAGCTCCGGCACTGTACCAGAACAGGGCTCGTCGTCGGTCGGATGCTCTTCATCCCCGGCCTGACGGCCGGGGTTGTTCGTCGGGGGTATACAAGACCCCCGCCGAGGTGGCGGGGGTCTTTGATTCGTATCACTTGATGTCTACGGTCGCCTGATCCAACCGGACGGTGATGCTGCGGAGAGCCGTCCGTTCGGGCCCCGGATATTCGACTGGCGTCGCATCCGAATAGATCTTCGCGCGGATTCCCTTGTCCGTCCACGTGACGTCACCTGCTGACCGGAGCCCTTCGCCCATCAGGTTCGGCGGATAGACGGTCTTCGCGTACGAATATCCTGCTGGCAGACGCGCGAAGATCGTCCCGTCAAATGGGTCAACCATGCGATCCTTCTCAGAATCGGAATACGTGAGGTCTTTCACGATCAGATACCTCCCGTAATCTACGGCGCAATTCGACCAATGCTGGTTCTCCGCGGGGCATTTCTTGTCGGCCTCATCTCCGATGTAGATAAGCTGATCCTCGGTCGGAGATATCGCGTTCCAGTATACGATACGAAGAGGAGAGTCGCTGTTCAGGATACGTCGCTCCTTCAAATCGAACACCTGCCAGTATCCGTAGTCCTTCCATGGCTCGACATACAGATACAGAAGTCCCTGCCCCTTTGGCTCCAAGATGGGCAGACCGTCTATGGTCTGAACGCCACCTAGACCGAGAATCTCATACGTTCCGGGACCGTCTCGACGGATGATATACGACGCGTCCGCGATTATTGACGTGAAGTAATGACCGGGCGGAAGCCCGTTCGATGTCCGCAAGTCCGTCTCGCTCGCGAAATCCTTCTCGAACGCCGCTTTCAGCTCCGGCGTGATGACGAAATCGATCGAGGTCGGGAGGATGGTTGGCGTCACGGACACGACGCTCACGAGCTCCGATGTCGGTGGCTGGGACGAATCCACGACCATGCCGGAGAATCCCTTGATGATGACCGTGGCCGAACCCCCATCCTGACCGAGGAGTTCCGACGCGACCGCCTTGTTGGAGAAGCAGAACTGGTTCGTGTCGGTCTCGGTCGAATCGTCGGTCCGTGTCCGCAAGTCCGGGATCCGTTCGGACGAGCCTGTGTCGGGATACAGGCAGATGTTTCCGTCGAGCTCGGAGGTCGCATATGTCCCGGAGACCTGCGTGGTCCCGGCGAACGTGGCGACGTTCGAAGCGTCGACGCCGATGAAGTACATCTCGCCGAAGCGTTGACCGGGCGTCGCGACGAATGTGGAGGTTCCGGTCTCGACCGCTGGCGCTTCGACGACCGACGGTGCTGATTTCGCGCATCCGAATCCGAACAGGGTGAGCGTCAGGCAGGCGATGAGGAGGCGGTTCATAGTGAGATAATGATATCAGAGATGTCGGGCGAGCATGCAAAACCCCCGCCGAGGTGGCGGGGGCTCTTGGTGTCTTAGGCTTTGACCTCTTTGGCGGCGATGGGCGTCACGTTGGCGAACTTGACGACCTTGAAGGCGCCAGTATAGCGCTTCACCTTCTTCTGCGTGAACGAGACGAGGCCGTCCGCGACCGCGAAGAGCGTATCGTCGGAACCCATGCAGACGTTCGTGCCAGCACGGATCTTGGAACCGCGCTGACGCACGAGGATATTGCCGGTCCTCGCGTAGGACCCGGCATATTTCTTGACCCCAAGGCGCTGTCCTTGGGAATCGCGACCGTAACTTGTGGAGCCACCGGCTTTCTTATGTGCCATATATGATGGGTGTCGAGTGGCGGAATCATACGGAAACATGGGCTCCTTGTCAAGGCGGACGCTGAAGCGTAGCTTAGCGTCATATGGACAGACCCGACACAGCCTCCCTGAAGGCCGACGTGGAGGTTGCGTTACTCGAAATCCGCGGCGCCCTGGCGCTCCACGGCGGGGACGTCGAACTGCTCGAGATCGACTCGGCGACCGGGGTCGTGACGGTGCGTCTGCACGGGGCCTGCGCCGGATGTCCCATGGCGGACTTGACCGTTTCCGGCCTCATCGAGGAGACGCTCCGGGAGCGCGTCCCCGCCGTCACGAAAGTCATCAACAGACCAGCTTGAACCGCCCCTTTTCGCGAGGCCGCGGATGGCCTACGATACGGGCATGCGGTGGGAGGAGTGGAAATTTTCCGCGCGACGGGCGGTGCAGGATCCGTTTGTCCGCTGGACGACCGTCGGAACGGTCGTCCTCTTTGTCGGCATCAGCATCCTGTATCTTGTCCGTATCCTTCCGGATGCCCTGCGCTCCGGCGTGACCGTCCTGCACTTCAACGTCTATCTCGGCATCGACGACGTACGCACCTGGCCCTGGGCGTTCGTCGTGCCGGGATTCGCGCTCGGGATGCTGGCCCTTGATGTGCTGGTCTCGCTCGGCCTGCATCGGCATGACACGCATGCCTCGCGGACCGTCATCGGCATCGGCGCCATCTCATGGCGATCTGGGCCGTGGCCGTCGTCTTCCTCATCCTCGTCAACGCGTGACATATCCTATGGACCCCACCGCCGCAGACATCCTCAAGATCCTCGCCATCGTCGTCATCTGCTTCGGCGTCGCGCTCGTGTGGACGCCCTGGCTCATCCGCTGGCTGAAGAAGCACAAGATGGGCAAGAGCATCCGCGACGAGGCCTCGGCGCCCGTGATGGCGAAGCTGCACGCGGCGAAGGCCGGGACGCCGACCATGGGAGGCCTCGTCATCTGGATCACGGTCACGGGCGTCATCCTCGTGCTCGCAGGCGGATGCGACTGGCTCGGCATCGACCTCGCATGCCGCATCAGCTTCCTCTCGCGCGGCCAGACGCTCCTGCCGCTCGGCGCGCTCGTCGCCGCCGCGCTCGTGGGGCTTCTGGACGACTACCTGAACATTCGACGCATCGGACCGAAGGGCGGGGGACTGCGGATGCGCCATCGGCTCCTCTCGTATTCGGCCATCGCGCTCGTCGCGGCGGTCTGGTTCTACACCAAGCTCGATTGGGACGTCGTGCATATCCCGTTCGGCGGCGACCTGCCGCTCGGCCTCTGGTACATCCCGTTCTTCGCGTTCGTCATCGTCGCGACCTCGTTCTCCGTGAACGAGACGGACGGACTCGATGGGCTCGCGGGCGGCACGCTCCTCGCGGCGTTCGGCGCGTTCGGGGCCATCGCGTTCGCCGCCGGCAAGATCGACCTCGCCGCGTTCTGCGCGGCCATCTTCGGGGCACTGCTCGCGTTCGTCTGGCATAACGTCACGCCGGCGGCGTTCTTCATGGGAGACACGGGCGCGATGGCGCTCGGGACGGTCCTCGGCATCGTCGCCATGCTCACGAACCAGCCGCTCCTGCTTCCGCTCATCGGCCTGCCGTTCGTCGTCGAGACCCTGTCCGTGCTCATCCAGGTGACGTCGAAGAAGCTCCGCAAAGGCAAGAAGGTCTTCCGGAGCTCGCCGCTCCACCATCATTTCGAGGCCATCGGCTGGGGCGAACCCAAGATCGTGATGCGCTTCTGGGTCGTGGCGTTCGTCGCGGCCTGGATCGGCGCCGTCATCGCGCTCGTCGACCACACGTGACCGCATGCGCAACGTCCGACCGCCCGACAGGATCCTCCTCTGGCTCGTCGCCGGCCTGACGCTGTTCGGCATCGTCGTGCTCATGTCCGCGAGCGGACCTCTCGGATACCAGAAGTACGGCGACAGTTTGTGGTTCCTGAAGCAGCAGCTCCTGAAGGGCGTCCTGCCGGGCATCGTGGTGTTCAGCCTCGCGTCCATCGTCGACTACCGCCTGCTCCGGCGTCTCGCCATGCCGGCTCTCGTCGCCACTATCGTCCTCCTCATCCTGGTGTACGTCCCGGGCATCGGCCTGCATGTCGGGGGCTCGTCGCGTTGGGTGACGCTCGGGTTCCTGAGCTTCCAACCCTCGGAATTCGTGAAGGTGACGTTCCTCGTCTACGTCGCCGCGTGGCTCGCCGGACGGCATGAACGTGACGTGAAGACGCTCGAGCGCGGCCTCCTGCCGTTCCTCGGCGTCATGGGCGTGGTCATGTTCCTGCTTATCAAGCAGCCGAACACGGGCTCGACCATGGTCATCGCCGGCGCATCGCTCCTCGCGTACTTCGTGGCCGGCGCGCCCCTTATCTGGTTCGCCGGGCTCGGTGCCGCCGGGGTCGGCCTCGTGGCGCTCCTCATCAAGCTCACGCCGTATCGCGCAGCGCGGTTCATGACGTTCCTGCATCCGGAACTCGATCCGAGCGGCATCGGCTATCACATCAACCAGGCGTACCTCGCCATCGGGTCCGGTGGTCTCTTCGGTCTCGGCTACGGCCACTCGCGGCAGAAATACCTGTACCTGCCGGAGGTGGCGGGGGATTCGGTCTTCGCCGTCATCGCGGAGGAACTCGGCTTCGTGGTCGTCCTCCTCTTCCTGGCGGCCTTAGGCGCGCTCGTGTGGCGTTGCCTCGTCATCGCGCGCAACGCACCGGACGCGTTCGGCACGTACCTCGTGACCGGTATCGCGGGCTGGATCGCGCTCCAGTCGTTCTTCAACATCGCATCCATGATCGGCCTCATGCCCATCACCGGCGTCACGCTCCCGTTCGTGAGCTACGGCAGTTCCTCCCTCATCGCCCTCGCGGCCGGATGTGGTATCGTTTCCTCCGTCTCCCGCCAAGCCTCCCGTCATCTATGATCACTGTCATGTTCGTCGGCGGAGGCACCATGGGCCCCGTCACCCCGCTCATCGCGGTCATGCGCGAGATGAGACGCCGCCAACCGGACCTGCTCTTCGCCTGGGCCGGGACGCCGGACGGACCGGAACGCGACGTCCTCGCCCGCGAGCATGTCGATTTCTATCCGATCTCGGTCGCGAAGCTCGACCGGCATCCGAGCATCTCCTGGCTGACGTGGCCGTCCCGCTACTTCAAGGCGCGGCGCGAGGCCTGGGACGTCATCGAACACGTAAAACCGTCTCTCGTGGCGTCGGCTGGCGGATTCACGGGCGTGCCGGTCATCAAGGCGGCCGTGAAGCACGGCGTCGCCTGCGCTATCCACCAGCTTGACGCCGAACCCGGACTCTCGAACAAGGCTGTCGCGTCGCGCTGCGGTTCCGTGACCACCTCGTTCCGCTACGACGTGCAGCCGTTCTTCGGCGTCAAGAGCGACCGCGTGCCGACCCCATGCCGTTTCAGCCATGTCACCCTGCCGTCGCGTGAGGAGGCCGCGAAGGCGTTCCTGCTGGATCCGAAGCTCCCCATCGTCTTCATCGTCGGCGGAGGGACGGGCGCGAAGGCCGTCAACGAGGCCGTCTGGTCCGTCCTCGACCGGCTGCTCGATGTGACGCAGGTCATCCACATGACCGGCAAAGGGAAGGGAAACGGCCTCCGGAAGCCCGGATACGTCCAGACGGAATTCCAGGACGAGATCGGCATGCTCAACGCCTACACCGCCGCCGACCTCGTCGTCTCGCGCGCCGGCATCGGCAGCATCTCCGAACTCGCGGCGCTCTCCAAGCCCGCCATCTTCGTCCCCATCCCAGGAAGCCACCAGGAACGCAACACCAACAAGATCGTGGTGGAGACCGTCAAGCAGGACGCACCGGATTTCCCGGAACGCCTGCTCGCCAAGATCGCCGAGGGACTTCACGACGAGGAGTGTCGGACGAAGTGCGCCAAACGCCTGCACGAAGGATTCCCCACCGACGACGGCAGCGCGCTGGCGGAGCGATGGCTGAAGCTGTTGGATATCTACTAATGGGATTTTTCCCTGAGCGAAGTCGAAGGGCTACCGAACATGGAAACCCTTCGACCACGTAGAACGTGGCAGGCAAGCTCAGGGAATATTTTTGTATTCGCGTCCTGAGCGAGTCCGCGAGCCGAAGGATCTTCAAATAAGCCGAAGCGGCATGTCGGTCGGACGGGCTGCGGCTGTCTGGAAGTTCCCTCGGGGTACCTCGGGACGCGAATATATTTTGATGTTGGAGCCCGACTGGCTGCGCCACGGGGTCATACCTGAGAATCCTTGACATTCAGCAAGTTTTTTGATATATATCCTTTGTTCCTTAAATGGCGTTTGGACGTCTGCATGGCCAACATCGAGACGAGCACAACCCGAAAGTCAGAAGGAGGCCGTCAAATGCATTCGTCCGTCATTTCCACTCTTAAGCTCGGCATCGCTGCGACCCGAAGGTTGCAGCAACTACTTGACCGGTTGCTTCGAAAGGCGACAACGGCGGCCTATGCCGTAGTCATTACGCCTTGCGAGCAGCAGGTCATACCCGTTTCGTCAGAAACCTCGAACGTTGAACTCGGCATGGGGTTCACGTTCTTCGTCGATTACGATGGCCCCACCGTGATCGTCCACGAACCCGATCTGGTACCTGATTATTTGGAGTCACCTCAGTTCTCTCTGGATGGAGACCCCACCACCTGGGAATCTCCTTACATCGATGAGTACGAAAGGACTCCATTCCCGCCACTCGCGTGCCCGTGCACGATCGCAGCTTTCCGGACAAGGAAAGCTGCGACGTCCTGGCTCGCGCAACACCGTCACAATCATAAAGGTCGTGTTCCCGTTTATCCTAACCGGAGCTGGACTCCGTAGCCTCTAAGCCGGAGTACGTTCGCTACAAAGTGATCGTGCTCCGTTTTTTATTCGCGTCCTGAGCGAGTTCGACGAGTCGAAGGATCTTCAAGTAAGCCGCAGCAACATGTCGGTCGAGGGGCTGCGGCTGTCTTGAAGATCCCTCGGGGTACCTCGGGACGCGAAATTCCATATTGGGACGAGAATGATTCGATGTACGATAAACGCCCCGTGTAGGGGCGTTTCGCGTTGGTGACCCGAGTGGGGATTGAACCCACGACCGTTGGCTTAAAAGGCCACTGCTCTACCAACTGAGCTATCGGGTCATGTCTTTGTCATTCCCGCGCAGGCGGGAATCCAGAACGCTGTTCGGTAAGGTTCGGATATTTCCTGGTTCCCCGCCTTCGCGGGGATGACAGAAGGGGAGGGTGCGGTATGACGGGGCACGATTGAGCTCGTCTGTCTTTTGCGGTACGATATTAGCGGATTTTCCGCAAAACATCAAGGGAGATGCGTATCGCGATGATCGGAGCGAAAGGGATCCCGGCCTCCAGGGCGCTCGGGGGCGGGATTGAGTATCATGTGGAACGGCTCGCGACGCACCTCGAATCACGCGGTCATCACGTCGTCGTCTACGTCCGTCCGTACACGAATCCCCAGCGGAAGAAGACCTGGAACCGCATCCGCCTCATTACGCTCCCGACCATCCGGCGCAAGAACCTCGACGCCATCATCCACGTCTTCTTCTGCTCCATCCACGTCCTGTTCCAGCGCGTCGACATCATCCATTACCACGGCGTCGGCCCGGCCATCCTCTCGTGGATCCCGCGCGTGTTCAAGCCGAGCGCCAAGGTCATCTGCACCATCCATGCGCGCGACCAGTTCCATGAAAAGTGGTCGTGGTTCGCGCGGACGGTCCTCGCGTTCGGGGAATACGCGTCGTGCCGGTTCCCGCACCGCACCATCGCC
>JAZDIB010000040.1:0-3517 GCA_043805355.1 Patescibacteria group bacterium | reverse complement strand
ATGCCCGACGGATCGTCGTCCGCCGCGCCCGTGATGAATCCCGGACCGACGCGGTCCAGGAATCCGTTGCGTTTCTTTTTGGACATGTCATTCCTGCGGAGGCAGGAATCCCTCCGTTTTTGCATTTTCGTTCCGATGCGGTAAGTATATCACCGTTATGCCGAAGCCGCGCCTCCTCCTCCACGCCTGCTGCGGCGTCTGCAGTTCCTATGTGCCGGAGCTCCTCCTGCCCGAGTTCGACGTGACCGTCTACTACGAGAATTCGAACCTCTATCCGTCCGCGGAATTCGATCGGCGTCGCGATGCGGCCAAGACGATGGCGGAACGATACGGCCTCGCGTTCATCGAGGCGCCGTACGACCCGGTCGCGTGGACCCGGAGCGTCGCGGGCATGGCGCAAGAGCCGGAGAACGGGAAGCGCTGCACCTCCTGCATCCGCTTCAGACTGGACCGGACGTTCGCGTTCGCCAAAGGACATGGATTCGCGTGGGTCGCGACGACCCTGTCCGTCAGCCGGCGGAAACGCACGGACATGATCAACGCCGTCGGCGCGAATCTCGCGCAACAGCACGGCCTTTCGTTTCTCGGACGTGATTGGAAGAAGGGGAATGGCGAGATTATCTCCCAGGAACGCGCAAAAACCGCCGGCATCTACCGCCAGTCCTATTGCGGCTGCGTGTATTCGCTCGTGGCGCGGGGCCTTGCGAGGAACGCGGAAGTCCTGTAAGGAATCGTCAGTCCTTTCCAAGGAGGTCGACCGTGATCATCAAATTCAAGAAACTCTTCAAGGACGCGAAGTCGCCCATCCGCGCCACGGCAGGCGCTGTCGGGCTCGACGTGCACGCGTATCACGTCGTGGACAAGACGACGCGTGAGCGTGTCGCGGAACTCCCGGCCGAAATCCAGCCGGGGAAGAGCCTCCTCATCGGTACGGGGATCGTGTTCGCGGTCCCATTCCCGGTCGATTGCCAGGTCCGGCCCCGATCGGGCCTCGCGAACAAGTACGACGTCGAACTTTCCAATTCGCCGGGGACCGTGGATCCGGATTACCGCGGCGAGATCGGCATCCTCCTGCGCAATCGAGGGGACGCGCCGTTCCGCGTGAAGCCGGGCATGCGCATCGCGCAGCTCGTCTTCGTCCAGGCGGAGATCCCCGTCTTCGTCGAGGAGAGCGCCGAGCTTCCGCCGACGCGGCGTGGCCGTGGCGGGTTCGGTTCGACAGGATACGACAGCGTCGGCCTCGGCGATGGCGACTATCTCCTGGAGCAGGCGAAATGGGACGCGCATTTCATGCGCATGGCCGTGAGCGCCTCGCTCCTGTCGAACTGCGTCCGCGGGGCCACGAAAGGGCCTGATGGCAGGTACGTCCGCGACGGGCAGGGCAGGTATGCCGGCGCGTGCCGCAGGTTCGGCTGTGTCATCGTCCAGGACCGGAACGTGGTCGCGCAGGGATTCAACATGCGCGCCGACGGATGCACGGAGGAAGGATGCATTCGTGAGCAGCTCAGCATCCCGAGCGGCACGTCGCTGGAACGCGGATGCCTGCATGCGGAACAGGTCGCGCTTCAGAACCATGCCTTGACCGGCGGTCCATCGCTAAAAGGCGCGACGGCCTACGTCAACGCGGAACCGTGCCTGATGTGCGCCAAGTCGCTTTCCGGCAGCGGAATCTCCACCGTCGTCGTCCCGAGCGGCGTCTATCCGACGAACGGCCTCAAGTACCTTCTCGACAGCAACGTGGAGGTACGCCACGTGCCCATCGAGGCATGAACGACATGACGGGCTGCCTGGTCAGGGTGGCCCGTTTTTATGTTGCCATGGCGTGTCACGTCGCGAGCGTGACGGTCAGGACGATGCCGAAGATGGCGGCGAGCCAGCCGATGCTCCAGCCGATGACCTTGAGAGCTTCCTTGATTTTGCCGTCGCGGAAGAGGAACGCGGGATAGCCGAGCATGATGGACGCGGAGATCATGGCGGACAGGACGAAGAGCAGGAGCATCGTCATGCCGACGAGCTGGGGATTCTTCGGGGCTCCGGTCTTCTCCATCGAGCTGATGAAGGACACCACTGCGAAGACGTAGACCGAAAGACCTGCCGCTTGGACGAGCCCGGCGATGGGAGGAGTGGGTTTCATATTTCTATCTTATTGAATAGCCAAGTGCCGATGACGAGGAACGTCGCCGTGACGACGGATAGGACGAGGAAATCTAGGGGAAGGCCGAAATGCGCGGCGCCGGACAGAGAGCCGCGGAGCGCGTCGACGCCGTACGTGAGCGGGTCGAGCTTCGCGACGATCAGGATGGCGGGCGGAAGGCCTTGCAGGGGGAAGAGCGAGCCGGACAGGAAGAACAACGGCATCACGAGGAAGTTCATGACGAGCTGGAACCCGTGCATGTCCTCCATGCGCGAGGCGAGCGCCGTGCTGAACGCGGTGAAGAGCAGGGAGATGAGCGTCATGGCCAGGAGCGCGAGCGGGATGGACGACCAGTGGTACGGGCGGAACCCGGCGAGCATCGAGATGCCGAACACGATGACGCCCTGGATGGTGGCGACCGTGGCGCCGCCGAGCGTGCGGCCGATCATGATGTGGAGACGGGGGACGGGCGCGACGAGCGTCTCTTTGAGGAACCCGAACTGGCGGTCCCAGATGATCTCCATGCCGGAGAAGATGGCCGTGAAGATGATGCTCATGCCGATGATGCCCGGCGCGAGGAACTGGATGTAGCTGCCTTCGCCTGCCTTCTGGAACGTGGGGCCGAATCCGTAGCCGAGCGCGAGCAGGAAGAGGAGCGGCTGGCCGAGCGAGCCGATGATGCGCGACTTGGAGCGGATGAAACGCTTCAGCTGGCGGATCCAGAGGATGTAGATGGTGTCCATACGGTTCAGTGGCGCATGCGCATCCGCATCATGTCCATGGGTTTGCCTTCCTCCTCGCGGATGTCCTTGCCGGTGAGCGCGAGGAACGCGTCCTCGAGCGAGGCGGTCTTCGTCGACGTCTTGAGTTCCTCGACCGTCCCGGACGCGACGATCTTGCCGTGGTCGATCACGGCGATGCGCTGGGCGACGCGCGCCGCCTCCTCCATGTAATGCGTCGTGAAGAAGATGGTGATGCCCTCCGTGCGGTTCAGCTCCTGCACGTACGACCACACGTGATTACGCGTCTGCGGGTCGAGGCCGAGCGTCGGTTCGTCGAGGAAGAGGATCTTGGGATGGTGCAGGAGGCCGCGCGCGATCTCGAGCCGACGCTTCATGCCGCCGGAGAAATGCTTCACGAGGTCGTCCTTGCGGTCCCAGAGTTCCGTGATCTCCAGGAGTTGCCTGATGCGTTCGCGACGCGTCTCCTTGGGGACGGCATACAGCACGCCATGGAAGTCCATGTTCTCGTACGCGGTCAGCTCGTCGTCCAAACTCGGGTCCTGGAAGACGATGCCGAAGGAGCGTCGGACGTCCTTGGGTTCCTTCGTCGGGTCGAAGCCGTTCAGCCGCATCGTCCCGCCTGTCGGCTGGAGGAGCGTCG
>JAZDIB010000039.1:0-2404 GCA_043805355.1 Patescibacteria group bacterium | reverse complement strand
AGCGCCGCCGCCAGGGCGACAAGCCCCGCGTGGCTCAGGAAGGAGATGAACGCGGTGCGTTCGGCTCGATCCAGGCCCGATCCCCCGTCGCTAGTCCTCCGGCACGACGCACGCGACGTCCACGACCCTGTCGCCGGCCGCGAGGTTGATGACCCTGACGCCCTGCGTGTTGCGACCGATCACCGAGATGCCGGCCACCGGCTGGCGGATCATGACACCCTTGGCCGTCATGATCATAAGCTCGTCCATGTCGTTCACGGCCTTGACGGCGACGACGGAGCCGTTCCGCTTGTTCGCCTTGATCGAGATGACGCCCTTCCCACCGCGCCGGATGACGCGGTAGTCGGACACCTTGCTGCGCTTCCCGTACCCGTTCTCCGTCACAGAGAGAAGCGTGCCGCTCTCGCCGGAGATGATCGCCATGCCGACCACGGCCCCACCCTTCTCGAGGAGCGTGCCGCGCACGCCGCGGGCGCCGCGCCCCATCTCGCGAACGTCCTTCTCGTGGAAGCGGATGGCCTTCCCCATCCTCTTGGCGAGGAAGATGTCGCACTTCCCGTCGGTCATGGCCGCGTCGATGAGCTCGTCCTTGTCGTCGATGCCCATCGCGCGGATGCCGCCGCGGCGCGGGTGGGCGAACGCGGAGAGGCGCGTCTTCTTGACCACGCCGTGCTTGGTCGCCATGACGATGAAGTGCTCGTCGTCGAACTGCCGGACGGGCAGGAACGCGCGGATGTGCTCGCCGGGGTTGAGCTCGAGGATGTTGATGATGGCCTTCCCCTTCCCCACCCGGCCCGCCTGCGGGATCTCGTGGACGCGGAGCCAGTGGCACTGGCCCGTCTGCGTGAAGAACATGATGTAGTCGTGGGTCGAGGCGATGAACATGTGCTCGACGAAGTCGTCCTCCTTCGTCACCATGCCCGTGACGCCCTTCCCGCCGCGGTGCTGCCGCCGGTACATCCCGATCGGGAGCCTCTTGATGTAGCCGCCGTGCGAGATCGAGATGGCGACGTCCTCTTCCGCGATGAAATCCTCGATGGTGAGGTCGGTCGTCGCCTCGACGATCTCCGTCCGCCGCTCATCGCCGTACTCCTCCGCGGCCGCCTTGAGGTCGTCCTTGATGATCTCGAGGACCTTCGCCCTGCTCTCCAGGATGCCCTTCAGGTACGCAATGAGCTTGATGGTCTCCTTGTACTCGTCCTCGATCTTCTTGCGCTGGAGGCCCGTCAGGCGCTGGAGCCGCATGTCGAGGATCGCCTGCGCCTGGATGTCCGACAGGCGGAAGCTCTTCATGAGCTGGGTCTTCGCGTCCTCGACGTCCTTCGCCTTCTTGATGAGCTGGACGATCTCGTCGATGTGGTCCAGCGCCTTCTTGAGGCCCTCGAGGATGTGCGCGCGGGCCTCTGCCTTCTCGAGGTCGAACTTGGCCCGGCGGACGATGACCGTCTCGCGGTGCGCGACGAAGTGCTCCATCATGCGCTTGAGCGTCATCACCCTCGGCACGCCGTCCGCAAGCGCGAGCATGATGACGCCGAACGTCGTCTGCATCTGCGTGTGCTTGTAGAGCTGGTTCAGGATGACGCTCGCCTGCCCATCGCGCTTGAGGTCGATCACGACGCGGATGCCGTCGCGGTCGGACTCGTCGCGAATGTCGCGGATCCCATGGATCTTGTCGTTCCTGACGAGGTCGGCGATCGCCTCGATGAGGTTCGACTTGTTGACCATGAAGGGGATCTCGGTCACGACGATGCACTCGGCGCCGTTCTGGTGCGTCTCCGCGTTCGCGCGGGCGCGGACGACGATGTGGCCGCGGCCCGTGAGGTACGCGTCGCGGATCCCGGCCCGCCCGAAGATGATGCCGGCGGTCGGGAAGTCGGGCCCGTGGACGACCTTGAGGAGCTCCTCGTCGGCCAGCTCCGGATCGTCGATGAGGCGGATGATGCCCTCGATGATCTCGCCCACGTTGTGCGGGGGGATGTTCGTCGCCATGCCGACGGCGATGCCGGACGCGCCGTTCATGAGGAGGTTCGGGAGCTTCGCCGGGAGGACGACCGGCTCCTTCCGCGTCTCGTCGTAGTTCGGAACGAAATCGACCGTGCCCCTCTCGAGGTCCGCGAGGAGGTCCTCGGCCACGCTCGTCATCCGCGCTTCGGTGTACCGCTCGGCCGCCGCGCGGTCCCCGTCGATGGAGCCGAAGTTGCCCTGCCCGTCCACGAGCGGATACCGGAGCGAGAAGTCCTGCGCCAGGCGGACCAACGCGTCATAGATCGACGACGTCCCGTGCGGATGATAGTTGCCGTTCACGTCTCCGGAGATCTTCGCGCACTTCCTGTGCTGCTTCGTGTGCTCGAGCCCGAGATCGTTCATCGCCACGAGGATGCGGCGCTGCACGGGCTTCAGGCCG
>JAZDIB010000038.1:0-15787 GCA_043805355.1 Patescibacteria group bacterium | reverse complement strand
CGACCGCAGTGTCGGCATAGACGAAGACATCCTTCCTGCGTGGAACACGAAACACCCCGATGAGGGGTGTTTCGTGTTGGTAGCGCCTAGGGGAGTCGAACCCCTCTTACATGGATGAGAACCATGTGTCCTAGCCGATAGACGAAGGCGCCTTATGTTCCTTCCCACTCGTCCGATTGCCGCACGAGCAGATCCTTGGCCCGTTCCGGATGCGCCATGAGCTCCTTCGTGACCTTTTCCATCCGTACTCCCTGCGATCCCTTGATGAGGACGACATCGCCCTGTCGCAGGCGTTCCTGGATGAACAATCCGGCCTCCGGGCTCGCGGCAAACGCGAACGCGCGGTCTTCTGACATGCCGGCGCCGATGGCGGCGTCCCGGATGACGTGCGCGAGTGTACCACAAGCGACGAGCATGTCAATCCCGGCCCCTGCCACGACCTTTCCGAGCTCCTCGTGCGCTTCCCGCGATATCGCCCCGAGCTCAAGCATATCCCCGAGTGCCGCGATACGCCTGCATCCTTCCTGCACCGGAAAGGCCGCGAGGTCGCGGATGGCGGAAAGCGCCGCCAGCGGCGACGAGTTGTACGAATCGTCCAAGAGCACGGTGCGCTTGATGCCTTCGACGAGCCGCGTGCGGCCGATCATGCCGTGGTACTGCTCGCGCAAACGTTCGATGGCCGCGTGAATGTCATGATCGAGCCCGATGATCACCGCAAGCGCGGCCGAAACCGCAAGCGCGTGTGGCTTCCCGAATACGCCCGTGATGCGGAACTGCGCGTTGATACCGTAGGTATTGATGTGGATGTCGAGCCCAGACGCGTCCGGGTCCTGTACGTCGATCGCGACACGATACGACAGCAAGCGCACGTCAGCATCCGGCGACTCGCCGAACGTCACGACCGTCGCTTTGGTCTCGTCCTTTGCCGCGAGGACCGCCTGGTCATCGGTGTTCAGGATAGCGATGCCGTCCGCATCGAGCGATCGGATGATCTCCCGCTCCTCGTCCGCGACCGCCTCCACGGACCCGAAGAACTCCGTATGCTCCGCCCCGATGGCCGTGAGCACCGCGACGTCCGGCCTCGCGATGGAGATGAGATGACGGAGGTCGCCCGGATGGTCCGTCCCGTATTCGAGCACGAGCGTCGTCGCGCCGATCTTCCCGAAACCGAACGCGAGCATCTTCGCGCGCATCAGCGTCCCGAGCCACGCGAGGACCGAACGTCCAGGCGCCTGGCGGTTCATGATCGTAAGCGGCACGCCCAGCTCATTGTTGTAGTTCTTTGTCGATGACCGCGTGCCAGATTCGGGCTCAAAGTCCCCTAACGCGACACCGACCGCCAGCTTCGTGGAGGTCTTTCCGACCGAGCCTGCGACCGCAACGATTTGCGGACGCTCGCGCCGAATCGCGCGCCGGACGGCCCACGTGAGAAACCGAAATAAAAACTCCTGCATATCGAGGTGATATCTACATTATATCGCGGTCCCGCTTGACGCAACCGCCGGCAATTCAGGCACGGGTCTGACCGCATCGATCGGACGTTCAGGAGGGACGTGGAGGTACGTGAGCAGGAACGCCGCCATGTCGCCGAAGACCGGCGCCGCGGACGATTCGGCCCATGCCACGTCCTGGGGATGGTCGATCTTCACGAGCATCACGAACTTCGGATCGCTCGCCGGCGCATATCCCGCGAACGAACCGATCGTATCGTCCTCCTCGTATCCCTTGCCGTTCTTCTTGGCGACCTGCGCCGTGCCGGTCTTACCCGCAACCCAATAGCCTGGAACGCCGGCGCGCGACCCGTGGCCATTTTCGACCACGGACACCAGCATGCCCGAGACGAGCCGTGACGTGCGCGGGTCGATGGGCGTCCCCTCTTCCTGCGGTTTCGTGCGTTCGACCGAGCCGTCCTGATGCTGGATCTCCTCGACGATGTACGGACGCATGAGCTTTCCGCCGTTCGCGAGCGCCCCGAAGGCCGCGATGAGCTGGATGGGGGTCACCGTGATGCCCTGGCCGTAGGAGCCGGTCGCAGCGAAAATCTGTCCCTTCTTCTCGAGGGACGAGATGTTCCCCTCGCCTTCGGGCGACAGTTCGATGCCGGTCGCCTTCCCGAACCCGAATGCCTCGACATAGGATCGGAACAAATCCTTGCCGAGCTGCCGCTGGACGAAGATGGTGCCGGTGTTCAGCGATTTCTCAAGCGCCTGGGTCATGGTCTGGAGGCCATTGGCCTTGCCGTCCGAATTCCTGATGGTGAAGTCGTCGATCTCCTCGGCACCCGTATCCTCGTACGTCGTCTTCGGCGCGATCTTCTCGGCATGGATGCCCGCGGCATACGTCACGGGCTTGAAGACGGATCCGGGTTCGTATGCCGTGAAGACCGCCGGGTTGTTCAGCACGCCAAGGTCGTCGATCTTGTTGTATTCCGCGGGATCGAAATCCGGGTACGAGCACATCGCGAGCAGCGCGCCCGTCGCCGGGTCCGCGACGATGATGGACCCCGAATCGGCACCGTGCCGTTCCACGGCGGCCTTGATGCGCGTGCAGGCCTCGTACTGGATGGTGCGATCGATGGTCAGTACGATGTCGGAACCATCCACCGCCTCCTGGATGCTGCTATCGCCAATCGTGAGCCGTCGTCCGCCTGCGTCCTTCTCCGCGACGATGGAGCCGGCCTTTCCCGCCAACATCTCATCGAAACCGCCCTCGATGCCGTATTTCCCGACGAGGTTCCCCGCCTCGTCCGGGCCGACGAATCCAATGAGCTGCCCGCTGACACCGCGCTCGGGGTACAGGCGCGCCGCCGTCCGCACGTATCCCACGCCCTCCAACCCCTTCTCGCGCAGGCGTCCGACGGTGTCCGTCGCCACGTTCTTGGCGATGACCTCGTACGGGTCCTCGAGGTCGCGCGTCAGCTTCGTCACGAGATCCACATCCGGCA
Source organism: Patescibacteria group bacterium (assembly GCA_043805355.1). GTDB lineage: Bacteria > Patescibacteriota > Patescibacteriia > 2-12-FULL-60-25 > 2-12-FULL-60-25 > JAHJRN01. The sequence goes on along the minus strand of JAZDIB010000038.1, from coordinate 12,843 downwards.
TAGAAAGCATCGCGGAAAGCTCATGCGCGACCGCGATCGAATCCTTCATGTTCCTCGGGACCGCGTAGACGGTCCAGGCTTCACGGTTCGTCGCGAAGGGATAGAGATTCCCGTCCGAACGATCCCGGACAAGGATGCGCCCGCGCGTCGGCAGGAGCTGTTCCTCGAGATCGTGCTGGTCCGAAGCGAGGACCTCGTACATGGCATGATCCGCGATCTGCAGCTGCGCGAGACGGACGATGACCACCAGGAGGAGTACGCAGAACAACGCGAACAGCAGACGGAACCTGGCGTCGAGCGGACGGCTTTCGGAGCGGCTGCCGGGAAGCTGGTACTTCGGCATACTCATGAACCGCCTTCCGATCGACGTAACTCTTCCATGTACTTATGGAACAGGTCCGTCCCCTTCTCGTCGATGAATTGACGCACCGTCGTCGCATAGGTCCCGGTCGCGGTGATGCCGGACTCCATCGCCTGTTCCATTCCGGGCATCGATGCGGACGAGGGCAACGTCTTCAGCGCCGCGGCCGGCAACGATGCGCCACCCTGTTTCACTTGCCCTTCGTCATCCGTGACCTCGTCCGCTTCCGCCGGGATGGCGATGGTCACGGGCATATTCAGGCCGGAGAAGCGGGCGCGGACATGCATCCGTCGCGTCTCGAGGCTATCCTCGCCGAGGAGAGGCCATTCCGCCTCGATGAGCGAGGGTTCCCGCGTCCGCCGGTTCAGGGTGATACGAATCGTCCCCTTGGCGAGGCCGGCCGTCGTGCGTCCGATCCATGTCAGTTCGTCCGGGGTCGGGTTGTCGCCGATCCATGCGGTCGCAAGCGCGACCATGAACGGCTGAAGCGACGCGGCATCGGTCGTCGCGAGGACCGTCACGTCTCCCGTCCCGAGGACGTTTTCCCATGACACGGCCCGCAGGACCCCCACGGCCGACGGCAGGACCTTCCGAATCTCGAGGCTCGGTTGCTGTGCGATGAGCGACGCGAATCCCTTCCCATCCAGGAACGGATCGCGAAGGAACGTGGTGAATCGACGGAGGTCAGGATTGACGTCACGCGGCCGCAAGGCGATGCGGCTGTCGGTCAGGATAGCGTCCGCGACCTGCTCGGTCGGTCCCATCGTCCCCTGCGACGCGCGGATGACACCAAGCGCCTGCGGACGCGCGATATCCTTCAGGTCGACCTGTCCGACCGCGCTCCACCCCGTGGTCACACGCGTCGCCGAATCGCTCCACGAGACATCCAACGAGAGCTGACCGATGGATGTCGCCGTCACGAGCTTCTTGACCGCATCGCGAAGCGCCTTCTCGGGCGTATCCCGACCGACCCACCACAGCAGGACGACCCCTGCGATGAGGAGCACTCCAATACCCGCGAGCACGGCCCGTTTCATGAGTTGATGATATCAGGTCCGCGCCCCCTCCTGTAGGGGTCGACCCATGGCTCACTTCCCGTATCTCCGCTGTCTCGACGCGTATTCCTCCAGCACCTTGTCGAGCTCGACCTCGTCGAAATCGGGCCAATGTTTATCGCACCAATAGAATTCGCTGTACGCCGACTCCCAGAGCAGGAATCCGGAGATGCGCTCTTCTCCCGACGTCCGGACGACCATGTCCGGATCAGGCATCTCCGGCCAATACAACGCCGACTGAATCGCCTTCTCGTCGATATCTTCCGCCGTCATCCCCTGCCCGACAAGTCTCTTGACCGCGTCGACGATCTCCGGACGGCCGCCGTAATTCAAGCAGAGCGCGAACGTCGCCTTCGTGTTGTCTTTCGTGAGGTCCTCCGCGTGCTGGATGGCGGCGAGGATGGAAGGCCGAAGCCCCTCGCGCCTCCCCACGACCTTCAGCCGCACGCCCTTCTCGTGGAACGTCAGGAGTTCCTTCGTGAGCGCCTCCTCGAGCAGGTCCATGATCCACGCGACTTCCTCCTCGCTCCGCTTCCAGTTCTCGGTCGAGAACGCGAAGACCGACAGGTTCCCGATGCCGCGATCGAGGCACCAGTCGCCGACATCCTTCATACGCTCGTAGCCGGCGCGATGCCCTTGAAGCGACGGGAGGCCGCGTTCCTTGGCCCACCGCCGATTGCCGTCCATGATGATCGCGAGATGCTGCAGAGGGGGCGTCATAGTACGAACGATGATATCGGCCATCCCCCCTCGCGTCAAACCGTAAAACCCGCTCATTGCGGGCCTTCTGCGGCGTTCGATCGGATCGATCAGAGTCCCGGCAGCAGACGCGGCAGGATCGGGGTCAAGGTCGTGGTCGTCGGGACGACGAGATTCGGGAGCGGTTGGATGACGGTGGGCGTCAGATATCCGCCGCCGATGGCTTTCAGGCAGGCTTCGCGGCAATTTCCGTATGACTTGTCGCATGTCGCGAGAAGTTCAGGCGTCGAGGAATTCCTTTCCCGGCACGCGAGGAACGACGCCGTGCAAGCATTCTCGCACTTAACCGTGATGGCCTGCCCCGGTGCCGCCGTCGTCGGTGCCGCCACGGTCCCCTCGGCTCCCGTCGCGGGTGTCGCCCCATCCGTCGAGGGCGTCTCCGTGTCCGTGGACGACACCGGCCGCGACGCCGGCGCATTACACAGTATCGTCAGGCATCGGTTGGCCGACGCGTCGCAGGCATCGAGCGCCGCCTGGTCGAAGGCCGCGCCGGACCGGCAGATCCGCAGCGCGCGCCCGCATTGGTCCGTGCACTTGGTCGACGGGATGCGATCCAACGCCGCCTGGTCTGGAGAGATCTGAAGGCATGCCGCGATGAGGCACTGCTGGTTGCTCCGTCGGCAGTCCGCAAGTTTCGTCGTGTCCGTCCCTGCCGCATCCACGCACCCGCCGAGCGCGACAGCGCACCGGTCCTGGCACTCGACGGCGGACACCGTGCGAGGTCTGCACTGGCTGATGCAGGTGTTCGCAACGGAACGGCAACTGTCGAGCGGCACGAGCCTCGCGATGAGAGGCGTCGCCGAGATGCGCGTCGTGATTCGCAATGGGGCTCTCGCGGCCGCGGTATCCGAAGAGAGGCAGGACGCGAGGGTCATCCGACATGCTTGCAGACATTCCGGCATCCCTTCCTGCAAAGACGTCCCCGTTTCAGACGTGTCCGTCCCGGAAAGCGACGACCCGAGCGAGGAAATCTCGGAACGGAGCGCCTGGACCTGTTCCCCCAACATCCCGAGCGCGGCGATGAGCGCCGTCGTCTGCGTGCTGGATGACGCGTCGACCTGTTGCCCCTCCACCGCATCCACGAACATCGGGACGCTGAACACGAGCAGTAGGACGACGGCGACGCCGGACCAGATGGCGCGCATCGGATGCGTCCGCCGCATCTCGGAAGGTAGACCCGGCTTCGCTGAAACAGAACGCTTCGCGCGTGGCATACGCCCACATCATACCACAAGGAGAAGATTTGTTACTCCCCTATGTACGTCGCGATGAGGCTCGTCTCGCCGGTGTCCGCGTCCTTGGTCAGGTTGACGGTCAGGGTCGTCGTCTCGTCCTTCTTCCAAGATCGGTATTCGCTCCCGTTCACGGTCATGCTCGACTCCGTCGTCCATCCCTTCCCCTTCATCTCCTCGGCGAACCAGTCGACGACCTTCTTGATCTCGTCCGCCGTCGTCATCGTGACCCAACCGCTGATGCCGTCGGTGCGCGAGAGCGTCACGCCCGTGAGCTTCGCGCCGGGATACATCGGCATGTCGCTCGGGAAGTCGTCCGGAAGCTTCACGTCCTCGCCGAACGAGGCGGTCGTCCCGGTCTTGTCGTCCGTGACGGTCACGGAATTCGTGCTCAAATCCACATCCGCACCGGTGGCGTTCTCGACCATCCCTTCCGCGACCTTCTCCGCGATCTTGTCCTGCGCCGCCTGGAACGGATTGCATCCCCACCCGAATAGGACGAGAGACGACGCGACGAGGCTGAAGGCGGCAATCGATGTCTTGGACATACGGCGCATGGCGATAATTCTTATGCCCGAAATGATACGCGCCGTCCCGCAAGATGACAAACGCCGATGACGAAAAGCCGCCCTTTACGGACGGCTTCCCTCTGGTCGGGCTAGTGGGACTCGAACCCACGGCCTCTTCGTCCCGAACGAAGCGCGCTACCAACTGCGCTATAGCCCGTCAAAATTCCTTCGTCATCTTACCATCCTTGATGACTTGTTCAACGATCTTCCGACTCTTCATTCGTTTCAGCCACATCTCAGCTCTCCGTGCCGACTCGATGCGGTCGAATTCCTGACAGAACACCTGGTTCCACGGTCCTTTTCCTCGCGTCGCGACAACCAACCCTTCATTATGCTCCCGTAATCGCCTCTCCGGTTCTATCGTCGAACCGATGTAATACCTGAGGCAATTCTGACTTTTGAGGATATATACGAATCCCTTCATATTCCACGGCCTTCCCGACGTCACCTCGGGATTAATCCCGACGTCACGTCGGGACGCGCTACCAACTGCGCTATAGCCCGTCTCGGAGCGCGATGATAGTACCAAAACCGTCTTGTTCTGACAAGGGTCGGGCGCTACACTTCGACGGCATGACTCCGCGTCTCCACCGCCCCCTCCTCGGGGTCCTCCTCGTCTCCGCCCTGGCCTTCTTCGTCTGGACGTCATCGACCCGCGCCGCGACATCGACCGCGGACATCGCAGCCTCCGACTCGACCGAAGCGGCGTCGGCCGAGGTGACCTCGGAGCCGGTCCGTAGCGACGTGATGCAGACGCAGGGCGACGGGTCCTACGAACGCGCCATCGTCCGGAACGTGACGGAACAGAGCGTCGAACATGAAGGCGGCGCCGATCTCAAGGCCTCCTACACCATCGAATTCCTCTCGGGTCCGCTCAAGGGCACGGAACGCGTCATCACGGGCGACCTCGCGTCGAACCCATACGACATCGAGCTCCGCGTCGGCGATCGCGTCGTCATCTTTCTCCAACCGAACCCTTCGGGCGAGGAACCGTTCGCCTACATCGAGGGATTCGACCGGCTCGGCGCCATCCTCTGGCTCATTGTCCTGTTCGTCGGTGTCTTGGTCCTCCTTGCTGGTTGGCAGGGATTCAAAGTCGCGTTCTCCATCGCAATTTCCATCGCACTCATCGGCTTCATCCTCATCCCTGCGTTCCTCAAGGGCATGAACCCCGTTCCGGTCGCGATGGCGCTAGCTGTCGCGTTCACCACCATCGCCTCGGCCCTCACCATGGGATGGAACCGCAAGACGTGGGTCACGATGGCCGGGACGCTCGGCGGCGTCGTGGTCGCCTATGTCATCTCGCATATCTTCAGCGGGCTGACCCACCTCCAAGGACTCGCGACCGAGGAGGATCGCCTCTTCTTCTCGAAAAACCCCCTCCTTGACCCGCGCGGCCTCATGTTCGCGGGCGTCATCATCGCGGCCATGGGCGTCGTCGAGGACGTCGCGGTCTCCATCTCGTCCGGCACCACGGAGATCGCACGCGCCAATCCGCGTCTCGGGTTCAGGGACCTGTTCCGCTCGGGCATGGTCATCGGCCGCGATCATATGGGCGCCATGGCCAACACCCTCATCTTCGCCTACGTCGGCGCGTCGCTCTCGACCTTGCTCCTCTACTCGCAGTATGGCGGGTCCTGGCTCAAGTTCCTCAACTTCGACGCGGTCACGGACGAGATCATCCGATCCCTCGCCGGGACCATCGGCCTCGTCTTCACGGTCCCCATCACGGCTATCCTGGCGGCGCTCGCCTACGTCCGCCCAGCAATCATGACGCCCGACAGCACACCGACGCGCCGCCTCGGCGGCTGGCGGCAAGGTCAGCGTTGAGCCCACGGATACGGCGCGTCGTAGCCGGTCCGTTCTTTCGCGTACGTCCGGAGCCAGTCCGTCAGGACCGCGGTCGCGCGGACGTCGTCTTCGTTGTATCTGATGATCTTCTGGAGCAGCGTCGCGTCCTTGCTCTCGAGATACCGTTCGAACACGTCGACCGACGCGGCGCCGCCCTTCACGTCGCCGGTCCAGGAGAATCCGAGGAACGGCGCGACGTACTTGAGGCCGTAGAAATACAGGGGAAAAACGATGCTCGACGAGATGATGTCCTTCACGTCGACCATGCGGCTCCGAAACAGGTCGAGCCACGTACTACCGCCGTATCGCCCTTCGAGCAGACCGAGGCGCACCGTCTCGTACGGGGCGTAATGGAACACGACGTATTCCGCCGGGAGCGTCTCGATCCACGCGAGGAACCGCTTCCACATCGTCCCCTCCTCCTCGAGCGTCTCAGCCACGAAAGAGACGTATTCGTCCTTGCCATCCTGACGGAGAAGAAACCCGTAGAGATAATCCGTGTCGTTCGGCGGGTCGCTTTCGATGTCGAAATGGATCTCGAGCGGCGCGGTCGGCAACGCGACCGATTCGCGTACGAACACCTGGCGATCCTTCAGGGCGCGTGCCTGCAGCTTCACGACCTCCAGCCCATGCAGCGTGAGGCCGGGCATGGTCCCCGCGAGCGCCGCCGGATCCATCTCGGCCGCATCGGCAACGGTCCGGACGCCCAGGTCGCGCAGCGCACGCAACTTCGGGACGTTCACGTTGTAGAGCTGCGCGATATCGTCGGTCGAAGTCGCGAGCCGCTCGCAGGCCCTGCCCCAGGGCCCGACGTCGAAGCAGCTCTTGCGCAGGACCGGCTCCGGGATCTCCCCGGCCCGGATGCGTTCGAGGTCCACGACCGTCTCTTCGAACTCCTTCAGCATCTCCGACGCCTGGAACGGCTGGCGCTCTCCATGCGCGTCGATGATCTCGGGCGTCGCAGGGAATCGCTTCTGGATACGTTCGAGCAGCGTCGCGTAGAACATCAGCTGAAACTTCTGGTACTTCTCGAGCGCATGCGTACTCTTCACGTCCACCGGGACGTAGTGCCACGACCCGAGCGCGGATTCCCCGTCGCGACGTTCGAGGAGATCCGGCCGTCCGGTCCAATCCCCATCCGTGAGCGTCCCCTGGTAGATGAGCGGCACGCCCGCCTTCATCCGTTCGAGCGTCGCCGCGGAATCCGCTTCCGCATCCTTGGTCTGCGGGATCTGTTCGACGTCCGTCCCCGCGAACAGCTTCGCTACGACCTCCTTCTCATGCTGGAGGCCATGCTCCCACAAGTGTCGCTCCCCCTCCGTCACTTCCCGCTTCAGCGCCTTCTCCGTGTCATCCGCGAACCGATCGAAATACGGCCAGTGCGGACACTGGAACAGCTTATAGAAATCCGAGGCCGTGAGGTAATCGCGATGCGCGGACATACGATGACCAGTGTGTCGGAAATGGGGAAAAAGGGCAAAGGAGACGATGGCTAAGCCACGGGACACGTAAAAATCCCACTTGGAGATGGGATTTTTACGTGGTGGGCGGTCTAGGATTCGAACCTAGGAAGGCGCAAGGCCAACAGATTTACAGTCTGTCCCGTTTGACCGCTTCGGTAACCGCCCGTGGAGCCGTTGACCGGATTTGAACCGGTGACCTTCTCCTTACCATGGAGATGCTCTACCAACTGAGCTACAACGGCACGTCGTTCGCGAACGACGTGCCGGGGCGACGTCATCCGCGAAAAATTGGCTTATTTCGTCTCCTTATGCGGCGCGTGCTTCTTGCAGTTCTTGCAGAACTTCGAAAGTTCAAGGCGTGCCTTGATGGTCTTCTTGTTCTTGGTCGAATGGTACATCACGCGCTTGCACGACGTGCATTCGAGCTTGATCAGTGTTTCTTGGGACATACGTTGGTGAGGTTTGAGTTCGGTTGGAGCCGGTGGTCGGGGTCGAACCGACGACCTGCTGTTTACAAAACAGCTGCTCTGCCACTGAGCTACACCGGCAGGATGAAGGGGATGGTGGCGACGAAAGGATACGCGTTTCCCCCGCAGCTGTCAAAGGCTCACGCCAGCGCGTCGATCCGCTCCTTCAGGGACTGAAGTCGCGGCTGATCCGACGACAGGAGGCGGAGCTTGTCGAACCGACGACGCGCCTCGACCTGATTGCCCAAGGCGATGGCGGCTTCAATGGCGGTGATGAGGTATTTGGCGCTCTTCGGCTCCAGGTCCGCGGCCCGTTTGGCCAGCGGCCAGGCCTTTCCTGGTTCGCTGCGCTCGAGATAGAAGGTCGCAAGTTCGGCATGGCGGCTCGGCGATTTCGGCTGCATCTCCACCGCCCGGCTGCGCATGGCCTCGGCCGTCGAGATATCCCCCTCCACCTCCGCGATCTCCGCCATCCCAGCGAAGCAGGCGTCGTCCGCCTTCTTGATTTTCACAAGGAACTCGAACGTCTCCTTGGCCTGCGGATAAAGCTTCTGTTTCAGGTACAGCGTTCCGAGCCCCTTATAGGCCTCGACGTTCCGGTTGTCGATGGACAAGGCCTCGAGGAACCGCCGCTCCGCATCCGCCCATTTGAGTTCACGGGCGAGCGAACGCGCCTCCTCGAGGAGCGTACGGATGCGGTCCTGCATCGACGGCGCCATGCGCGCGAGCGGCGACTTCGCCTGCTTGTAGAACCGGTCGAGCTGGATGAGCCGGATGTACGCACCATGAAACGCGGTCTTCCCGAACAGCACCCCTCGCTTGGCGACCACGGAGAGCGGCGCGATGATGTGCGAACGGATGCGGTCGAACCGCTGTTCGATGATCTTCTCGCGCACCTGGCGCATGCGCTCCTCCTTGATGGATGTCGGATCAAGCAAACGGATTTCTTTCCAGTGACGCCCAAACACGACCCCCAGGACGATGGTGGAGGCGACGGCGACCGAGAGGGCGATCCAGAACAGCATCTCGCGGAAGGATTAGGACGGCACCGCGGCGCGGCAAAGCAGACCGAAGTCGCGCGGATCGAGCGAGGCTCCGCCGACGAGCGCGCCGTCGATGCCGGTCGTGGTCATGTATTCGCCGATGTTCCGCGTGTCGACGGACCCGCCGTAGATGATGCGGATGGCCTCCCCCGCGCTGCCGAACGTCTTCTGCAGGACCGACCGGATGACGTCATGCATCTGTTTGGCGTCTAAGGGCGAACACGGGCGTCCGCTGCCGATGGCCCAGACCGGTTCGTACGCGATGACGGCCGGGGCGCGTCCGTCGGGCTTCAGCCCCTTCAGCGCCGCCGACACCTGCGCCCGCACGACCTTGTTCGCCTGTCCCCGCTTGCGTTGGAGCTCGGTCTCGCCCACGCAGATCACCGGGCTGATGCCGGCCTTCTGCAGCGCGACCGTCTTTTTTCCGATCATCTCGTCGGTCTCGCCAAGGTGCTGGCGCCGTTCACTGTGCCCGACAAGACAGGCCGAGACGCCGAATTCCGCAAGCATGGACGGAGCGATCTCGCCCGTGTAGGCTCCGGATTCCGCCCAAAACGTATCCTGCGCCGCGAGAGCCGGGATGGACGCGCGCCCGAGCGATGAACGGACCGCCGCGAGCGAGACGAACGGCACCGCGACCGCGACGTCGAGTTCCTTCGGGAGCCGTTCACGACGGAACGCCCGAATCCAGCCGCCCGCCTTCACGGGTCCGTAGTGCATCTTCCAGTTGGCGACGATGAGTTTCTTCATATCATTCATGACCATTTCAACATGGATCGAATCTTCTGCTTAGTGAAGGGACCGATGACCGCCGTCGCCATCCGCTCCGGCCTGAAGACCGCGGCGGCGACGCGCCTGATCTGCGCGGGCGTGACCTTCTCGATGCGGCGCAGCTTCTCGTCCGGTGTCTCGAGCGACTTGAGGAACGTCCACTGCCGGCCGAACCATTCCGCCTGCGTCGCCGAATCCTCGAACGAGAGCGCGATCCGGCCGGCGAGGTTGTCCTTGGCGCGACGGAGTTCATCGGCTCCGACAAGGGTCTTCGTCGTTTTCTTGAATTCGCGCAGGATGGCGGCGATGGCTTCGGGGAGACGCGTCCGGTCCAGGCCCGCCGACACCGTGAAGGCGCCCGTGTCCTCGAGCGTCTCGTGGCTCGCGTGGATGGAATAGCAGAGGCCGCGGCGCTCCCGAATCTCGATGAAGAGACGCGACGACATGGTGCCGCCGAGGATGGACGCGAGCAGGGTCGCAGCCGGGACGTCCTCATGCCTTAGGTGCAGGCCGTGGAACCCGAAGGCGAGTTGGACCTGTTCCGTCACCTTCTTCTGGAACGCGATGGGCTCCTTGAGCTTCTCCGGGACGAGGAACGGCTCAAACGGGCGGTCCGCGGCCTTCCGCGGCTCTGGCACGCGGCCGAACGTCTTCTCGAGCATCCCCATCACGCCCGGCACGATCTTGCCCGCGACGACCACGGTCATGCGGGACGGGACATAGTAGGCGTCGCGATATTCGATGAGCTGGTCGCGGGTGATGTTCCGGATGGTCTCACGCGGCCCCGCGATACTCCAGCCGAGCGTCGACGACGGGAAGAGCGAACTCTCGAGAATCTCCTCCAAATGCATCCGCGGGTTATCCTCGTACATGTTGATCTCCTCGACGATGACACCCCGCTCGCGGTCGATCTCCTTGGGATCGTAGAGCGAGTGGAAGAGCATATCGTGCAGCATGTCGATGGCGAGCGGCGTGCGCTCGGCGGCCATCTTCATGTAATACGCCGTGAGATCCTTGCCCGTGTACGCGTTGAACTCCGCGCCGTAGCGGTCGATGGTCTGCGTGAGGATCTTGGTGGACGGCCGACGCTTCGTCCCCTTGAACATCAGGTGTTCGATGAAATGCGACGCGCCGTTCGTCTCGCGGCATTCGTAGCGCGCGCCGACGCGCACCATCACGAAGATGGTCATCGACGTCGCCCCCTTCTGCGGGACGAGGACGGCCGTCATCCCGTTCTTGAGTTTTTGTGGATGTGGTTTGGTCATGTCCGTAGGCGTTCAGCGACCCACGCGGGGATGTCGGCGATGGCGACACGCTCCTGCGTCATGGCGTCGCGGTCGCGGACGGTCGCCGACTTGTCCTCGAGCGAGGTCATGTCGACCGTGATGCACCACGGCGTGCCGATCTCGTCCTGGCGGCGGTACCGCTTGCCGATGGAGCCGGATTCGTCGTATTCGACCGCGAGGCCCGCCGCACGGAGCTGGTCCGCGAGACCACGGGCTTCCTCGGCCAATCCACCCTTCTTCTGCAGCGGGAGCACGGCGGCCTTCACCGGCGCGAGGAGCGGAGGAAGGCGGAGGACCATGCGCGGTTCCTTCTCGTCCTCGTCGGCCGTCGGCGCGTCGTCGATGTCGAGATGCTCGCACAGCACGGCGAGGACGCTGCGGTCCAGGCCCCACGTCGGTTCGACCACGAACGGCAGAAACCGCTCCCCCGTCTCCGGATCGAGGTAGCGTAGGTCCTCCTTCGAGAATTCCTGATGCTTGCCGAGGTCATAGTCCGTGCGGTTCGCGATACCGTAGAGTTCCTTCATACCGAAAGGGTACGCGTATTCGGTATCGACCGTCCGCGCCGAATAGAACGCGCGTTCCGCATCCGGAATCTCGTGATAGACGACATGCGCCGGGTCAAGCTTGAGCACGTCCGTTATCCACGCCTTCATCTCGCCGAGCCATTCTTCGAAGACCTTCGGCGCATCTTCGGGACGGCAGAAGACCTCGATCTCCATCTGCTCGAACTCGCGCGTCCGATAGATGAAGTTGCCGAGCGTTATCTCGTTGCGGAACGCCTTGCCGGTCTGCGCGACGCCGAGAGGCAGGCGCTTGCGCATGGTGTCGCGCACGTTCTTCCACGCCACGAACATGCCGCCCGCGGTCTCGGGACGGAGATACGCGACGGACGATGCGTCGTCGGTCGGGCCCACGTTCGTCTTGAACATGAGATTGAAATATCGGATGTCGGTGAATTCACCGCCGCACTCCGGACACGCGATATCCTTGACGTTGACGGGTTTTTCCTTGTCGTATCCCGGCTCCTTCGCCTTGTCCTCGACCAGATGGTCCGCGCGGAACCGGCGCTTGCACTTCTTACAGTCCACGAGCGGGTCCGTGAACGTCTCGACATGCCCGGACGCCACCCAGGCCTTCGGGTTCATGATGATGGGCGTGTCCACCCCGACGACGTCGCCGCGCCGGAGCACGAACCGGTCCCACCACGCGTCGCGGATGTTCTTCTTCAGCTGGGCGCCGTACGGGCCGTAATCCCACGAGTTCGCGAAACCTCCGTAGATCTCGGACCCGGGGAAGATGAAACCGCGCCGCTTGCAGAGCGAGATGAGCAAATCCATCTTCATATCTTCATTATCTCCTCTTCCTTTTCCTTGGCGATGGATTCGACGACCCCGTTCAGCTCCGTGACGACCTTGTCGAGCGATTCCTGAAGTCGGAACTTCTCGTCCTCGCCGATGAGCTTCGCGTCCTCTTCCTTCGCGATGGCGTCGCGCGTGCTCTCGCGGATGGTCCGGATGCTGATGCGCGTGAGCTCCGCCTTCTGTCCCACGACCTTCACGAGGTTCTTGCGGTTCTCCTCGGTCATCGACGGCATCACGAGCCGGATGACCGTCCCGGCCGTGTTCGGGTTCAACCCGAGCGACGACGACTGGATGGCTTTCTCGACGTCTTTCACGAGGTTCTTGTCCCACGGCTCGATCTGGATGGTCTTCGCGTCAGGCACCGTGATGCTCGCGACGCCCTTCAGCGTCATGGCACTTCCATACGCCTCGACCGGCAGATCCTCCACCATGGAGGCGTGCGCACGGCCGGAACGCACGTTCTGGAGCTCTTTCTTGAGATGCTCGATGACCTGGTCGAAATCGGGACGCGCAGCGTCGATGGGATTTGCCATAGGAAAGAATGGTCCAAAAATTTTGCCATTTTTTGGCGTTCCCGTCAAACCGCTCCCCATCGACCCAATGAATAGCCTTCACTCCCAGG
>JAZDIB010000037.1:0-7134 GCA_043805355.1 Patescibacteria group bacterium | reverse complement strand
GTATGTTCCATGCCGCCGTTGTACAGGTCGACCGGCATCCAGTATTCGAGCTTCTTCGGGTCCGCGAACGCCGTGTCGTTGTGCGGGTCGCAGTAACGCAGGAAGTACCACGAGGACCCGGCCCAGTTCGGCATCGTATCGGTCTCGCGCCGCGCCGGTCCGCCGCAGACCGGACATGTCGTGTTGACCCACGCGTCGATCTTCGCGAGCGGCGATTCGCCCGTGTCGGTCGGTTCGTACTTCTTCACGTCAGGTAGGAGGATGGGCAGCTGATCGTCCGGCACCGGGACCGCGCCATGCTCGTCGCAGAACACGATGGGGATGGGCTCGCCCCAGTACCGCTGACGCGAGAACACCCAGTCGCGGAGCCGGTACGTCACCGTCCCCTTCCCTTTCTTGCCCTTCTCGAGCCACGCGATCATCTTCGTGGTCGCTTCCTGCGTGGCGAGGCCGTCGAGGAATCCGGAGTCGATGTTCACGCCTTCGCCGGCCCAGCATCGGTCCGCGTTCGGCTTCTCGATGAGCGGGAGCCAGAACGGGAGTTCCGAGCACGTCATCTTCTCCGGCGTCACGTCCGCGGCATCGACCCAGACCGGCTCATGCTTCGCGAGCTCCTCGTCCGAGATCTTCTCCTTCTTCCCGCTCGCGAGGTCGAAGAGGACCGCCGTCGCCATCGCGGTGCGGTTCTCCTTCTTGTGCGCGGCGTAGTAGTGCGAGCGGATGGGTCCGCCGAGCGTCCGGACGACCGTCAGGTCGGTGTAGCCGGTCTCCTCGCGGACTTCCCGCTTCGCCGCTTCGATCGGATCCTCACCACCCTCGATGCCGCCGAGCACGAACGTCCTCCAATCGTATCCCTTCCAGTCCAAGAGCAGGATTTTCCCGGTCTTCGGATCGCGGACGATGGCATGGACCGTGGGCCGCTCCTTCGTCGGCTTCCCTTCCACCGGCGGATTGGCCTCGTCGACGACCTCGGGCGCGACCACGTACCGGATAGGCAGCTTGAACGTCGTCGCGAACGCGAAATCCTGGTCATCATGCGCAGGCACGGCCATGATGGCGCCCGTGCCGTACGTCGCGAGGACGTAATCCGACATCCAGACCGGAATCTCCTCCTCGGTCGCCGGATTCGTCGCGCAAATGCCCTTCAGCTCGACGCCGGTCTTCTCCTTATTTTCCTGTCGCTCCAAGTCGGACTTGCGGCGCGCAGCTTCGCGGTATGCCTCGACCTCTTTGGTGTTCGTGATGACGCCATCGGCGATCCATTGGTCGATGTGGCGATGCTCCGGCGACAACACGAGATACGTCGCGCCGAACAGCGTGTCTGGACGCGTCGTGAAGACGGTCACGGCATCCTGGGTAGTCGTGACGAACTCGACGGCCGCGCCCTCGGATCGGCCGATCCAGTTCTCCTGCTGGGCCTTGATCTTCTCGAGATAGTCCACGGTCTTCAGGTCATCCAACAGGCGTTCCGCGTACGCCGTGATGCGGATCATCCACTGCGCCTTCTCGCGCTTCACGACCTGCGTGCCGCATCGCTCGCACGCGCCGCCTTGCGCCTCCTCGTTCGCGAGGCCGATCTTGCACGACGGGCACCAGTTGATGGTCGCAGAGGCCTTATACGCCATGCGGCGAGCGTCGCGATCCTCGACCGGAAGCTCTTCGATTGGTCGTGCCCTCCCCTTCTTCGCGTCGTAATAGGAACCGAACAGTTTCAGGAACATCCATTGCGTCCATCTATAATAGGAAGCATCGGTCGTATCGATTTCGCGCGACCAATCGAACCCGAATCCGAGCGACGTCAGCTGACGTTTGAACGTCGCGATGTTCTTCTTCGTCGCGTCCTGCGGCTTGATCTTGTGCTTGATGGCGAAGTTCTCGGTCGGCAGGCCGAACGCGTCCCACCCGATGGGATACAGCACGTTCTTCCCCTCCATCCGCTTCTTCCGCGTCAGGATGTCGATGGCCGTGTACGACCGCGGATGCCCCACGTGCAGCCCCTCCCCGGACGGATACGGGAACTCGATGAGGCCATAGAACTTGTCGGCCTTGTCCTTCGGCTTCCCATCGTGCGCGTGGTACGTGCCGTCCTTCTCCCACTGCTCCTGCCAGCGCCTCTCGATGTCCTTGGGGTCGTAACCTTTGGCCATAGTGGCTGTACGCTATCAAGGAAATGGCCTCACGGCAACGGTGAATCCATCGGTAGCCCTTCGACTCGCTCCGCTCGCTCAGGGAATAATTATTTCCTGAGCTTGTCGAAGGATTACCGATGTCCTTCTGCCGTTTCGTGCGTGGCCACAGCGCGCCGTGTCCCGACAAACGAAAAACCGCTCCGGCGAGGGGTGCCGAAGCGGTGGAGGTCATGCGGCCTCGCGGACGGCGAGAAACACGAACTCGCCGGTCCAAATGTTGGCGTACTTGTCGAGCCGTAGACAGTATCCACGGCGCGGCACCCAGCAGAGATACGCGACGTACTCCTTGTCGAACTCCACCGCGACGGATCCAAGCGCGACGATGCGGTGCGTACGTACCTCCTCGCGATACACGTCCGCGAAGCTGAGCAGCTCCTCGTAGAACGCCGGACGCAGGCCGAGATGTCGCATCTCCTGGAAGACGGCATCGGTCGTCGCGCCGCTCTCCATCCGCACATACTCGAAGACCGCTTTCCGCTTCACGTTCCGATGATGGCGCGTGGCCTCGAACTTCATGTCAGAGAAGCTCGGATCGACGGCCGGGAAACGCTTCAGCAGGTCGCTGTACCTCGGTTGCCTGGGAATGACCTGTACGGAAACGTCATAGGACGCTCCGTTCCGTGCCCTCGTCCTCTCCGTTTGCATCCGTTCCGCGACGAACGCCGCGAGGAGCGCAGCATTGCCTGGCTTGCGCATCCACTCCGCGTGCTCGGTCGTCACGCCCGCATTGGAAAGCACCTCGATGGTGGGATGTAGGCTCTTCTGCGTGATCTCGATGAGAGGTACCGCCATGTGGCATCGCCTCCTACAGTGTCGTCCTGGACGCGCATCAGCGGACTATCCGCCCCCGCGTGTCCGGAATTGGGAAGGTACGCATGATAGATACCGGATTTTGGGCCTTTTGTCAATCCTCCGACCCCCTCCTCCAGCATTGACCATTCCCGCCATCGATGTCACACTTTCATACAATTCATACTTATATGATGCCAGCGCACAAAACGACGAAACAGCCGCTCATCTCCATCATGGGGACGACCGTCATGGGCGAGCGCGGACAGGTTGTCATCCCCAAGGAAGTGCGGGACAATCTCGGTCTGGAGCCGGGGACGCGCATCATCGTGATGCAGCACGAATTCGGGGCCGTCGCCCTGGTCCCGGCCGATAAGATGCGCACCGTCCTCGAAGGCATGAACGAACACATCACCGAAACCCTGAAGACCCTCGACGTCTGATATGGCACTCCCCGCATTCCTGAAGAAGAAACGTACCTACGTCATCCTCGCGGTCGTCGCGTCGCTCGTGGTCTGGTTCGCCTGGTCCAGATCCCAGAGCGGCAAGGTCACGTACGAGACGGCGGCGGTCGAGAAGCGCGACCTCGTGCAGACCGTGGAGATCACGGGCGAGATCAAGCCGGCCGCGCGCATCGACCTCGCGTTCAAGCAGAGCGGCACCATCGAGACCGTCGGCGTGAAGGTCGGCGACAAGGTGAAGAAGGGCGACGTCCTGGCGACCTTGAAGGATGAGGACGTGGTCTTCGCGTCGCGGAGCGCGCATGCGGCGCTCGCGGTCGCCGTGGCGAACCTGAACGCGCGCCTCGCTGGCGAGACGGGACAGTCCATCCGCGTCGCCGAGACGCAGGTGGCGCAGGCGCAGGCCGGCTACGACAAGGCGGTCGCGGACCTCGCCGCCGCGAAGCTCACGACGCAGAACGCCGTGACGGTCGCCGCGCTGAACGTCCAGACCGCGAAGAACAGCCTCGAGAACCAGGACGCGGTCGTGACCCAGACCGTGCAGAACTCCTATGACTCCGCCCGCGCGACGCTTGCGTCCGCGCTCGGCCCGCTGCAGGTCGGCCTCACGGACGGCGACAAGATCGCCGGCGTGGACGACACCGCGGCGAACCAGATGTACAAGAACGTCCTCGGGTTCCTCGATTCCGGTTCCATGGACAGCGCACGCATCTCCTACGTCACGGCGAAGACCGCCAAGCAGGCGGCGGACACGGCCGTGAACGCCCTCTCGTCGGTTTCCACGAAGGACCAGATCCTCGCCGCGTCGGACAAGGTCCTCGACGCCATCGCCAAGACGCAGACCTTCCTTTCCGATATCCAGCGCGTGCTCTCGGCGAGCATGACCTCGCAGTACCTCACGGCCACGGAGCTCGCCGCGAAGAAGACGACCATCGACGCGGACCGCACGACCATCTCCGCCCAGAACTCGACCGTGCTCACGGCCGTCCAGACGACCAAGAACACGGAACTGACGAAGACGCAGACCGTCGCCCAGCTCGAGGACGCCTACACGTCCGCGCAGACCGCGCTCGAGACCGCGAAGACCAACGCGTCGACGCAGGTGACGACCGCCGAATCCGCCGTCGCGATCCAGGCCGCGGGCCTCGAGGCGGCGAAGGCGACGCTCGACCTCAAGCGCTCCGGCCCCCGGGCCGTGGACGTCGCGGGGCTCCGCGCCTCGGTCGAACAGGCGCAGGTGAACGCGGACAAGGCGGACAGCGACCTGAAGAACATCCAGATCGTCGCGCCGGTGGACGGCACCGTCTCCGAAGTCATCCCGGACGTCGGCGAACTCGTGCAGGCCGGCATCGCCATCGTGCGCATGGTCGGCACGGAATATTACGACATCGAGGCACTCGTGCCGGAGACGGACATCGCGAAGGTCGAGGTCGGGCAGACCGCGAGCATCACGCTCGACGCGTACGGCGACGAGGTGACGTTCACGGGGACGGTCACGGCCGAGGACCCGGACCAGACCAAGGTGCAGGAAGCCATCTACTACAAGATCCGCGTGCAGATCGAGCGCGACGGGCGCGACGTGAAGCCAGGCATGACCGCGAACGTGACCGTGACGACCGGCGAACGGAAGGGCGCCCTCGTGATACCGCTCCGCGCCATCCGCACCACGGACGGAACCAAGACGGTACGCGTCCTGAAGGGCGACACGCCGTCCCAACGCGAGGTGACCGTCGGGCTCCGCGGCGACGAAGGCCGCGTGGAGGTCCTGACCGGGCTCGCGGAAGGCGAGCCAGTCATCGTGGGCGAGACGACGAAGTGACGACGGCCATGCCGAAGAACGGACACGCGGTGATCAAGGTCACGGACCTCACCAAGGACTACGTCAACGACGAGCTCGTGACCCCGGTGCTCCACGGCATCTCGTTCGAGATCTCCCAAGGCGAGTTCGTGGCCATCATGGGGCCGTCCGGATCCGGGAAATCCACGCTCATGCACATCTTGGGCTTCCTCGACGTGCTGACGAAGGGGTCCTACTGGTTCGACGGACGCGACGTCTCGACCCTCGCCGAGGACGAACTCGCCCGCATGCGCGGCGAAAAAGTCGGGTTCATCTTCCAGACGTTCAACCTCTTGCCCAAGACGTCCGTCCGAGAGAACGTGAAGCTCCCTCTCCTCTATTCCGACGTGCCCGCGTCCAAGTGGGACGCGATGGCCGAGGAGTCCATCGGCGCCGTCGGGCTCTCGCACCGCATCGAGAACCTCTCGAACCAGCTCTCCGGCGGCGAGCGCCAGCGCGTGGCCATCGCGCGCGCCCTCATCCGCCAGCCATCCGTCATCTTCGCGGACGAGCCGACCGGCAACCTCGACTCCAAGTCCGGCGCACAGGTCATGCAGATCCTCCAGCACCTCAACATGGAACACGGTCACACCATCGTCCTCGTCACGCACGAGACGTACACGGCCGAGCATGCCGAACGCATCATCCGCATCAAGGACGGCCTCATCGAGTCGGACTTGCCCGTGACGAAACGGTTTGTGGCCGACGGCGACCACCTCCTGAAATAGGGGTATGCATCTCCCGGACCTCGCGCGCAGTTCGTGGCAAAGCCTGGTGCGGACGCGCAACAGGTCGATCTTGACGATCCTCGGCATCGTCATCGGCATCGCGGCTGTCATCCTCGCGCTCTCCCTCGGCGAGTCCGCGCAGTCGTACATCCTCGACCAAGTTTCGGCATTCGGGAGCGACCAGCTCATCATCCATCCTGGGTCGCGGTCACAGATGGAAAACCCCTCGCCCTTCTCGCAGAACTCGCTCACCCTGAAGGACGCGGAACGGTTGATGCGCGAGACGTGGATCCAGGCCGTGAGCGGCGAGGTCATCGTCGTGGACGACGTCGCGGCACGCGGCGTAACCAAGAACGTAAGCATCATCGGGACCCTGCCGGACGAGATCGTCCTAGGCGACTGGCAGCTCGCGGACGGGGCTTTCATCACGATGTCGGACGTGGACGCCCATGGACGCGTCGCGGTCCTCGGGTCCCAGATCGCAGACGACCTTTTCGGGCAGGACCGCGCCGTGGGCCAGCTCGTGAAGATCGGCAAGACCCAGTTCCGTGTCATCGGCGTCATGGAACCCATCGGGACGCAGATGATGCAGGACATGGACGTGGTCACGTACGTGCCCGTCACCACGCTGGGCGACACGACGCACAGCCGCTACCTCGAATACCTCCTCGTGAAGACGACTGTCCCGCTCGACGAGGCGCAGCCTCGCGTCGAGGCGATCATGCGCGATATCCACGGCATCGAAAACCCGGGGAACGACCCCGTGAAGGACGACTTCTTCATCATGACCAAGGCGGACGCCGTGAAGAGCATCGACCAGGTCTCGGGCGCCCTGCAGATCCTCCTCTCCTCCATCGCGGCCATCTCCCTGCTCGTGGGCGGCATCGGCATCATGAACATCATGTTCGTGAGCGTGACCGAACGCATCTCCGAGATCGGCCTGCGCAAGGCGATCGGCGCCCGCGCCAAGGACGTGCTCGCGCAGTTCCTGGCCGAGGCCGTGTTCCTGACCGTGATCGGCGGCGGATTCGGCATCCTGTTCGGGTCTTTGCTCGCGTGGATCGCGATCCAGGTCATCAATTCCTACGTCGCCGGATGGGTCTACATCGTCTCGCTGAACGGCGTGATCC
>JAZDIB010000036.1:0-21847 GCA_043805355.1 Patescibacteria group bacterium | reverse complement strand
GGAGTTGCTTCATAGACATGTTCGCAATCATTCTATCCTGAACGGAGAGTGGTGGGCAATGATCTGTTCCTGTCGTTCCTGCGCAGGCAGGAACCCCTCTGATAGTCCGGAGGGGTTCCCGCCGTCGCCACGTCGGCTCCGCGGGAATGACAGAACGGGACATCCGTCACAACCACTTCCCCGTCGTCAGCACGGCGACGAGGGCGACGGCGCCTACGATAGCCTCCGTCCATCCTTGCGTGATGGACGGCTTCGGTTCGTATCGGTATCGCCGCACGCGCAACGCGGCCGAGAGGAGGAACGCGGCGACGAAGCCCTGCACGGGCATGCTGACCGGCAAGAGGATGCCGAGCAGGCCGACATGGCCGCCGACGAGCGCGCCGACCGCGCCCCACGTCATGTTCTCCTTCGGCGACGCCTGCGGATGTCCGGTCGTCCGGAACAACACCACGCCGAGAAGGATCATGAGGAGGATGTGCCAGAGCCGATCCATGTGCAGGAAGATGATCATGCCCGCGGACGTGGACGCCGCGTACCAGATGGCGAGCGGCACGTACGCGATGTTCACGCGAGAGAGCCCGTGCACGGGATACCGCGCCGGATTGAACGCGAGCAGGAAGAGCAGCTCGAGCGAGACGAACGAGACGAACGACGCAAGCGTGACGATGGCGGCTTTGGACCCGTCCCCTTCCGCGAGGAGCATCGCGAAGGCGAGCGCGACGATGAGGATGAACGTCGGCGTCATCTTCTCGAGCATGTCGAGGAACCGGACACGCCTCCAGGCGATGGCGAGCGACGCGACCGGGACCGCGAGTACCCCTACGACGACGAACCACGGGTACTGGAGCGGCGTCCGGAACTGCATCATGAACGAAAACGCCTCGACGAGCGCGATGATGAACGGGAGGATTCGGAGGATGACGATCATGGGTTCGGGGACGCGACGATGTCCACGGCGCCTTCTTCGAGCTTCGCCTGTTCGAGCGCGCCGTCGCCGAACGTGAGGATCCATGTCCCGAGGTCACGCGAGAAGATGATGCCCGCGACCGTGCGGACGATGGACGGATGGATGGGATAGTCGCCGACGCGGATGTCGATCGGCTCGAACCGGATGCCGCCCTTCTCGACGACGGGCCTGAACCTGACGCGCGTGTCGACGTGAAGCGGCCCATGCTGGAATTTCCCGAGGAACTCGAGGAATCCCGGCGTCGCGGCGAGCTGCACCATCGAGGTCTTCCATTCCTGGTCGCGAAGCGCGCGGTAGATGACGGAATTCAGCCCTCCGGTCATCTCCTGTTCGGTGACGCGGATGGTGTAGGGCGGCAGGGTCTCCCTCTTCGCGGCCTTCGCGATGAGACGACTGCTCACGAGCACGCGGAACGCGTCCGCGGTGATGGGCGTCGACTCCACGTACCGCACGGGCTCGGGCCCCTCGTAGAACCACGAAAAAATCGGAATCTCGATGATGCCCGTCTTGGCGACGAGGAACGCGATCAGCATGAGGACCGCGAGGACGAACCCGGCGATGACGGAAAGCACGCTGAACATGTTCTTCCCGACGATGGGCTTCGCGGGCTTCACGGCCGGCTGTGGCTGCGGTGCGGTTGAGGCGGTCGTCATGCAGACGTCATCCGTTGGTGTCCTGTCGATGCCGATACAGCTCGTTCAGGAGCACGGAGATGGCCGTGGCGAACGGGATGGCGAGTAGGACGCCCATGACGCCGAAAAGCTTCGCTCCGATCAGAACCGCGACGATGCTCACGAGCGGGTTCAAGCCGACGGTGCGCTGCATGACCTTGGGCACGAGGATGTGATTCTCCACCTGATGGATGACGATGATGAGCGCGACGGCGAGGATGGCCTTCACCGGCGAGTCGTTGAACGCGACGATGACGATGGGGATACCGCCGAGGATGGGTCCGAGATACGGCACGAACTCCGTGAAGCCCGCGAAGAGCGCGAGCGGCATGGGTCCCTTGATGCCGATCACGAGCAGACCGACGTAGCACAGGAGCGCGATGACGAACGAGAGCACCAGCTGGCCGCGCAGCCACCCGCCGATCTTCATCTCGACTTGCATCAGGACATTCGCTGTGAACGATTGATACTTCTCCGGGACGAAATTCTTGAAGACGCGAGCGGCCTCCTTGTCCTCGACCACCATGTAGAACGCCATGACGAGGACGATGATGAGCGCGGCGATGCTTCCGAAGATGCCGGAGAGCGCCGCGACGATGCCCGTCAAGGCGTTCCCGAATTGGTTCGCGAAGGACGTGATGCCTGCGGAAAGGCTGTCCGACAGCCCGTGGAGTTCGCTGAATTCGCGAAGGCTCTTGGCATACGTCGAAAGGGTGGCGAGCAACGATCCGATGGACTGCAAGACTTCCTTCCCCTCGCGGATGAACGTCGGGCCGATGAGCGTCAGGACGGCCGCGAATCCCGCGAGCGTCGCCAGATAAATGCCGATGACCATCAACCCCTTCGGGACATGATGGCTGGCTCCCCACCGCGCCGCAGGATGCAGGAGGCCGGCGAGGAACAGCGCGACGAGCAGGAGCGCGAAGATGTCGCGGAGGACCCACACGAGCCCGAGCGCGAGGAGGATGGCGATGACCTTCAGGATGGTGCCTGTCCTGATCGTCACGGAACGTTCCATGGATGTAGCCATAGCGATTGTTCGAAGTCTAGCATGCGGCACTCCGATACGGTACCCTCCTCCGCATGGCGGATTTCTCCCAGAACCGGAAGGCCCGACACGATTACGAGACCCTCGAGACCTACGAGGGCGGATTGGAGCTGCTCGGCCATGAGGTCAAGTCCGTCCGGGGCGGCGGGGCCAAGCTTTCCGGGGCCTATCTCACGTTCAAGAAGGGCGAGCTCTGGCTCACCGGAGCCCACATCTCGAGGTACCAGAAGGCCGGCCCCCTTGAAGGATACGACCCGGACCGTGACCGGAAGGTCCTCCTACGTCGCCCTGAACTCGAGAGTTTGTTCGGAAAAACCAAGCAGAAAGGCTTGACGCTCGTCCCCTTTTCATTGTATCCTCGCGGGCGCCGTATCAAGCTCTCCTTCGGGCTCTGTCGTGGCCGGAAATCCTACGATAAGCGCGAAAAACTGAAGGAACGGGACATCGAACGCGATGCCCGGCGCGAAGAGCGCTGAACGACGATTCCCCTTCCGGGGATGATCAGCTTCGACGGTCCTTACATCCGCAGACGCAGGCCGAGCCGGGACATCTCGTGAAACCGTCCCACGCAAGACAACTGCCAACGTCTTGAACAAGGTGACGAACACGTTCGCTTCGGCGTTCCGTGTCTCGTCTCCTGCAATGGCGCTCGCGTAAGCGACGCCACGATCCCCCGCTTCGCGGCCCGACCTTGCGGATCGGATCGTCATCGTTCGGGCTCGAGTCCGGTGCGCCCATATCCCGCGCCGGCTGACAGGCTGGATATGTAGGCATGAGGTTCTCGTCCGCTCGTCCACCTCGTGCCGAGATCCCAGCAGCGGACCAAGCCTGTGAAGACCCTGCGGCTCGTGACGGATCGGACGGGGGTGCGATTCCCCCCATCTCCACCATCCAAATCCTACCCAATGCGCATCCATTATCGGCGTCGGCCGCCTCCAAAGCCGCAAAGCCAGCTCTACCGCTGCAACGAGCAGATCAACGTGCCGGAGGTACGCGTGATCGACGACGAGGGCAAGTTCCTCGGCGTGATGAAGACCGCCGACGCCATCGCCATCGCCCACGAACGGGATTTCGACCTCGTCGAAGTCTCCCCCAAGGAGGTTCCGCCCGTCTGCAAGATCCTCGACTACGGCGCATTCAAATACCAGAAGGACAAGGACGCACGTCAGCAGAAGGCCCACGCCAAGAAGGTCGAGGTCAAGGGCATCCGGCTCTCGGTCAAGATGGGCAGCCACGACCTTGAGGTCCGCCGGGACCAGGCGCTCGAGTTCCTGAAGGAAGGCCAGAAGCTGAAGATCGAGATCTTCCTCCGCGGCCGCGAGAAGGCGCACGGCGACATCGCCCTCCAGCGCATCTCGGACTTCATCGCCATCATCAGCCAGACGTACGAGCTCTTCACGGAGCAGGAGGCGAAGCGGCAAGGCGGAAACGTCTCCGCCATCGTCGGACGCAAAGCCTGACACGAACCACCAATCACGAACCATATGCCGAAGCAGAAGACGAACAAGACGGTCGCCAAGCGGTTCCACGTCACCAAGACGGGGAAGCTCCTCAAGATGCATGGCGGCCAGAACCACTTCAACGCCCGCGACGCCGGGAAGATCACGCGCAAGAAGCGCCGCGACCAGTCCGCGCCCAGCCAGTACGTGAAGAGCATCAAGAAGCTCATGCCGCACTCCTGACCTAAGATCCAGCCACTCACTTCACTGATATGCCACGAGTCAAACGCGGGACACACCACATCAAACGGCGCAAGAACATCCTGGCCAAGACCAAGGGCATGATGTGGGGCCGCAAGTCCAAGCTCACGGTCGCCAAGATGGCGGTCACTAAGTCGGGCGTGCAGTCGTACATCGGCCGCAAGCTGAAGAAGCGCGACAACCGCGGCCTCCAGCAGATGCGCATCAACGCCGCCGCGCGCGAGATCGGCACCACGTTCTCCAAGCTCATGGGCGACCTCAAGAAGCGCAGGATCACGCTCGACCGCAAGGTCCTGTCCGAGATCGGCCGCGACTACCCCGCCGTCTTCGCCAAGATCGCGAAGGCGTGACGAAAAAGATATCCACACGAAACGACCGCGTTGAACGCGGTTTTTTCGTTCTTACCGCGAAAAGTGATATAATAGCGCGCGAACAATACAAACACATCGTATGTCACACTTCGAAGAAGGAAACCTCGCGCACGACCTCCGCGGCCGAAAGCGGGAAGAACATCACGAGCTACGGCTGGTACCGACCGAAAAGACACGGATCGTGCCGCCCGTCAAGGCGGACGTCATGCGGCGACGGCAGGAAGAAGATGCGCACATCAAGGAAAACGTGGAACGACTCCGCGAGAAGGTCGGTCCGTCGCGCGACAGGTTCGTGTCCAAGTCCGGCCATGGCCGCGAGACCGCGGCGCTGCTCGTCGAGGAATTTAAGAACGCGCTTGAAACGAAGAAACTCTCGGAGGAAGAGATGGACGCCTACGGCGAATGGCTCGCGAACAAGCGCGACGACCTAGAGGACCTGAATCGCGAGATGCGCCTCATCCCGGCAGATACGTTCAAGACGAGCGACATCATGAAAGAGAACTTCCAGGCCATCGAAAAAATTCAGGACGCGATTGCGGCAAGCCGGCAGGAAAGCCCGAAGGAAGCGCTCAAGGAGCTCATGATTCATGCGGGCGTCAGGAAATACGAGAATGAAAAGATAGATTCGGGTCACAAAGCCGGAGTGATGGCAGATGATATCGAAGCGCGAATCCGTGAGGAGTATGGAATGCATCCGGAAGAGCTTCGGTCGAATGGTGCCGGGTGGAAAGGAATCAAGTTCAATCTCAATGGCATCCTCTCCCGTTTGACCGGTCAAAAGTCTCTCTACGACAAGTGGCGAGATGCGAAGATTGCGGAGGAAGCTGGTGCGCACATCGGTTCGATGCGAAAAATACAGCCGAAGCGTGTACGTCCGACGCCGGAAGCGAAGCGGAACATGGAGGAAACCCTCCAAGAACATGCGGATGTGCGGATGAAGACCCTCGAAGGAGAACTCCAGAAGAACCGGGAGTTCTCGTCCCGCGTCCTCACGCGCGAACGGGCTGCCGCGATCTGGGACGAGGTGAAGGGCCAGATGGACCTCATGAAGAGCGAACACCCCTCGGGTTGGTCGTTCTCGCCGGAAGAATACGTCTTCACGGCCGCGCGCTACGTCGACGCCCTGGAGAACGGCCAGAAGGACGGCGCCAAGGAATACAAGGAGGCGCTCACGGACATGAACAAGGAACTCGACTTCCCGGAGGGCATCGACCCCCTGCTCGGCGACAGCAAGAGTCGGCTCATGAAGGCGCGCTCCATCGGCACCAGTCGCGCACGGGGGGAAATGGAGCAGGTTGTCAGCACGATGATAGGTGTGCCCCCACGGACAGAAGAAATGTCGAGGCCACGTCGTCCGGTCCGCAAAGAGTCCGTCGTGCAAGAGACCAAGACGGAAATCATCCCTGACGAAGAGGATGTGCGAGCGCGCGTCAATCGGGCGCTCGAGGGAAACGTGGCGGCGGCACGCATCCTTGCGGCCGAATCCAAGACCATCAAACCCGGCTCCCTCGCGGACGTGTACGTCGACGCCGTCGCGCGGCTGAACGAGGCGCTTACGGGTTCGGACGAAAAGCGTATCGAGAAGGAGCAGAAGCACGTCGACCGGCTCGACGAGGTCATCTTCAGGATGAAGAAGCCGAAGCCGCTCGAAGAAAGGTTCATCCCGGGTAAGAATCCGAAGCATCAGCCCAAACCTATCGCGGAGCGGTTCCTACCGACCCGCAAGAAGCAGCCGAAACCGATCGCGGAACGTTTCATCCCGAGACGCTCCTCTAAGCCACCGATGCAGGAAGCGGCCTGACAAGACAGTTCGACGAACAACGGCCCCTCGCGGGCCGTTGTTCGTCATGCGCCGATACGGTATCCTAACGTCGCTATGTCACCGAAATTCGAAGGTAACGCCGCGCGGAAGATCGAACTCGCACCCGAAGCGCCGACGTTACACCGCGTCGTCCCGGCCGAACGGCCATCCTCACCCATCCCGCTCGAAAAAAAACGGAAGGCGGCGGATGCGGAGACCGAAGCGGAGGTCATCCAAATTCGGAAGAAACTGACGAAGCGCTCCGTCCCGACCATCCCGTCGGATGAAGTCCCGCACGACGATATCGACGTCGACCTCTCGGAGCTCGAATCCGAAGCCGATGCGGGCGTCGACGTGGACCTGTCGGATATCGATGCGGAAATCGCGGCCGACGCGAAGGCACGTAGGAAGTATCAAGAAATCGCGGAACCTCGGATGATGACCATCGAAAAGGCAAGAGAGCTCGTCCCGAACGCGTCTCATCTCTGGGAGCACGCGAACCGTGTCATCCAGAAGGACCCGGAAGCGAACCTGCTCCTTGGAGACGCCTCGAGGGGGTTCTTTATGCCGGAATCGAAAACACCGGGCAGCGCCGCGCCTGATGCGGCGACGGCGTACGTCTTCACGCTCGCGAAGTATCGCGAAGCACAGCTTCGGCACGACGAAGAGGAGGCAAAGGAGCTCGAAAAGAAGGTCGTGGAGATGAGCGAGGCACTCGGGCTCCTGAAGAAGAAGCCCTCGTCGTCAGGTCCCGAACCCAACGTCGCGAAGTTCTCCAAGCCGCCGCAAGAGGCGCTCGAGGAGACCGAACGGTTCCTGGAGCAGCAGGTTTCACGCACACAGGCGTATGAGTTCGTGCCGGCACATGACCAGTTCGTCGCCCTCGTCCGTGACCGCACGGAAGGCCATCCGCGCCTCGCCACGCACCTGGCGGAGGAGGCCCTGCGCTATCGTCCGCGTCCGGATCCCTCGGAGGCGCTGACCTTCGCCGTCGCCAACGTGCTTGCATTGCGGAAACGTAACGACATCGACGGAGCGAAGAAAGAAGAGGCCCGCGTCCGGGCCCTCGCGTCGACACTCGGCGTGAGCGGGAATCCCCTGTTCGAATCCTCGCTCGCGCAACGGACGTATGCGGATGGGATGAAGGGCGTCAGGTCGCGCCAAGCGGACGTGAAACGGCAGACGAAACGCTGGAACCTGAACATCGCCGCCTGACGGAATCACCTCTTGAGTCGTATCTCCTCGAGCAACGCGGCCACGAGGTCGTCTTTCGTCTGCGTCGTCTGGTCCTTCACGCCGTAGCGGCGGACGGCCATCGCCTCGCCGGCCGCTTCCTTGTCGCCGACCACGAGCATGACCGGGATCTTGAAGTGTTCCGCGTTGCGGACCTTCTTGGGCACGGATTCCGCCGTCGCATCCACCTCGACGCGCAGGCCTTTCGACCGCAGCTCGACGGCGAGCGTCTCGGAGAATCCGACATGACGATCCGCGACGGGCATCAACCGTATCTGCTCCGGCGCGAGCCATAGCGGGAAGGCACCGGCGTAGTGTTCGATGGCGATGGAGAGGAAGCGCTCGATGGAGCCCATGATGGCCGCGTGGATCATCACGATGCGCTCCTTCTCGCCCGTCTCGCTGACGCAGGAGAGGTCGAACCGCTCGGGCATGTTCATGTCGAGCTGGATGGTCGCGACCTGCCAATCGCGGCCGAGGGAATCCAGCGCGATGAAATCCAGCTTCGGTCCGTAGAAGGCGGCTTCGCCGACGGCCTCGAACGATTCCGCTCCCTGCTCGGAGACGATCTCGCGCAACATGCTCTCGGACGCCTGCCACCGTTCCGGATCGCCCAGATATTTGTCCGGATGCGCCGGATCGTGGAGCGAGACGCGGACCTGGAGCTTGAACCCGAACGTGCCGTAGAACGCATGGACGATGTCCCAGATCTTGAGGAACTCCACCTTGGCCTGGCTCATGCGGCAGAAGACGTGCGCATCGTCCTGCGTGAAGCTCCTCGCGCGCGACAGGCCGGAGAGCTCGCCGGTCTGCTCGTCGCGGTAGCACATCGTGGTGTTCGCGTAGCGCTGCGGCAGCTCGCGGTAGCTCCATTGCCGCCGCGCGTAGATCTGCGTGTGGTGTGGGCAGTTCATGGGCTTCATCGCGAACTCATGACCCTCGCGTGTCGTGATGCGGAAGAGCTCGTCCTTGAACTTGGCCCAGTGCCCGCTCGTTTCGTACAGCTCCTTCTTGGTGATGTGCGGGATCTCGACGCGCTCGTAGCCCTTCGCGCGCCGCAGTTCCCAGACATACGCGTCGAGCGTGTCGCGGAGGACGGTCCCGCGCGGCGTCCAGAGCGGGAGCCCCGGACCGACGAGATCCGAGAACGCGAAGAGGTCGAGCGCCGGACCGAGGACCTTGTGGTCGCGCTTCTTCGCCTCCTCGATCATGGCGAGATGCGCCGCAAGCTCCTCTTGCGTCGCAAAACATACGCCGTAGATACGCTGCATCTGCGGGTTCTCCGCCTTGCCGCGCCAGAACGCGCCCGCGCTCTTGGTGACTTTCCACACGCCGATCTCCTTCGCGTGCCCGACATGCGGCCCGCGACACAAGTCGACGAACGTCCCTGTCCGGTAGACGGACACGATAGTCGTCCCCTTTTCCTTCAGGTCCTTCAGGAGCTCGACCTTATACGGCTGGTTCAGTTTCTCGAAGAGCGCCACGGCCTCGTCGAGCGTCATCTCCTCGCGGACGAATTCCAGGTCCTTGTTCACGATATGCCACATCTCCTTCTCGACGGCCTTCAGGTCCTCCGGTGTGACCGCGCGTCCGATGTCGATGTCGTAATAGAACCCGTGATCGACGGCCGGTCCGACGCCGAACTTCGCGTCCGGGAACAACGCCTGGATGGCCGCAGCCATCACGTGCGCGGCGCTATGCCGCATGGTCTCGATGGGATAGGACATATGTTTTTTTCCTGTCATTCCCTCGGAGCCGATGTGGCGACGGCGGGAAACCCTCCGGATTATCAGAGGGGTTCCTGCCTACGCAGGAACGACAGATGGGAGAATAAAAATACCCGACGGGTCGTCCTCAAACGGACGAAGCGTCGGGACTCCGATCGATGGCCATAGGCCAGCGCATCGGAGCGGTTCCACCCGGCTTCTCCGGCACGTGCCGGAACGCTCTTTTCTTCGGTTCTGACTGCGGCTGGTTGGTGAGTCCAGCACCGACAGGATAAGCCCGGACCGCGGCGCCGTCAACAGCATCACTCGATGATGACCTCGATCTTGTCTTTCTGGCCCGGCAACTTCCGCGCCCATGACGGCCGGAGCATGATCTCCACGAATTCCACGCCGTCGACGGCCGAGAGCTTCTGCTTGGCGCCGTCGACGGACATGCCAACGAGCGCCGACGCCTCGAGGGCCGGACTCATCGACGTGAGGTGCGATGTCGCATCCGCCTTCACGGCGATCCGCGCAACCTCGGTGCCCTTATCCGCCTGTTCGAGCCGGTACGTCACGCGGCTCGGATCGAAATCCGCCAGGTCGCGCCCTTCCGGCAGGCGTTCCTTCAGCTTGGTCCTGACGAGGGATTCCATGTCCGTCCGCGGATAGAAGACGGCCGTGACGTCGACCTTCACCTGCGCGAGGAATTTCTCCGACGCCTGCCCCGGCGTCGCGTTGCTCTTCTTCTCGACCACCGTCTCGATGTAGACCGCATCCCAGCATCCCTGCCCTTCCGGACACTCCTGCGCCAGCATCTCCGACGTGATGGAGGCCTCGGCCGCGAGCGTCTGCTTGGCCTGTTCGACGAGCGCCTTTTGGAGCATGAGATACGCCTCATCGATGTCCGCCTGCGTGACGATCTTGCCGGACGAGACGCTCGCTCCCGTGAAATCGGTGATGGCTTCGGCGGTGATGAGCTTCCGTAGATCTATCCAGAGGCCGGGAATCGTGAACGTCGTCCCGTCCTTGATGAGCGACGCGTTCCCGGGCACGTCCGAATACGCGTCCACCTCGACCGATTCGCCAGCCGGGACGTTCACTGTCGCCGCGATGCGGAACAGCTTCCCGTCGGACGTGAGGAGTCGCGTCGTCTTGATGAGCGGCTGGGCCTGGGAATAGCGGTTCGTGATGCGGACGCGGCCCGTGGTCGTCGCGACGGCCACCGGTGCCGCCTCGGTCCGCTCCTTCACGGCGATGTCCTGGATGCTGTCGAATTCATGCCCGACGACGCGCCCCTGGAGCTGGCCCTGTTCCGGGCTCTTGGCGATCTCGAGGCTTGTCTCGACGGATACCGGATCGCGCGCGACCTGCACGCGCACCGTCGCCTTGACCGAGAACATCCAGACGACGGCCACGACGACTAGGATGGTCAATCCAAAAAACGTGAACGCGATGGTCCGGTACATACGCGGCGACGCGGGAGGCGGAGGAAACGCCGGCGAAGGCCGGGCGTCGATGCGTCGTGGATTCCTGATGGGCATACGTCGGAAGACGTCGTCAGTATATCATATCAGCCCGATTTCCGCGGCATCGTCGTCGCGTTCTGGACTCCTTGGATCCTCGAACGGATGTCGACGAGCGCGGCGTGTTCGCGGCTGGCCGCTTCCTTCTCGCCACGTTCGCGATTCGCGGCCTCGTGATCCTGTTCATGCCTGATCTCATATCCCGCCACCGTATCCTCAAGCTCCTTGATGCGCTGATCGAAGTATCGCATCCGCACGGCGTCCTCGAGCACACGGTCCATGGACGCCCCGTACGCGGCATTCT
Source organism: Patescibacteria group bacterium (assembly GCA_043805355.1). Lineage (GTDB taxonomy): Bacteria > Patescibacteriota > Patescibacteriia > 2-12-FULL-60-25 > 2-12-FULL-60-25 > JAHJRN01. Next base: position 10,520 of record JAZDIB010000036.1, on the reverse strand, counting down.
CCTCGAGTTTCTTGTCGATGTTCTCGATCGCGAACCGATGGATGTCGCCGACGACCGACGCGAGACCGTCCGGATCGGCCGCCGCCCGCCGCGCGAGCGCGACCAGGTCGTCCATGCGTCCGAAGACGGCTTTCGACGAATGCGTGACCACACCCTTCAGGTCGGGATGCCCGGGGTCGAAGCCGTTCTTCATCAGTCGGCCGACGATGAGGGCCGCGCGGCTCACGGACTTCTGCAGCCCGCTCTCCTTGTCTGCCATGCGCATGAGATACTCCGCGAGCTCATTCGGTTCCTCCGGACTGCCCAGCGCGCTCGCGAGTCGGATGCCGTAGCCCTCAAGCTCCATCCGAAACGACGCCGCGTCACGCGCCTCACGGACGCCGACGTTGAAGTTCAGCAGCTCGGGGCGATACGCTTCCGTCGCGCCCGCTTGGGCCGGGATGCGGCCGGCCTTGACCGCGGCGTCCTCCAGTCTGCGCCGAAGCTCCGGCATGGTCGTGTCGTCGCCACCCACGACGGTGAACGCGAACTCGTCCCCGCCGAGCCGATACGCCTCCACGCCGACGACGATCTTGCCTTCCGCGTCCCTGACCGTGGACGACTCGGCGATCGTGTCGAGGATCTCCGCTGCTTTCAGGATGGCGAAATCCCCTGCCCCCGCGCCGCCCTCCTTGTCGAAATACTTGAGGAACGCCATGTCGATCGCGGCCGTCGACACGCGCTTCCCGCTCCCGAAGGCTTCCTCCATGACATCGAAATAGACGCCGCGCTGGTAGAGGCCCGTACGCTTGACCTCGAACATCGGCGATCCGCTGTCACGTTTGGCGCGCTCGAGTTCGTATGTCGCCTTCGCGAGGGCCGCTTCCGCGGCCTGTCGCCCTCCTGCCCCGGCACCCGTGGACGCCTTCTCCGCACGACGCTGCAGCTCCTCGAGACGTTCCACACCGCGCGTCGGCTTGGCGGGAGCGGCCGACTGTTCGTTGTCCACGCCCCGGACCGAGAGTGGAAGATCGCCGAACTCCAGGCCGCGGTTCAGGCTCTCCTCCGCGATCCTCGCCGCGAGCTTCCGCTCGATCGACCGTCCGAACTCCCGTCGGTTGCGCATCTCCCGACACGCCGCGTCGAGCGAGCGCTCCGTGATCTCATGCAGGAATTTCGCCCGTTCCTGCTTATCGCTGGACGCGCCGCCTTCTCGCACCACGCGCCGGAACCCCTCGAAATCGAGCGCATCCTCCGCCTCCGGCCGCGCGAAGACCCTGCCGAGCGACTTGCGGAAGTACTTGTCGTAGTGCCTCTTCACGTCCTCCTCCGTCATCGTGCCGCTCTCGATCGCGAGGATCATGTCCGTCATGCGATGCACCCGCTTACCGACCTTTCGCGCGTCGTTCAGCGCCTGCGCCTTCTCGAGCATGGCGTCGATCAGGACCCTCCGCACGTCGAGCTTGGCGTCCTCCGGCGTCTCATCGATGCCGTTCAGGAGCGAGACGCCATCCGCGCGCGAGACACGGCTCGCGACGAGCGGCACCGGATCTCCGCCGCCCGGCACCGCGATGGGGTCCATCGAGACACGACGCATGATCTCCTCCGCGTCGTCCGGATCCACGTCGCGCAGCGTGACAGAGAAGTCGTTGCCCGAATACCGGTACATGTCGTAGGCGTCCGCGAGGCGCCGTTCGTCCTTGTATTCCGGCCTGCCGGCGAGGACCTCCCGGACCGTAGCCTCGATCCGCTCGGCCGTGAGCCGGAGCCCTGTGTCGCCGAGGGAATGGTCGCCGAGGTCGTTGAGCCGATCGAGCTCACCCATGTTCACGAGCAGGACGTGCGAACGTTCGTCGTCGGGCGTCTCGACGAGCTTGCCGTCGCCGTCGCGTTCCCAGGACCGCTTCCCGAGGTCGGCCGCGAGGTCCCGACCGAACCGTTCACGTTTCCATGCGCCCGTCGCGTCGTGCTCGCGGTGGAATATCTCTTTCTTGATTCCCTGGACCGTATCGAGGATGCGCGCCGTCTCATGCGCCTCTGTCCCCGGCGTCTCCAACGCAAGCTGCACCCCGGTCGCTTTCTTGGCGGCATCGAGGCCTTCGACCTGAAGCGCCACCTTCCCGCGGGTCGCCGATCTCTCGGACCCGCCGCCGGATACCGCGTCACGTTCTCGTACTTGCATGCGGATAGTTTAGCACGTGATACGAAAACATCCCGTGGATCGGGATGGAAGCCGGGAGTGACGTGGACTGGAGGCTATCGTGGATAGCGGCGTGCGGCATCATCGGCCGCGACGAGACGGGCGGCGAGGCCTGGATCCCTCGGGATATGAAGGGCCGGCGCGGTACCCCGCACGAGGGCGAGGAACAGCGCGGCATGCGCATCCGAGAGCTCGAGGATGTCCGAGGGGGCCACGAGATCCGTCCGGACCTTGTAGCGCGACCACATGAGGCCGTCGAGCATCGCCATCGCCGAAGCGACGTCCATCAGGCCTACGGGCCGAGCGGCAAAGGCATCGAACGCCTGCTGCTGCACGGAAATCCGCAGGAAATCGTCGTCTGCGTTCGTCTTATCCACGGAGAGATCTCCTTTCCGAAGGAACGGGAATACAGCCACCCTTCCACGTTTTCTGCCTCCTGTCAACTCCTTGGCCCTCAACCCGGCGATTCCTGTCATTGCGAGTCAGACGAAGCAATCTCTCCCGTCCGACCGAAGAGAGATTGCCGCGCGCGTCCAGTCTATGCGCTCGCAACGACAGACTATAAAAAACGCACACGAAGAGGGGTGTTTCGTATGCGTTTCGCGTCTCCGAATCACGCGGCGAACGTGGAGACGAGTTTCTCGACAATCGCAAGGAAGTACGGGCTGTCGGGCATGCGCCTGTTCCGCATATCGAGCGAGTCGACAAGACGTGTGTCCTGGGAGGAATCCACCGGACAGAGAGGTGCAAGCTCCGGAAGAATCCCCTCGAGGAACCGCAGGCCCTCCGTCGAATCGTGACGATCCACGGACCATTCTGCGCCCGACTCGACGGACCAGACATCATCCTCGAAGGGAGGACAGTTGCGGCCCGCCCACGTCATGTACTGCACCGCAATCGGATACTCCGCGTGCGAGAGCACTTCGGCATAGACCCGGCCCAGCTGGAGCTGAAACCACATGTCGCCGCTATCGGAACCGTACTTGAGGATCAGGCGGAATCCATTGTGATCGCAACACTGGATGCAGTCATCCGCGAAGTTACGCATTCCGATGTGACCGTACGCGTCCATGCACTGCGCGTCAGACACAGATTGAAGCTTAATGCCATACTTCTTGAGAATGACATTCAAGGCCCGCTCGGCGAGGTCGCGAGTTTGGTGTTGAGTACGTTCCGCAGCGCGAGCACGTGCATGGTATTTCCGCCAATACAACCTCTCATGGGCGTCGATTCTTTGCTGAAGGGTGCGCATTCAGGTCACCTCCACATGTAAAGACCTGCGAGGGTCATACCAGAAATATTCCCTCCCTGTCAACCCCAAGTCTCCATGGTACACTCATGTTCGTGAACACGCTTTTCGCCATCCTTCTCGCCTCGACAGGCAACCTCTTCGCGGAGACGTCGCTCACGATCGGGAAGAAAGCCGTGGCAGCCCGCGCGGAAAGCATCTACGGCATGGGATTCCTGAATTCGCTTTGGACGTGCGGCATGTTCCTGACGCTGCATCTCGTCCGACATGGATTCGGTATCGAATTGGCTACCCCGTATACGTTCGCCGTCAATTGCGTGCTTTCGTTGTTCCAGGCGTGGTCCACGGTCCATGCGATCTCCCTGGCATCACGCAGCACCTACGCGTTCATCCGCGTGGGCACGATTCCGATGCTCCTGCTCATTGACGTGGTCCTGGGGTATTCCTTGGGCTGGTACCAGATCCTCGGCATCACGCTCCTCTGCGTCACGTTGCTCCTCCTGTCGATGAACCACGGACTGGAACGCCGCGGAATCTGGTATGTCACGTTCGGCGCGGTCAACGCCGCCATCGTCACGGCGATCTACAAGTACGACATCACGCATGGGAACCCCATCGAGACCGAGCAGTTCTTGAACGCGGTCCTGCTCCTTGCCTTCTTCTACGTCATGAGTCGACGCCTCCGACGACGTGAGCATCCATTCGCGCTCCTGAAGAAGCCACAGTGTCTGCTCCAATCCGCGACCCTCGGCATCGCCTCGATCATCGGGAGCTACGCCTACATGTTCGCTCCGGCATCCATCGTCATGTCGGCGGACCGATCGGCCTCCGTGGCGTGGGCAGTCCTCTCGGGGCGTGTCGCCTTCAAGGAAAAACATCTCGCGATCAAGATCGCCGCGGTCATCGGGTTCGTCGTCGGTCTCGTCATGCTGGCGATATAGGCTTCGACCCGTTCTGTTCGACCTTCACCGTCCCCGTTCCCAACAGCCCTTCGAATTCCTTTGCGACCGCGTCGCTGAACGCCACTTTGGCCGAGGTCTTGATGCGGCGTTGGCCATCCACGTCGTCGATGAGGAAATAGACCGGGATCTGGCCGGGATGCGCGTCCAGGACCTTCCGCAGATGGATCAGTACCGTCTCCGGCATCTTCGCGCGGACATGCAACGTGACAGAGCTGGAAGCGGCATCGGTCGGGAGCGCGGCAGGTGAGGGGGCCTCGGACGCCTCGTCCGACGTCGTCCGACCGCTCCCCGCTGTCCTGACGAGCTCGTCGATATTCTCCTCCGTGACCTCATACGCCGACTCCACGAGGATGTTGATGCGCCCATCCTTCTCCGACGGCCGTCCGGACACGACGAGGTTCCGCTCCCCTTCCCAGAGCCCCGGATTCTCCTGATAGACGCGCGGGAACACGACGGCTTCGGTGTCGCCCGTCACGTCCTCGATCTTCGCGAAGATCATCGGTTCGTTGTTCTTGGTGAGGATCTTCTTGGAGGACGTAAGCGCCCCGCCGACGCGCACCTTCTTCTCCTTCTTGAGGTTCACGAGCTCGGCGATGGGCGTGAGCATGGCGCCGAGGCGTTCGCCGACCTCGCGGAACGGATGCTCGGAGACGTACAGGCCGAGGAGCTCCTTCTCCCAGGCGAGGAGCTCGCGACGGCTCGCGGGCGGCGCCGGCTTGAGCTGGATGCTCGACCGTTCCGGGTTGGACGACGCGGGCGACATCGCGAAGAGGTTCACCTGTCCCGACGACGCCTCGTGCTCCACGCGGCGGTGGAACTCGATGAGCCCTTCGACGTTGAAGAGCAGCGTGTTGCGGTCGCCGAAGCGGTCGAGCGCGCCGGAGCGGATGAGGCATTCGAGCGACTTGCGGTTGATGGCCTTGCCCGGGATGCGCTCCACGAAATCCGCGAGGTCCTTGAACGCGCCGTTCGTCTTCCGCTCCTTCACCATCAGCTCGACCACGTCGGACCCGAGCCCCTTGATGGCCTGCAGGCCGAACCGGACCTTGTTCGTGCCCTTCACGACGGAGAAACCCGCGAACGACTCGTTGATGTCCGGCGGCAGGACCTCGAGCCCGATGCGTCGGCACTCCTCGACCTCGATGGTCACGCGGTCCAGGTTCTGCGAGTCCGAGTTCAGGAGCGCGGCCATGAAGCACGCCGGCCAGCGGGATTTGAGGTACGCCGTCTGGTACGCGATCATGGCGTAGCAGGCCGCATGCGACTTGTTGAAGCCGTACGCCGCGAATTCCTCGAACTGCGTGAAGATGGCCTCGGCCGTCTCGCGTTCCACCCCGTTCGCGATCGATCCCTCGATGAACTTCACGCGCATCTCGGCCATGAGCTTGGCAATTTTTTTGCCCATGGCCTTGCGCAGGGTGTCGGCCTGGCCGCCCGTGAAGCCGGCCATGTCCTTGGACACCTGCATGACCTGTTCCTGGTACACCGGGATGCCGTACGTGTTCTTGAGCGCGTTCTCCGTGAGAGGATGCATGTACGTGATCTTCTCGCGCCCGTGCTTGCGGTCGATGAACGACTCGATGAACTGCATCGGCCCGGGCCGGTACAGCGCGACCATGGCGATGATGTCTTCGATGACCGTGGGCCGCAGCTCGCGGATGTACTTCTTCATACCGTCCGATTCCAGCTGGAACACGCCGGTAGTGTCGCCGCGGCCGAGGAGCTCGAACGTCGCGGGGTCGTCGAGTGGGATGGCGTCGATGTCCACGGTCTCGCCGTGCACGGCCTCGACGATCTCGAGGCAGTCGCGGATGACGGTGAGGTTGGAGAGGCCGAGGAAGTCCATCTTCACCAGGCCGATGGCCTCGGCGGAATGCTGGGAGAACTGGACCACGCGCTCCACGTCGCCGCCCTGGGCCTTCTGCAGCGGCGCGTATTCCACGAGCGTCTTCGGCGCGATGACGATGCCGCACGCATGCTGGGACGCGTGACGCGCCGTGCCTTCGAGCTTGATGGCGAGGTCGATGAGCTGGTGCACTCGCGGGTCGGTCTCGTACTGCGCCCGGAGCTCCACGCTCTCCACGACCGATTTCTTGAGCGGGATGTGCTTGCCCTGCACCGGCGGCGGCACGACCTTCGCCACGCGGTCCACCTCCTGGAACGTGAGGCCCATCACGCGTCCGACGTCGCGGATGGCGGCGCGCGCGGCCATGGTCCCGAACGTGATGATGCCGGCCACGCGGTCCACGCCGTACTTGTTCGAGACGTAGTCGATGACGTCCTTGCGGCGCACGTCGTCGAAGTCGAGGTCGAAGTCCGGCATGCTGATGCGGTCCGGGTTCAGGAACCGCTCGAAGAGCAGGCCGTAGTGCAGCGGGTCGAGGTTGGTGATCTTGAGCGAGTACGCCACGATGGACCCCGCGCCCGACCCGCGTCCCGGACCCACGATCACGCCGTGATCCTTGGCCCAGTTCACGTAGTCCTGCACGATGAGGAAGTAGCCCGGGAACCCCATGCGCTCGATGACCGACAGCTCGAACTCCAGCCGCTCGACCGCCTCGGACGTCGGCTCGCCGTACCGCTCCTTCAGCCCGTCCTGCGAGAGCTTCCGCAGATACGACATCTCGGTCTCGCCTTCCGGCACCTCGAACTGCGGCAAAAAGCTCTTGCCCAACTCGAGCGTGACCTGGCAACGGTCCGCGATGGCGCGCGTGTTGGCGATGGCATCCGGATGCGCCGCGAACGCCTCGACCATCGCGTCCGGCGTCGACATCGCGTGGTCGGTGCCGAGGATGGAAAAGCGGTTCGTCTCGAGCAGCATCTTCCCGTCGTGGATGCACTGGAGCGCGTCCTGCGCGTCCGCGTCGTCGATATCGAGATAGTGGATGTCCTTGGTCGCCACGAGCGGCACGCCGGTCTTGTTCGACAGCTCGACGAGCCCCTCGTTCACCATGATCTGCGTCGGCGATTCCGGATGATGCACGAGCTCGAGGAAGAAGTTGCCTGGCCCGAAGAGGTCGCGGTACTCGAGGACGAGCGCCTCCGCGCGCGGCATGTCGTGGCTCGCGATGGCCTTGGGGATCTCTCCTTTGAGGCAGCCGGACAGCGCGATGAGCCCCTTCGCGTGCTTGCGAAGCGCGTCCTTGTCCATGCGGGCGCGGTAATAGAACCCCTCGAGGAAGGAGAGCGAAACGAGCTGGAGCAGGTTGCTCCATCCCTCGTTCGTCTCCGCGAGGAGCGTGAGATGGAACACGCGGTCGCCGACGCGCGACGTCTTGTCCGACATCGAACCCGGCGCGAGGTTCGCCTCCACGCCGAGGATGGGCTTGATGCCCGCCTTGGTCGCCGCCTCGTAGAACTCGATGGCGCCATACAGCGCCGCGTGGTCCGTGAGCGCAAGCGTGTCGTACCCGAGCTCCTTCGCCCGCGCCACCACGTCCGCCGGATCCCCGAGCGCATCGAGCAGCGAATACATCGAATGCGCGTGCAGATGCACGAACGGCGCCTTTGCGTTTGGTTCGACGGGGTCGGACATAGGAAGGTCTCCGCTGACGGGTCAAGCCCTGCGGGGAATGCGGTGTTACTTGAGATAATGCCTCTTGTGGATAAATATTGACTTTTTCCTTCAAATAGCTTATTCTTTTTTTGATCGCAAGATCACGAATTCTACAGCTTGGGGGCCCCGAAAGGGGTCCCCTTTGCATTCATCGATGGTAGCGTTTGGGACCCATCCATCTCACTCCTCCAGCAGATAAAATTCTTGATCTTCTGGATATCGAAGATGTACAAACCCGCGGCGACGAGGTCGTTTAATTCCGAAGATACTCGACGGACGGTCGAAAAGATGACTACGCGTTTCCCATCATGCAATAGCTGTTCGACTGGTCCGGCAAAATCGCTATCCCCGCTCCAGAGCACAAAACAGCTACATTTCCCTCTTTCGTGGTCGAGAAGTAGATCTCGGCCTATTTCGACATCGAAATTGCATTTTCGATCCTCGATGAAACGGATTCCCCGTGCATTCAATTCCGCCAGCTTCGAATTCAGGTGCTTGATCGTCTCCACGGACAACCTTTTCAAGAGTGACGGGCGAATGAATTGTTTCAATATATCGATCGACTCTTCAGGAATACTGGATACATCAATCGATTTCTGCATGATTTTCACGGGCTTTGTTACGAACCCGTGGCCGTACACTCGAGTCAGATGGCGACGCTCCTTCTCGGAGTCCCCATTACCGATCAAGGTACCATTATATAACCTGACATCTCCAACCGTATCGAAAGATTCAAAAAATGGCCTTATCCTTTGAGGGTCGACATGCCATCCTAACTTCGTATGCCATGGTCGGACATTGGCATAATCTATATAGACATTCGTCTTATCGCGAAGAAGTGCCTCGACCTCATCCATTCTTTGCGGAAAAAGTCTCGCAAGTAAGTTGATTTTCGTGTTTTTCGGAACAAACATCAGCGTCTTCAGATAGCTCTCAACTCAACTATGGCATCTTAGCCGTCCGTCAAAAAAAGGCCAATTCGGCCTTTGTCCAATAATCAGGCCGACACCGACCTACTCCTCGTCGAACAGCTCGCTCTTCTTCTTTTTCCCGTGCTTGATCTCCCGCTCCTCCCGGTCCTTGAACATCGACACGACCGCGCGGCCGCCTTCGGCGAGGATGCCGAGGTACTTCGCGGAATTCTCCAGCTTCTCCTTCGCGGCGATGATGGCCTTCTCCACGCGCGAGAGCTTCTCCGTCGCGTCCTCGACGATCCTGTTCGCGCGCCGCACGAGCGTCGCAAGCTCGAAGAGCGCCCAACACAGGAACACCGTGACCCACACGGCCGCCACCGCAAGCACGATATAAAGGATGTCCACCGTCGAAGAGGTCATATGAAGAGAGTATACACCCGATTCCTCCGACGGAGAATGTCTTGGGAATATCTGTCGTCCTCGAGGGAAGCGGAGCGACCGAAGGACCTTCAGATTAGAACGGCTGCCGAGAGCGTACGAATGACGATTCCAATTCGAAGGTCCTTCGCTTCGCTCGAGGACGACATCTTATCGTGATATGATACGCACGATATGAAGAAACCCGCGCTCACAAAACGGACGAAGATGCTCCTATGGATCCTCGGTGCCGTCCTCATCGTCGGGACCGTGGCGATAGCCGCGACGATTTGTATTCGCCAGCGCTCCGATTTCGAACGACGGTTGCAGGCCGTCGAACGTTCAGGATATCCACCGAACGACACGTTTGTCGTCGGACCGAAGACGAATGATGCCAACGAAAAGTCGGATGCGTCTTCCGAACTCATCGATGAAAATTGGCTTTTCGCGCTTGACCGCAACAACCTATCGCTCACGAATGCGTTGCGGACCCTCGTTCGCACACAGGGAATCAAACTTCCATGGAACGAAAATTCTGACCATGCACACCTTGGCCTCCGTTTCTCCTACCCACCGCTCCCCTTCTATCAGTACCGCCCATACGCCGATCAGAACATCTCGCTCGACGTGAGTTATGATGAGGGATCTTTCACTCTATACACCGAAACATTCTACACGGCGACGACAACGGAAAACAACTGTGGCCCTTTGCTTGAGCCCGTTGTAGAACGTGTCACTATCAACGGGTATGAATTCTGCCGTTCCGAATCCAATGGTGGCGGCATGTCCACCGACCAGGAACTCATCCAATATTCCGCGGTCTCCCCGAACGGAATACTTCGATCGACATTCGAGTTCTGGGGCATCCCACACGATCGATACTGCGAAGAAGACGGTTCATGCAACAAGAAAACCTCCGATTCGAAAGCCTTTCACGCCTTCGTCGACAGCATCATGAAGACGGTCCGGTTCGAGCCGACGGCTATCCCCTAACCTCCGCCTTATACTCCTGTTTCAGCGCGAGGACGGCCTTTTTCATGAACGCGTCCACATCCGTGAATTCGCATAAGTCTTCCGGATCGAACAAGCGGATATCGAATCAGATGAACTACCACGGCCTGACGGCCGTGGTTTCTATTAGCCCAATACAAGTCGGACTTGTCCTCCGTCCTCCTCGCCCTGGTGTTCGATGTACTTCCTGATGATGTCCTCGTTGACTCCGACGGTTGAAACGAAGTACCCG
>JAZDIB010000035.1:0-17251 GCA_043805355.1 Patescibacteria group bacterium | reverse complement strand
ATCAAGAATCGCGAAAGCGCAAGGGTGGTGTCTCATTGGCGCCCGAAGGCTCCCACCTACGCTGAACATGCGAAGTCGCGACCCAATATCAAGTTGTAGTAAAGCTTCACGGGGTCTTTTCGTCTGACTACGCGTACAGGGCATCTTCACCCCACTTGCAATTTCGCCGAGGACATTGCTGAGACAGTCGCGAACTCGTTTTGCCATTCGTGCGGGTCGGAACTCACCCGACAAGGAATTTCGCTACCTTAGGACGATTATAGTTATCGCCGGCGTTCATCAGCGCTTGGATTCAAGGCTGCCTCCCGACTTGCGTCGGGAATGACCTCTCCTCTTGACGTTCTGACACTGGCCAGGCACCACTCCCTATACATCACCTTGCGGTTTAGCAGGGAGCTGTGTTTTTGGTAAACAGTCGGTTCGCGTCTTTAGCTGTGACCTCGCTTGCGCGAGGTAGGCCTTATCCCGAAGTTACGGCCGTTGTATTGCAGAGTTCCTAAGCAATGTTTCTCTCGTACACCTTGGCACACTTACGCCTACCCACCTGTGTCGGTTTACGGTACGGGGACCGTCGTGTTAGCTCTAGAAGGTTTTCTTGGTATTCCATCCACTTCCCTTGCCCGCCTTGCGGCAGGCTCACGTGCGCAGCGAGGCTTATGCGATGCGGATTTGCCTACATCACACCCCTCCGCGCCCGAAGGATCATTCCGGGATCCTCGGAAACTTGAAGAATACGTCACTCCATCGAAACACGACGCTCGTGCAGGAATATTGACCTGCTGTCCATCGGTTACGCCTTTCGGCCTCACCTTAGGCCCCGACTAACCCAGGGACGATTCGCGTGGCCCTGGAAACCTTGGGTTTACGGTGGACGGGATTCTCACCCGTCTTTTTGCTACTTATGCCGACATTCTCTCTTCGCATCGCTCCACGGTGGCTCACGCCTTCCGCTTCGGTGCTGATACGAATGCTCCCTTACCGATACAGTCCTCCGAAGAGGACTCATATCCCGCGACTTCGGTAGTATGCTTGAGCCCCGGTAAGTTTTCGGCGCCGGGCAGCTTGACCAGTGAGCTGTTACGCTTTCTTTAAAGGATGGCTGCTTCTAAGCCAACCTCCTGGTTGTATGGGCCGCTCGACCACCTTTGACACTGAGCATACATTTAGGGACCTTATTCTGCGGTCTGGGCTGTTTCCCTCTTGTCTCATGGAGCTTAGCCCCCACGGACTTACTGTTGGGAACACGTTACGGTATTCGGAGTTTGGTTAGAGCAAGTAGGCTTGCGCCCCTCACTCCATTCAGTGCTCTACCCCCGCAACGCTATGAATCAACGCTAGACCAAATCTATTTCAGGGAGAACCAGCTATCACCCAGCTCGATTGGAATTTCACCGCTAGCCACAACTCATCCCCGAGTGTTGCACGGCTCGTGGGTTCGGACCTCCATCCCGCTTTCGCGGGACTTCATCCTGGTCATGGCTAGATCGCCGGGTTTCGGGTCGACTCGATGCTACAAACGCCCTATTCAGGCTCGCTTTCACTGTGGCTGCGTTCCCGCAGGAACTTAACCAAGCAACATCGGAGTCACTCGTCGGCTCATTCTTCAATAGGAACGCTGTCACGGACATTGCTGCCCGCTCCAACTCCTTGTAAGCGTACGGTTTCAGATACTATTTCATCGCCCTCCCGGGCTGCTTTTCAGCTTTCCATCACTGTACTTGTTCACTATCGGTCAGGAGGAGTATTTAGTCTTGCCACATCGTCGTGGCTGCTTCCGGCGGGGTTTCTCGAGCCCCGTCGTACTTTGGATCTGAGACACATGCGGAGGATATCCATTTCGTCTACCGGGCTATCACCGTCTTTGGCCGATCTTTCCAGATCGTTCAACTATGGAACCCTCGTGCGCATGCCGTTCCCTTGGGGGTCCGACGCCTCGTCCGCAACACCGTCTTTTGCGACAGCCCAAGCTCGTCACCCATATCCGCGGTCAAACTTGCGTCCAACTCGGTGTATAGGTTCACAAAAGATGGTTTAGACTCGTCCGCGTTCGCTCGCCGCTACTGACGGAATCGAGCTGACATCTTGTCCCGATACGATCTCGTGAAAGACCGTACAGGACAAGAAGTCAGCGTTTCGTTGGTTTCTTTTCCTCTGGGTACTGAGATGTTTCACTTCCCCAGGTGCCCTCCTCACGACCTATGTATTCAGTCGTGGGTACGTCGACTTCATCGACGTGGGTTACCCCATTCGGAGATTCCCGGATCATAGGTTGCTTGCCACCTCCCCGAGACTTATCGCAGGCTGCGACGTCCTTCTTCGGCTCCTCGCTACCAAGCCATCCACCGTACGCCCTTACGTGCTTCGGCCATCCGGACACGCGATTCGAATGAGGAAATCGCGGTTGATCGGATGGCATTAAGGTGTACTTGTGCTTACGTCGACACGCTGGTCGACACCCCGACCGCGGTTACGCGCGTCGGGACTTGAAGATTACTGATGCCATGTACGTATGACGTTCTATCTATCGTCATCGTTACAGGTTCTGTTGTCGAGGTTCGGCCTTCAGTGGACCCATCCGGTTCGGCCGAGACGCAAATCGCTTGGCCCGGGGCCAAGCGACATCTCCCTCTTCTGGAGGGACCTGTGCTTAGCTGGGCGGTGTGATGCGCATTGCTGGTAAGCAGGGGGTCTCCAGAGGTCCCGAGGCGGGACGTGGGGGGTCTTGAAGTGTCGGTACAATAGACGAACCAAAAACACTTGTCAAGGCCCGGAAATCGGACCTTTCCCCGCTTCCTAGGGGACATGTTCCTGGCCCTATCGTTTCTGCAACAGCCCTTCCAGTTTCGACCCTTCAGTGAAGACGTTTTTCGCCAGCGCCATCCCCCAGGCAGCGATGTCTTCACGCTTATCCGAACCATGATAGATATGGAGATCCGCCGCCTGTTCGCCGTATTTTCGATCGACGTACGCGTGGTATTCCTTCAGGGCAGCGATCAGAATCTCGTGCTTGTCCCGACGCATCTGGTCCGCGGAGACCAGGGAGCCGATGAGATCATTCAGGTCCTCTTCACCGGACGGCATCTTCATACTGAGGGCGCTTCGGTTCGTCATGTACTCCCGGGACGCCGAGATGACGCTCCGGACCTTCTCCATGGCCGCGGCGTCCTCGACGATCTTCGGCAGGACCCGGAGCAGGTCGGTCATCGTCTCGCGGTCGAGGGATTCGGCCTCCTGCATCTTCGCGAGATGCTCGTCCGGCGGCTTGATGTCCACGTTCATCTGATGGGGCGGATGGTATCTCCCTTTCTGGTCATGGAAATATCCCGCCTCCGAGACGTTGGGCTGTTCGGTATGCATACGAAAAAGGATACCCTCCGGGTACCCTGCGAGCAAAGGCGGAACGATTACGCGCGAAGCGCGAGGCGGTGGAGGAAGTCGGCGAGGATTGGATCCAGCGGATCCGTGGAGAGCTGGGTGATTACCTGCTCCCAGTAGGCGTCGGGGACTAGGCCGCGCAGATGAAGTGCGGTGTTGCGCAGTCGGAGCTTCGCCTCCTCGAGACTTCGCTCCAGAACGTCGTCCTTCACGAGGACGCAATCGATCTTCATGCTGAAGACCGCGATACACTGCGCAACGAAGTGCCTGACGAGATGGAGGGTGACCTTGTCGCCCTGTTCGTGTAGGTGCCTGACGACCGATAACGTCGTATAGCCTCTCTCGCCTTCGCTTTCGCTCATGATATTCCTCCGGGAACGTCCTGATGAACCTATACCCGATTTCGGCTGTTTTGTCAAGCCTTCGACCGCCGTCTACGATACCTTGGATATGCCCGGATCCATCACCTTCTTCACCGGCCCCATGGCCTGCGGCAAGACGCTGGAACTCGTGCGCCACCTGCGCATCCACGCGGAACGACAGGTGCCGACCATCTGCCTCCGGCCCGCCACGGACACGCGCTCGGCCATGGTGCAGTCGCGCGCCGGCCTCACCTACGACGGCCTGACCGTACCGGAGACGGACCTGGTAGGTATCCGACGCGTCCTGGACCAGTACAACGTCATCGGCGTGGACGAGGCGCAGTTCTTCGGGCCGGACGTCGTGCCGCTCCTGCATGACGCGGTCCGCGGAGGCAAGACCGTGCTCGTCGCCGGGCTTGACACGGACTTCCGCGGCGACGCGTTCCCCATCGCGGTCGCGCTCCTCTCGCTCCCCGAGACCGACGTCCAGCGGACGAAAGCGGTCTGCAGCGTCTGCCGTCGGCACAACGCGACGCGGACGCAACGGCTCAAGAACGGCCAGCCGGTCCGCCGCGACGAGCCGACCGTGCTCGTCGAGAGCTCGGACAGCGTCATCACCTACGAGCCGCGCTGCCTCACACATCACGTGGTACTCTGACGGACATGAGCGAGAGGAATCCCTTCACGAAGACGCTGGTCCCGATGCCGCTCGGCCGGGAGACGACGCCGTCCGTCGAGGACGCGGAGCCGCCGGAGGAGCCCACGCTCCGCATCGAGCTCCAGGAACACGACCGCGTGTCGCGATACTTCCAGAACATGGACGTCGTGACCGCCCGCGAGATCCACGGGTTCGAGGGCCTGGACGTGGCGGTGACCCTCGAGAAGAAGAACGAGAACAAGGGGGGCGGACGGAACCAGGACATGATCATCGCGGACCCACACACCGGGCTCGTCGGCGTCTTCGACGGCCTCGGCGCCACGGTCAACCCGGACGATGCGAGCGACCTCGCCTCCGACCTGCTCGTCCCCTCGTTTCAGGAGGACCTGCAGCGGACAGACGACCCGAGCCCGGACATCATCCATTACATCGTCGAGACCGTCCCGGACACGGACGCGCAGGACCTGCTCCTGCAGGACGAGGCCCTGACCCGCAAGGCCGTGGCGCTCTACGCCGCCCTCATGCGCGCGCAGGACCGCCTCTTGGAACGCAAACTCATGACGACGGCATGCGTGGGGTTCGTCCATGTCGCGGAGGACGGGACACGTTGGGCTATGGTCGGAAACGTCGGCGACAGCGGGGCTTTCATCCGCGGCCGCGACGGCTCGCTCCGGCGGATCACGGACGAAGGCTCGCTCCTGAACCGCCTCATCGACCTGAACCTCCTGACGGTCGAGGACCTCTATCGGCTGAAGACGAACCTAGACGAAAAGAAGGACGTCAACGGCAAGGGATACGACTATCTCGAGCTCTCGAACACGGTCATGGAGCCGCTCGGCTCCGAGACCGGCATCTATCCGACGTTCTCCCTCGTCCGGATGGAGCCCGGGGAAGACCTCCTCTTCTGCACGGACGGGGTCATCGACAAGTACGAGCGCCTCGTGACCGAGATGCCGCCTCCGGAAGAGCGGACGCTGGATCAGATGGACCTCGTCGAGATGTCGCACGACGCGGGTGACGGCGACACGCTCGAGCAACGCCTCGACAGCCTCCGCGTCGGCGCGATATTCCGACGCGCGTATAAATACGACGACGATATCGCCATCGTCGGGGTCCACATCCCCGAAGGGTTGAAGGAACGAGTCGGATAGGATAGAACGGAAGCCGCATGGGCGAGTGGCGGAACTGGCATACGCGCCGGCCTTAGGAGCCGGTCCTCGCAAGAGGTTGTGGGTTCGACTCCCACCTCGCCCACCATCACGAAGGCCCGGGGACGCCGGGTCTTTTTGCATCGCGCCATCCGCGGTATATTCCCAGCACTATGACAACCATCCGAACGTTCATCGCGGCCGCGACGGTCTTCGCCGCCTGCGCCGCGCCTCTCGCGTCCCACGCCGCCGTGCAGGGCGGCACGCTCATCAAAGGAGCGACCAGTCCCGCCGTCTACTTCGTCGAGGCGGGCAAACGGTATGCGTTCCCCAACGAACGCGTGTTCTTCAGCTGGTATACGGACTTCACGGGCGTCGTGACCGTCCCCGACGCGGAACTCGCGTCCTACAGGCTCGCCGGGAACGTAACGTACCGGCCGGGCAGCCAGCTCGTGAAGGTCGCGACCGACCCCAAGGTCTACGCGGTCTCGCGGTTCGGCGTGCTCCGCCGGGTGATGGCCGAATCGGTCGCGTCCGCGCTGTACGGTTCCGCGTGGAACACGAAGGTCCATGACGTCGCCGACACGTTCTTCACCAATTACCTCGTCGGCTCCCCCATCGGCGCCGCCGCGGACTACAACTTGAACGAGGAACGCGCCATCGCGACCATCAGCGACGACATCCGTTCCGTCGGCTACGTCGCGCCCACGCTCCCGACGACCCCGGTCGCGCCGTCCGAATCGACGGGTGCCTCCATCTCGGTCGGCGTCAGCGCCTCCCAAGCGACCTTGAACCAGACCATCCTCGTCTTCGCGACCGTCACCGGCAACACGCATGACATCGCGACCCTCGAGCTCTTCAGCGACCAGTCGGCATCGCCGCTCGCGACCTGCAGCCGGAGTACGACCTGCAGCTTCATGTATACCGTCCCCCAGGCGCCCCTGAACGCCCGCTTCTCCGCCGTCGCGACGGATGACCTCGGCATCCGCATCGTGACCTCGGTCGGACAGCAGGCCGCCCTGACCGTCCCGGCTGCTTCCTCGAACCTCGTCATGGGCGTCTCTCCGCTCTCGGTGACCGCCGGCAGCCGCGTCAGCTTCACGTCCGACGCGACGAGGATCCAGGGCATCAAGAGCCACAAGATCTACGCCGTCATCCCGGGCGAACCGAACCCCATTCTTTGGGACGACTGCGGTATCGCGACGCTCTGCGCCTCCTCCAGCCCGTTCTACCGGACGACCCAGCTCTATTCGGTCGTGACGTTCGATGGGACCACGTATCAGTCCCCGGCCGTCACGGTCACGGTGACGAGCGGCACGCCCCCGAAGCCGTCGCTCGCGCTCACGAGCCGCCCCACGACGAACCAGGCGGTCCTCGCGCTCTCGGCTCCCTCAGGAGAGACCATCGGCTGGTCCACCATCGTGGAAGGGACGTCGCCCGACGCCGACGCGCTCGCCCTCTGCGAATACGCGAGCTGCGAGATCACGGTCCAGTTCTCCAAGACGACGACCTTCACGGGCTTCACCGACGTCGGCGGCAAGCTCGAGGCGTCGAACAGTATCACGGTGACGCCGTGACCGATCGGAATCGACCTAGCGAAAACCCGACCAGACCGGTCGGGTTTTTGAGATGCCCCTCCAATCGAACTACAGGAGTTCGTCGAGAGTGATGGAAATCGACGAAGGGACGAGGCTCGATATGTCCCTTTCGATGTCGTCGGCGATCGCACGCAAGACGTACGCCTTCAACGAACGGGCTGCGGCCGAGCGAGTCTTCCGTACGACAGAGTAGCCGAGGCAATCCCGACATGTCCCACGCCAGCTCTTGTTCGGAAGCTCATCGAGCTGATACGAAATCCGGAACGTTGTCGACGATAGGACTCGCGACGAACGTGACGGCGACTCAGCAGGGTCTTCCGTCTTGTGCCCAAGCGCCTCTGACGTGAGTATCTCTATGCTCTTGAAGTACCGGTAGAGCGTACCGACACCGAGCCCTGCCTCTCGACAGACATCACGGACCGTGACATCTTTATTTTTCGCCTCAGGTCGGGAAAGGCATGTCCGAGCTGCCTGGAGAATGAGCTGCCTTCGCTTTTCCTTCATTGACCGCGAGACATATGGCATGTATCGGCCTCCTCTTCGTGGTTTGATTCACTCTGGTATCAAGGAACGAATGAACATACCCGAAATCGGTGCTCGTGTCAAGCCGCCAGGATATAAAATTCCTGCTTATGAAATGGGCAAAAAACTCAGGGGGACGAAAAAATCACGCCCGATCCAATCTGACGTCGATGCGGTCGCATCGCGAACGTAACGCGAGCGTCTCGAGTTCCACCTTCTTCTGGATCCCCACGACCTGATCCATCCCAGCCGCAAGGTCGTTCTTCACGGTCCGCATATCCCGCTTGATGGCCGTAACATCGGATTCCAAGTGCTCTAGACGTTGGTCCACAATATCGAACCGCTTGTCGACACCGTCGAATCGTTGGTCGACGTGGCTGGCGAATTCATTCACGGCCACCAGGACGTCGTTGACCGTGTCGAGGACATCACCAATCGTCGGTTCACGTTCCATATACTTCTATGCTGCCAGGTGTCGTGCAATGGTGAGGGAGCGTTCGACCTTGACGCTGGCGGCCTGAGACAGGCTCGGTCCTGATCTCGTTCCGGAGTAAAAGACGTGTGCCCCTCACTGTGCACGGCGAATACGTGGCAGGGAGAGGAGTAGCTCGCTTTCGCAGCCGCAGACTTCGTGGCTAACTTGAGAGGCATTTCGATCCTGGTCCATATACTGAGACGGCGGCCCTGCCGATCTCGAAGTGGAGACTAGGACGCGCGCCTTCTCGTTACCAAAGCGAATACGTGGCTGGGAGAAGAGCGAGCCGCTCCTCATCCCGAATGGCAAATCGGAAGGCTGCTGGAGGAGGCGCGCGTTCTGAGCGGATGCATTCTTCTCTTTTCTCTTCTTTCGCTCCTTCTCTAATTCTACGAGAAAAACGCAATCTATGTCACGTCTTGTGACCGAATCGACCGCGTTCCTTGGTTTAGATATCGGCAAGTCTGAGCATGCCTATGCGATTGTTGACTCGTTCGGAGAAGTACTCGCACGAGGCAAGCTGAAGACCGACAAGCGTTCGCTCGCCTCCTTCGTTTCGAAGACACGCAAGACCCATCCAGACCTGGTCGTCGGCGCCGAAGCCACCGGGCACTACCACGAATCGATCGCGAAGACCTTCTTGAAGGCCGGCGTCGGCATTCAGGTCCTGAACCCACAGCTCACGACGACGAAGGCCCTCCGCAGTTCGGTCCGTTCCGTGAAGACGGACGCATCGGACGCGCTCGGCATCGCGCAGAAACTTCGCGAAAAGAGAGGCAAGATTGGACACGCATTCTCATGGGATGCGGACAGGCGCGCCCTACAGGCATTGGGCCGCTCCTACGACCACCTGCTGTGGCAGCGGCAGTCGCTCAGGGCGCATGTTGCCGTCTACGCTGAACGAGGCCTTCCTAGCGAATATGCACCGCGTCCGACGTCGCTCGATCCTGAAATTGCGCGCCTTCGGGGCGACCTGATTCGCGAGGCTCTGCGGGTGTTCCCAACGGAGTTCGGCATCATGACCGCGATCCCCGGGATCGGAGATGAGACCGCCGCGCGGTTTCTCGCCGAGACCATGGGCATTGAGCGGTTTCGCGACGGGCACGCCCTTGCGGCATTCGCGGGCCTGGACCCCCGCGTGAAGGAAAGTGGAACATCGATCCGCGGCGCGGGATCGATGACAAAGAGCGGTTCACCCATGCTTCGATTCCTTCTGGGCTGGACAGCTAAGAACCTCGTGATGTGGAGCGAGCCGTTTCGCCGACGATTCCAATACGATCTCGAGCGCGGAAAGCCGATCGGTGTGGCGTATGGCAGCATCGCCAGACGGCTCACTGTTGTCCTCCATGCATGTCTCAGCAAACAAGTCGCCTTCGACCCGGCCCTTGTTGGGACGACTGCGACTTGACAGACGACATACGTGTCTCCACTGCTATCACGAATGACGTTCGTGACGCAACTGTGGACAACGCTATTCCTTCTTCGCCCGCTCCACGTACTCGCCGGTGTCCGTGTTCACGACGACTTCCTCGCCCTCGTTGATGAAGATGGGGACGTGGACGATGAATCCGCCGTTGGTCTTCGCTTCCTTGGTGACGTTCCCCGTCGCGGTGTCGCCCTTCACGGCCGGCGTCGTCTCCGCGATCTTGAAGTTCATCTTGCGCGGTAGCTGGACCGCGATGGGACGGTCCTCGTACATCGTGAGCGTCACGTCGAGGCCCTCGCGCAGGTACTTGCCCTGGTCGCCGATGTCGTCATCCGACATCGTGTACTGGTCGTACGTGCCCATGTCCATGAACGTGTAGCCGGTCGCGTCGTGGTTCAGGTACTGCGCGTTACGGTAGTCCACCTCGACGATGTCGATGTTCTCGGAGACCTTGTACGTCTGCTCGAGCGTGCGGCCGTTCTTCGCGTTCTTGATGCGGGTGCGCACGAACGCGGCGCCCTTGCCCGGGTTGATGTGCTGGAACTCGGTCACGACCCACGGTTCGCCGTTGTGCAGGATGACGATGCCCTTCTTGATTTCGTTTGGGGAAGCCATAGAAGAATGTGGTTGATGAGCGGATTCTGCTTGAAAAACGGATGTACGTCAATCCCCGAACCTCTCCCGCGCGGGGAACGGGAGAACGTCGTTGATGGAGAGCGAACCGGTGAGCCACATGACGAAGCGGTCCACGCCGAAGGCGATGCCGGCGGCGTTGCCCATCTTGGGCAGGGCGGCGAGGAAGCGCTCGTCGATGGGCCAGACCCTTCTTCCTTGAGCGTGTCGAAGGGCCTGCTCCTTCTCGAAGCGTTTTCGTTGTTCGACGGGGTCGGCGAGTTCCGCGAAGCCGTTCGCGAGCTCGAGGCCGCCTGCATAGAATTCGACGCGGTCGGCGAAGCGCGGGTCGTCGGCGCACGGTCGCGCGAGCGCGGCCATGGAGAACGGATACCGATGCAGAAACGTCGGCTCCTCGCCGAGATGTGGTTCAATTTCCGTCAAAAAAATCTTGAAGTACAGGTCGTCCCACGTGTCATCGTCAGCGACGGTCTGCCCTTTTGCGCGGCAGGCGTCGACCATAGCCTCGCGGTCGTCGAGCAACGGCTCCAGATCGAGACCGGCATACGTCCTCCACGCCTCGGTGACGGTCATGCGACGGAATGGCACGCCCGGGACCCGGGACTCGGCGCCCGGGACATTCCCGGCGACCCATCTCACCATCTCTTCGGTGTCGCGCATGAGGTCGTCGACGCAAGCGCCCTTGCGATACCATTCCAAGAGCAGGAATTCCGGATCGTGCGTGCCGTCGAACGGTTCATCGTTCCGGAAGCACGGACCGAGGTCGTAGATGCGGTCCATGCCCTCGGCGAGGAGCCTCTTCATGGCGTATTCCGGCGACGTGACGAGCGCCGCAGGTCGTCTGACGGAAGACGGTTCGACGACCTCGGTCCAGAACGGGTCGAGGTGCGGTTCCTGGCCGGGCAGGCCGACGAGGCGCGGCGTGTGCATCTCCTCGAATCCACGCTCGTCGAACCACCGGCGGATGAGCCGGACGACCAGGGAACGCGCACGGACGCGGTCGAGGTTCATGCGGACGGGAGCCGGATCATCTCGATGCCGGCCTGCTCGAAGAGACGCTTCGAGATGGCATGCCCCTTGGTCTCGCGCCAGTCGCGGTAGAAGACCTTCTTGATACCCGCGGTGATGACGAGCTTCGCGCATTCGTTGCAGGGGAAGAGCGTGCTGTAGAGCGAGCATCCGTGCAGGGCCTCGACGGCGGAGACGATGGCGTTGGCCTCGGCGTGCGTCACGGAATCGTACTTGTCGACATCGTAGGTAAGCCCCTCCGTGGAGACGCTCGGGATGGTCACGATTTCGTCGCGACGCGTCGCCCAAGACGTGTCGTCCACGCCAGCCGGCAGGCCGTTGTAGCCTGTGGAGACGATACGGCGCTTCGGATTCACGATGACGCATCCGACATGGGTGTCCTCGTCATGCGAGCGCGAGGAGACGGCCTTACAGATCTCGATGAAGTATTCGTCCCACGTCGGGCGGATGCGGTTGGCGGCGTTCATATGCGTCGCATCGTGACACAGGATGCGGGGACCGAAAAGGAGGCGATGGTCTTACACGACGTACGGAAGCAGTCCCATGAAGCGGCCGCGCTTGATGGCGTTGGCGAGCTTGCGCTGGTGCCATGCGCACACGCCGGAGCGCTTGCGCGCGACGATCTTCCCGAAGGAAGAGAGGTAGCGGCGCAGGGTCTCCGTGTCCTTGTAGTTGATGGCGTCCACGTTCGCTTGGCAGAAGCCGCACGGACGTTCGGTTTTCTTGAGTGGCATAGTGATATGGTCGTGGGAGGGTTTTAGAACGGAACGTCCTCGATGCGGATCTCGTCGTTGCCGATGCCTTTATCGACCGACGGGGCGGACGGAGGCGCGATCGGCGTGACCGTCGGCTCGCCCGGCATGGCGACAGTCGCAGCGTTCGACGCGGCCGGGGCGCGGTCAAGCATGATCATGTTCTCCGCGACGATCTCGGTGCGGGAACGCTTAGACCCATCCTGCGCTTCCCATTCGCGGGTCTGGAGGCGCCCTTCGACATAGACCTTGCGGCCCTTGCCGAGGTACTGCCCGCAAATCTCCGCGAGCTTGCCCCAGGCGACGATGCTGTGGAACTCGACGCGCTCCTGCTTTTGGCCCGAGGCGTCCGTCCACTGCGAGGACGTCGCGACGCCGAAGTTGCAGACGCTCTGCCCTCCCGGCGTGGTCCGGACCTCTGGGTCCCGGGTGAGGTTCCCGATGATCATGGCACGGTTCAGGTTCATACCGCTTACGCTTCCTTCGTGTCGCCTTCGAGCGCGGCCGCGAGCTTCTTGTCGAGCTCCTCGTCGGTGATCGCGGCGACCTTCTCCTCGGCCGGCTTCTCGGCGCCCGCGTCGGCGGACTCGATGGCGGCCACGCCGGACTTGATGTCCTCGGCGGCCTTGGCCTTGTCGTCGGTCGTCGGCTCGTCGCGCTTGCGGCGGGGACGGTCCTCCTTGGAGTCGAGGTTGACCTCGGTGAACTGCACGAGCTCGAACTTCGCGCCTCCCGCCTCGTCGGCGCGGAGGATGATGTGGCGGAGCACCTCGCCCGACATGCGGAGCACCTCATCGAGCTTCGCGACCGTCGCGGGCTCCATCTCGACGTACGTCAGGACGTAGTGCCCGTGACGGTTCTTCTTGATGGGGTACGCGAAACGGAACTTGCCGAGACGCTTGGTCTCGACGATGCGTCCACCCACCTTCTCGATGAGGGCCTTCACCGTGCCCTCGACCTTCCCCACGTCCTCGTCCGTGTAGGACGAAGAAACGATGTACAGCAGTTCGTACTGCATGCGATCGCCCATGGAACGTCCCGCCCTTCAGCAGGGAGGGATCCCACGGATCCTGTGGAATCCGGGGATTGGCCGACCATGGGATTATTGAATGAGTGAGGAGACGGTAACGTAAGACCTGGAAAACGTCAAGGAATAGGGGGGATTCCGCGTAAACAAAAAGGGCCGCGAGAGTGGGTGCGGCCCGGTCTGGAAGGTGGGTCCTGGCTAGGGAGGACGGCGAAGGCTACTTGTCGCCGTTCGCTTTACGGCCCCGTCGATGGCGGCCGTGCTTCACGTCGTCGATGTTGACGACGGTCGAGTGGGTCTGGTTCGCGGGGTCGTAACCCCGATCGTCGGCCGAGGGTTCCTCGTCCGAAGTCTGGACGGGGGGTGCCGACGGAGGCGGCGGGGGCGTCGATTGGTAGTTGGGCGCCCGAGGCGGAGCGTACGGAGGAGGAGCCGCGCCTGTGCGGAGCTCGGCTGCAGTGAACCCGTACGGGTTCGTCATGATGCGGCCGTCCTCATTCTCCTTGAGGAACGCCGCCATCGGCACCGTGAGTGGCCTCGACACGGAGGGCGGAGGGATGTCCGTCGTCGTGTGCGGCCTCTGCTCGGAGGGATCCTTCGTGCAGAAGCGCGCGAGGGGCGCGGCCCCGTTGCGGGGATGCTCGACGCGGGCGAACGGGACTTCCGGTTCCGGCTTCTGCGCCGTAAGCGGATTCTCCCGACGGACCTTCGTCTTGCGGAGGTCTTCCTGCTCCAGGGACGGAAGGTCCGATCGGAGCGAAGGAAGCGCCTCTTCCCCATCGGAGGAGGCCTCATCCGCGATCTGCGGAATGGGAGCCGGCTGCATGGCAGCTTGCTTGTCCACGCCGTGGACGACGGAATACGTCCCGTCCGGCGGCAGCGCTGGTGGCACCCTGCTGGGGCTGTTGGGGAACTGATGAGCCGCGATCCTGTCGAGCGTCGAGGATGCGACCCCAAAGGTCATGGGCTCGGTCTTGTGACGCGTCTCGGCATCAGCTTCCTGCGCCGTGATGAGCGTGTTGAGTCGCTTGAAGAGCAACCGCGCCAGACTCTCGTTGGTGCCGAAGAGGTCGACCATCTTGCCATAGAGCCACATGGCCTGCTGGTCCACCTTGACCCGAATCTCCTTGATTCGGGGATCCCCCCTATTTTGCGCCGTCTCGAAGTGGAACCTGGCGGCATCGAAGGCCTCGAACCCGGTGCTCAACCCCCGGAGGAGCTCGCGCTCTTCCTTATGTTGCTCCCGAATCGCGACGATGTCGGATTCAAGGTCGCCTTTCTCGCGCTCGAGCGTGGTCACGCGATGCTCGATGCCCTTTTTCTGGAGCTCGAGAGCCCGCGCGGTCCCAGCAAGCTCTTCCGCCTGCTTCTTTGCAGACGAGGGCGACTGGTTCGCCAAGAGGAGGGAATTGATCATGGTCTCCAGGGCCTCTTCCTTCCCAGCGGCGGCCTCGAGGCGCTCCTTCAGGCTCGCGCTCAACCGCGCTTCGTCCGAGAGCTTCTGCTCGAGCGTGGTCCGCGCGAGGTCGAGCTCCCTGACGCGCGCGTCGACGGTCTTCTTCTCGCGCTCGAGGTTCCGCAAGGTCTTCACCTCGCGTTGCTTGAGATCGAGCGCCGCCGTCGCGTCCTCGAGTTGCCTCTGCTGCACCGGCAGGTCGCCGATGACCTTGCTCTTGAAGGCTTCCGCCTGCTTCATGGTGGAACGCCGTCCTGCGACGAACGTCAGGCCCATGAGGACCGCGAGGCCGGCGAGATACGCCTTGCCGTAGTGGCGGTTGAACGCTCCCACGAAGTCCGCCTCGCCGACGAGCGCGGCGTTCTGCGCCGTGAGGTCGTCGATGGTCTTCTGGGACGAGGCGTTCTCCCCCTTGGCGTCCGTGAGATCGTCCTGGATCTTGCGCACGTCCTCGGTCGAGATCGGGACGCCGCCAAGCGCCTTGAGCTTGCCGTTGAGGCACTCGATGCTCTTCTGGCACGCATGCAGCTCACCGAGCTCCTTGTGGATCTCATTGAGCGTCTGCACCGGCTCCATCTTAATGAGGAGCCGACCGGACTCGCCCGCTTCGAGCGCCACGCCCGGCTCGTCGCCGTTCTTGAGGCACGAATTCCAGAGCTCGACATCCCTGTCGTAGCTCGCCTGGAACCCGTCACCCCGACGCTTGCATGTGGGGATGAACCTGGGACGGATCTTCCGTCCCTGCTTGTCCTGCACGTAGTTCTCGGGGATGTCGAGTGCCTTGTAGGTCAACGACGTTCCCGTCGCTTCCAGAAAGGCTCGCCCGACGCTGAGCTTGGTGCTCGCGAGGATGTGGAACCCCGTATCGGGACCCACCTCGACGACCCAGCCCTTCTCGTTGGTCTCGACGACCCGGAACGAGTTGGACGGCGGCATCGCGGATGCGGTTCGCGCGACGACGAGAAGCATGGCCACGATGGCGAGCTCCACGATTCGACGCAACAGCTTCGTATTCATCTGCTTCCTCCTGCCAGTTGTCGATGTACGGAATGTGGTTTCGGCCTGTCCTTCCAGAGCCAGACCGGACCACGGAACGCGCCCCTCCCGTATGGAGAGGACGCCTGACCTCATCATGAAATGAGGCCTTTGTCAAGTTAGCATAGGTCATCGGGGCGTGCCATGGAGACGGGCTATCCAGACCGTTTTCGAAGCGAAAAAGCGCTAAGATATAACGAAAAAGCGCGGCAGAGCCACGCTGAGGAAGGTGCGAATCATCCGATAATTGGGACGGGACGCCTGCTAGGGGGCGTCTTGGGCGGGTTCCGGGGGAGGCGGAGGGGTCATCCGCGACGAAAGGGGCGTGTCTTCATGGAGGACTTCCAGCATCAGATGAAGGACGTTCCAGAGCTTCGCCTTCTCCTCTAGGGGGACGTGCAGGCTCTTCCGGAACTGTTCCACGAACTGACGCGCGGTTTCCCTTATGTCGAGGTCGGCCTCGTACATACTCTCCTTGAGGGACGCTTGCCGCGTGGCTGCTTCCGGGTCGGGGGATGAGGCGTTGAATCGTCCCACCTCGCCGGCGAGAACGTTGAACGCGGCACTCTTCTCCAGGATGCTCCGGTATAGTCCCCGGGCAACTGGAAACACTCCTTCATACGGTCTTTTCGCCAGGTTTTCCTGGAACGCCTGCGTGAGTTCGGTCGTGACCCGCTCGATGGACGAGGGATCGTCGAGCTCCTCTTCCGCGATGGAGAGAGAGCGTCGGATGGTCTCCAGCTCGGCCTCCGCCTTCGCGAGGCTCTGCGCGAGCGACGTCTCGGACGCGCGTGCTTCCGCACTGTCCCGTTCCGCGGCGTCGCGCTCCTCGGTCATGACCGCGAGCTGACGTTCGCGGTAGGGCGTCTTCTCCTTGAGGTCCGCGTACTGCTGACGCATCAGCTCGCTCTTTTCTCCGGCGAACGTGAGCTGCTGCTCAAGATCCGTCTTCTCCCGCGTGAGGGTCGCGACCTCCTCGGCGTACTTCTCGGCGAGGGCAGTCGCCGCCTGCTTGTCCGGCTGTGGACGCGGGGGGCTCTTCTGCGTCTCCATGGAGACGGCGGGCGGGCGCTTGTGCGTCCCGGTCTGTTCCATCGAATCGTCCTCTGGCTCGGACGCCTGGGTCTTCGCACCTGCGCGCCCGACCTTCAAGACGAGAACACCTCCGAGGAGACCGAGAATAGCGCTGATGAGGCCGACGATGGCCATGTCGGTCACCCACCGATTGCGGGTTGGGCGCGTCACGAGCTCGGCGTTCGCCGCGTCGCGTTCCGTGATGGCCTTCGCGAGGTCATTCTTGAGGGAGACGACGCTCCGGTCCGGTTCCGGCGGCGCTGCCGCGGGGGTCGTGGCGGGAGGTTCCGTCTCCGCATCGGCGGAGGCCGTGACCTTCTGCGTGAGGCACTCGTACCGCTTGTCGGCATCGCCGCATCCGGCTTCCAGGATGACCTGGTCGAGCAGCGCTTCGGCGTCCGTGACGCCGTCCTCGACAGGTTCACCGACGCTTTCCATCGGGATGGTCAGGTACGCGCCTGCGATGAGCGCGATGTTCCGATTCGCCGGGTCGCACCCGTCCCAGATGGATGCGCTGTGGGGGTTCCTCCGGTCAAACGTCTCATGCCCCTTTTGGAACGAGCATGTGGCGATAGTGCTCCGGGGGTTATTGGCGTGGAGCACACGCCACGTCAGGTCCTTGCCTGTCGCGCGGCGGTATTCGACCGCGAACCGATCCACGATCTGGTCGGCGTCGGTGCG
>JAZDIB010000034.1:0-6477 GCA_043805355.1 Patescibacteria group bacterium | reverse complement strand
GGCGGATGTCCGCGAGGATCCGCCTCGGATCCGCGACCATGAGATGCAGCTCGAACCGCATCGGCGTCTGGAGCGAGGCGAGGACGGCCGCGTCGAACCAGGTCCGGTTCGGCACGAATGCGCCGTCCATCACGTCGAGATGCACGGTCGTCGCGACGCCTTCCATGAGCTTCAAGCGGCTATGGAAGCTCGGCGCGTCGTGGACGAGGATGGCGGGAATCAATTCGGACATATCCATTCATTCGTCATCCCGACGGGAACCACTTTCGAGAGCATAACAGGAAGATCCTTCGTCAGACTCAGGATGACATCATTTCAACTGTTCAACGCGTCGGCGATGACGGGCGGCGGTCGATGCCGGCGTCGCGAGGAAGACGTCGACGATCTTCGCGGCCGCGGCCGTCGTCAGGTCCGTGCCGGAGAGCGTCAGGATGTTCACGTCGTTGTGTTCACGCGCCCGCTTCACCTCGGCTGCGGTATGCCCATCGACCGCTCGCGCTCCCTTGACGCGGTTCGCCGCGATGGCGACGCCGACGCCGCTCCCGCACACGAGGAGACCGCGCACCTTCGCGGCCGCCGCGACGGTCTTCGCGACCGTGCGTCCGATGGCCGGATAGTCGTCGCCGTCCTCGAATCGTGGCGAGAGGTCGTACACCTCCATGCCGCGCTTGAGGAGATGCGTCTTCATGGATTCCTTGAGCTCGAACCCCGCATGGTCCGCGCCGAGCACGATCGTCTGCTTCTTCATGCGCGGATTGTACCACGCCCTTCACATCCCGACTCTGTCCGAAATATACATAATGTGTCGTCCTGGAGCGCGGCGAAGGACCTTCCAACCGGAGTCGTCCTCCATACGCTCTCGGCAGCCGTTCTGATTGGAAGGTCCTTCGGTCGCGGAGTTTATCCTGAGTCCGACGAAGGACTTCCCCTCAGGATGACACGTTCGATAAGCCCACGAACCAAATCCATTGACGCCCGCGGGAAAAAACCGCACAGTACGGCTCATCCATCCTATGTCAGACCCCACGCCCGCAGCCTCCTCCATGCGCCCCGACTTCCCCAAGATCGAGGAAGAGATGAGCGCGTTCTGGGAGAAGAAACACATTTTCGAGCGGTCGCTCGAGGAACGTCCAGAATCCAAGACCTTCACGTTCTACGATGGCCCGCCGTTCGCGTCCGGCCTGCCGCATTATGGCCATCTATTGCAATCCACCATCAAGGACGTGGTCCCGCGCTATTGGACCATGAAGGGCTACCGCGTGCCGCGTCGCTGGGGCTGGGATTGCCATGGCCTTCCTGCCGAGAACATCGTCGAGAAGGAACTGGGGCTCAAGTCCCGGCGCGATATCGAAGCGTTCGGCATCGGGAACTTCAACGACGCGTGTCGCACGTCCGTCACGACGTTCGTCAACGATTGGCGGCGGTACATCGACCGTCTCGGGCGCTGGGTCGACATGGACCATGCGTACCAGACCATGGACAACTCCTATATCGAGTCCGTCTGGTGGGCGTTCGCTGAGCTGTATCGCAAAGAGCGCATCTATAAGGACCGTCGCGTGTCGCTCTATTGCCCCCGATGCGCCACGCCGCTCTCGAATTTCGAGATCGCGATGGACAACTCGTACGTGGACGCCGAGGACCCGGCCGTCACGGTGCGATTCAAGGTGAAGGGCGTAGAGAATACCTATCTTCTCGCCTGGACCACGACACCGTGGACCCTGCCGGCCAACGTCGCCATCACGGCGCATCCGGCCCTCGACTACGTGAAGGTGAAGATCACCGAGACGGGCGAGACCCTGATTTTTGCGGAGTCTCGGATGAGCGATGTGCTGAAGACGTTCTACCCGCTCCCGAAGACCGCGGAAGTGCCGTTCGAGGTCGTGGAGCGCCTGAGCGGGGCCGACCTCGCCGGCATGGAATATGAACCGCTCTACTCGTTCATCGCCCCAGACAAGCCCGCATATCGCGTCGTCACCATGGAGTACATCACCGCGGACGACGGCACAGGGCTCGTCCACACGGCGCCTGCGTTCGGCGAGGACGACCTCCGGGCCGCACGCACACACGATCTGCCCGTGCTCCTCACCGTGGACGAGGATGGGAATCAGATGCCGGACCTCGGCCCGTTCGCTGGCATGCCCATCAAGGAATCCGACGTCAAGGTCATGGACGACCTCCGTAGCCGCGGCCTACTCTTCCGCGAGGAGCGCGTGACGCACAGCGTCCCGATCTGCTGGCGCTGCAACACGTTTCTTCTCTATAAGGCGCAGCCCGCATGGTACGTGGACGTGACCAAGCTGAAGGGAAAGATGCTCGACACCGCGAAGAAGATCGGATGGCACCCGGAGCACTTCAAGGCGGGACGGTTCGGCAAGGGGCTCGAGACGGCACCGGATTGGTGTATCTCGCGCACCAGGTATTGGGGCGCGCCGCTGCCGGTCTGGGAGTGCGCGGATTGCGGGGAGCGGAAGGTCGTCGCGTCGGTCAAGGAGATGCGTGAGCATGCGATCGGCAAAGTCTCGGATTCCCTTGATCTGCATCGTCCCATGATCGACAGCGTCCTGCTCCGTTGCGCATGCGGCAAGGAGATGCGCCGCATCCCCGAGGTGCTCGACTGCTGGTTCGAGTCCGGGTGCATGCCGTTCGCCTCCGAGCACTATCCCATCGAAAACGCGTCTTGGATCGAAGAACGCTTCCCGGCGGATTTCGTCGCAGAGGCACAGGACCAGACGCGCGGTTGGTTCTACAGCCTGCATGTGCTCTCGACCGCCCTCTTCGGCAAGCCGGCATTCCACAACACCGTGGTGACGGGCATGATCATGGCTGAGGACGGGAAGAAGATGTCGAAGAAGCTCAAGAACTATCCGGATCCTTGGGACCTCATGACGCGCGTCGGCGCGGACAGCTTGCGATACTACCTCCTCTCGAGCCCGGTCATCCGCGGCGAGCTGCTCAACTTCTCGGAGAAGGACGTCGAGGCGGTCCAGCGCGCGCTCCTCGGCATCCTCTGGAACGTCCGCGCGTTCTATCTCACGTACGCCGGCGACGAGACGGTCGAGGTGACGAAGCCGCGTTCGAGCCATGTGCTCGACCGGTGGATCTTCAGCCGCCTCATGTCGCTCGAGAAGGAGATGACCGAGGCGATGGACCAATATGATCTGGTCGACGCGGTGCGGCCCCTGCGCCCCTTCGTAGATGACCTCTCGACCTGGTGGCTCCGACGGTCGCGCGAGCGCATGAAGGGCGGTGACGCGTACGACCGGACGGACGCGCTCCGGACGTTGCGCGAGGTCCTGCTCGAGACGGCGGCCCTTATGGCGCCATTCATGCCGTTCTTCGCCGACAAGCTGTATCAGGACCTCGAAGGCGCGAAGATGTCGGTGCATCTGGAACGGTGGCCCAAGCCGGACGAGCGGCTCATCGACGAGATGCTCCTCAAGGACATGGCGTGGGCTCGCGACGTCGTGACGCGCGGCCTCGAACTGCGCGCCTTGGCGAAGATCCCGGTGCGGCAGGCCCTCGCCTCGCTCACGGTCCGGCTCAATGATGCGGCGGAAGCGGACCGGCTGAAGAATCGCGTCGAAATCCTCGCTCTCATCCGCGACGAGCTGAACGTCGAGAAGGTCGCGCTCGAATCCGGCGCGGAAGGTATGGCCGAGACGGACCCGTGGGTCGCGGAGCTCGACACCGTCATCACGCCGGAGCTGAAACGAAAGGGCCTCGGGCGCGAGTTCATGCGCCACCTGAAGAACCTCCGCAAGACCGCCGGGCTCCTGCCGAACGACCGCATCATCGCCGCGGCCGCGACGGACGACGCCGCGCTCCGCGAGACCCTGGAATCCGTGAAGGCACCGGTCGCCGCGGATACTCGCGCCGACGTCCTCGACATCTCGACGGCGCTGCCGGACGGCTTGGCCTCGACCGCGGACATCGAATTGGACGGCGTGAAGGTCGCGATCGGATTGAGGAAAGCGTGACGATAGGGATCGCAGATGGTCACGAAGAGCTACCTCGACGACAAGCTGTCGGACATGAAGGGCGAAATACAGATGTCATTCTGAGGGAAGTCGGAGCGACGAAGAATCTTCGAATTGAACCAGCTAGTGAGACGTCATCGGATGCTCTCGGCAGCGGTTTCAAGTTGAAGGTCCTTCAGCCGACGCGGCGTCGGCTTCTCGCGCCTCCGGCGTGACCCCTGCGGGGAGGATGACAGGTCGGTGTTTTCATCGTAGGATTCCGTCATGATCGGATCGCTGAAGGGGATCGTGACGGAGGTGTTGCCGGGCTCCCTGTTGCTTGAGGTGAACGGGGTCGGGTACCGCGTGATGGCGAGCGTCTCGACGCTCGCTTCGTGCGTGTCCGGGGAGGAGCGCTGCCTCTACATCCACGACCACGTGCGCGAAGACAGCCGCGACCTGTACGGGTTCCTGACGGCGCCGGACCTCGCGATGTTCGAACGCCTCATCAACATCTCCGGCATCGGCCCCAAGGCCGGCCTGACGCTCCTCTCGGTCGGCTCGGTCGAGACGCTTCGGCGCGCCATCATGGCCGGCGACATCGCGATGCTCACCTCGGTCCCGGGCGTCGGCACCAAGACCGCGCAGAAGATCGTGCTCGAACTCAAGGGACAGCTCGTGGACGAGCCAGGCGAATCCACGGAGGACCGTGACGTGGTCGAGGCCCTCATGACCCTCGGATACTCCTCGGCGCAGGCACGCGAGGCCCTGAAGCACGTGGACGCCGCCGTGACCGACACGTCCGAACGCATCCGTGTGGCGCTGAAGAATCTCTCGAAGCGATGATATTTTCCCTGTCGTTCCTGCGGAGGCAGGAACCCCCCCGACCGTTTCTGGATTCCCGCCTGCGCGGGAATGACAGGGGAGGGTCGGGAATGACAAGATGATATGACGTTCTTGGAGATCACGGACGGACAGCGGTGGGACGCGTTCCAGGCACGGCAGCCGTGGAGCCAATTCCCGCAGTCGTGGGGGTGGGGCGAGTTCCGCCGCACGTGCGGCCTGGAGGTCCGCCGGTTCGCCCTCTTCGACGACGCCGGCGCGCTCCTCGTCGCGGCGCAGATGGAATTCCGCCCCAAGAAGCTCGGCCTCGGGTACTGGTTCGCGCCGCGCGGCCCCATTTTCTCGCCGACGCTTCCGGTCGACCTGCGTCGCGACGCCATCCGGTCGTTCTTCGACGGCCTGCTCGCGACCCGCCTGCGCCGACCGTTCTTCTGGCGCTTCGAGCCGCTCGCCGAACTGCGCGATCCCGAAGGGCTCATGCCGATGCGTTTCCGCCGGAACGTCAGCCAGAACCCCTCCTCGACCATCCTGCTCGACCTCGCGCCGTCCGCCGACGACCTGCTCGCCGCCATGCACCAGAAGACGCGCTACAACATCCACGTCGCGGCAACGCACGGCGTGACGACCCGCGTCGCGACGCACCCCGGCGACGTGACGGCGTTCCTCGACCTCATGGACGCCACGGCGACGCGCGACGGGTTCGTCCAGCATCCGCGTCCCTATCTCGAGAAGACGTACGCGTTCCTGAGGCCGCTCGGCCTGGCGCGCATCCGCCTCGCCGAAGTCGGCGGCAAGCCCCTCGCCGCGAATATGGAACTCGTCTCCGGCGGCACAGTGACCTATCTCTACGGCGCCTCCAGCGACGAGGCGCGCAACGCCATGGCGCCGTATGCCCTGCACTGGGACGCCATCATGCAGGCGAAGCGCGACGGCGCGTCCGTGTACGACTTCTGGGGCGCGAATCCGCCATCCAAATCCATGCCGGCGTACAAGGCGTCATGGGAGGGCATCACGCGGTTCAAGGCCGGATGGGGCGGCCGCCAGATGGACCTCTACGGCACCTGGGACCTGCCCGCGTTCCTCCCGCTCTATCGCCTCGCGTTCCTGAAGGAAGGGTGGAGGAGTTAGGGTTGCCGAACAGACCTGAAGCCTGTACCATCGATTCGGTATGATGGAACGTCCGGAGCTCCTGAAACGCATCGGGATCGGACTCGCGGCAGCTGTCGCGGGTTTTTTGCTTGGGACGTTCCTGCTCACGATGCCGACGCCGAACGTCGGGGACGTGAAAGACGTGGAGGGCGTCGCGATCATCCAGGGGACGACGCGTCCGGGAGCGGTCGTGCTGGCGTTCGATACCGATGGGCGCTTCCTCCTTTCGGCTGTGGCTGGGTCGGACGGCACGTTCATGTTCGAGGATGTCCCGCGCGACACGGGCGCGACCCTCTTCTTGCGCGCCATGAAGGGACGCTGGCTCGCGTCGCCGCCCGTCAGCGTGCACGTCCCTTGGCAGACGAATTCGACGGAGATGTCGGGTCAGGCGACGGAGGAACCGGCCGGCGATGAGTTGCCTCCGGGCATCCCGCCGACGAGCACGGCGCACACGACGGACGAGACCACATCCTCCACGACCTCGACCTCGACGACCGCGACGCCCGACGTGCTCATCGCGACTGCATCC
>JAZDIB010000033.1:0-3265 GCA_043805355.1 Patescibacteria group bacterium | reverse complement strand
CCCGCACCGCACCATCGCCGTCTCGCACGACCTCCAGCTGTTCGCGGAAGGGATGTTCCGGCGCCACGTGACACACATCCCGAACGGCGTCGAGATCCCGAAGCGCGTCATCGGCACGTCGTACCTCAAGCAGCTCGGCCTCGAACCGAACGGCTATCTGATGACGCTCGGACGCCTCGTGCCGGTCAAGGCGCATGAGGATGCCATCGAGGCCTTCAAGCCGCTCACGACCGACAAGAGGCTCCTCATCGTCGGTGACGCGACCTACGACACGGTCGAATACGAGACCAAGCTCCGCAAGCTCGCGGCGCCGGACCCGCGCGTCGTGATGATGGGACGCCGCACCGGCGAGGAAGTGGAGCAGCTCCTCGCGCACTGCTTCGCGCTCATCCATCCGTCGCGGTCGGAAGGGCTCTCCGTCGCCATCTTGGAGGCCATGTCGAACGGACGCCTCGTGGTGATGAGCGACATCCCGTCCAACCGCCAGCTCGTCGACCATTCCGGCATCGCGTATCCGGTCGGCAAGGTGCGCGAACTCTCCCGCGTGCTCGAGTGGATCCTCTCGGATCCGGTCCTCGTGCGCATCCGCGGCGAACGTGCGCGCGACGTGGTGCGCCGGCTCTACTCCTGGGACCGCGTCTCCGACCAAATCATCAACGAATACGAGGACACCCTCCATCCGAACGCCCTATGACACGCACGACCTTCAAGCAGACCGTCTCGCGCCAACGCACGCGAGCGAGCGAACGACGAACCCTCCACGAGCACGCCGCGAACCTCATCTCCGCGGCGAAGCGCTCCATCTTCGCGCTTCAGCGGGATGACGTGACCGTGGCGGACACGGAGCTCGCGACCGCCGCGCTGGCGTTCCGCGCAGGCTCGACGCTCGTCAAGAAGGATCCGGCGCTCGCGTCGGACGGCCCGTGGCAGGCCGCGCTCGAGGAGCATTGCGAGGCCATGTTCTTCCACCGTTTCGTCACGCACGGGACCGTCGAGGACGCCGAGCTCATCACGACCGATCCCGAATCGGTCATCGGCGGGCTCTCGGACGTCGTCGGCGAATTCGCGCGGCTCGCGGTGCTCAAGGCGACGGCCGGGGACCGGAAGGCGGTCGAGGCGCTCTACGTCGCGGGCAGCAGGGTCGTCGGCGTCCTGCTCGCCATGGACCTGACCGGGAACCTGCGCACGAAGTTCGACCAGTCCAAGAACGCGCTCCGCAAGCTCGAGGAGATCCGCTACGAACTCTCACGCCGACCATGAGCACCGTCAAGAACGTCGCCGTCGTCGTCGCGGCCTACAACGAGGAGAAGACCATCGGCCCCATCGTGAAGACGCTCGTCGACTCGAGGCGCTTCCGCGACGTCATCGTCATCTCCGACGGCTCCACGGACCGCACCGCGGACATCGCGCGGCAGAACGGCGCGTCGCTCGTCCACCAGTTCCCGTGGAAGCACGGCAAGGGCGCGGCCATGATGCACGGCGTCTCGCATACCGACGCGCCCATTCTCTTCTTCTGCGACGCGGACCTGCACGGCCTTTCGACGGCGCATCTCGACGCGGTGATGAAGCCGGTGCTCGAAGGGAAGATGGCGATGTGCGTCGGCATCCGCGACCGCGGCCCGTTCCTCATGAAGGTCGCGGCGCACCTGCCGCTCATCGGCGGGGAACGCGCGCTCGAGCGACACGTCTTCGAGGATATCCCGGACCGCTATCTCCAAGGTTTCATGGTGGAAGGGGCCATAAACTACTCCTGCCGGAGCCGGAAGCTGCCGTACGGGACCGTGGAACTCCCGGGCTTGACCATCGTCCGGAAAATGCAGAAAGTGGGGTTCTGGAAAGGATTGAAGGAATATATCCACATGGGATGGCAGATCTGGAAAGCCGTCCTCACCGTCCGGCTCGCGCGCCTCCGCGGCGATTTCGTATGAACGTCCTCATCCTCGGCCTCGGTCAATTCGAGAACGGCAGCGGCATCTCGGCTGCCCGCTATTTTCTGCATCAGGGCGCGGACGTGCGCGTCACGGACCAGAAGACGGCGAAGGAGCTCGGCGGCAACGTCGCGGCGCTGAAGAAATTCAAGCGCGTGAAGTTCATCCTCGGGAAGCACCGGCTGGAGGACGTACGCTGGGCGGACATCGTGGTCCGGAACCCGCGCGTGCGGGCAACGTCGCCGGAGATGAAGCTGGCCATCAAACTCGGCAAGCGCATCGAGTCCGACGTCACGCTATTCATGGACCGATGCACGTGCCCCATCGTCGGCATCACGGGGACGCGCGGCAAGAGCACCACGACCGCGCTCGTCGGCGAGATGCTGAAGCGCTCCGGCAAACGAACTTGGATAGGAGGCAACATCCTCGTCTCGCCGCTCACGTTCCTCGACAAGGTGAAGCACGACGACGTGGCCGTACTCGAGCTCTCGAGTTTCCTCCTCGAATCGACGGGGTCGCTCGGGCTCTCTCCGCACATCGCCGTGTTCACGAACCTCCTGCGCGACCACATGAACGCGTACGAGGGGATGGAAGACTACGCCGAGGCCAAGGCGCAGATCTTCCGGCACCAGACGCCGGACGACATCGCCATCTTCAACGCGGATGACGGACGATGCCGCGCCTACGCGAAGGAAGCGCCATCGCGGACGCTGCTGTTCGGGACCGGACGGGGGACGGACGCGACGCTCGGGAAAGACGATTTGCGCTGGATCGACCCGATGACCGGACGGAAGGGGATCCTCCTGAAACGGAAGTCGATCCGGATGCTCGGCGACCACAACGCGATGAACGTCCTTGCCGCGGCGCTCGCGGCACGGATGGCAGGCGCGACGCTGACCGGCATCCGTTCGGCGGCGAGGACGTTCAAGGGACTCGAGAACCGGATGGAGGAAATCGCGACGATCAAGGGTGTGCGCTTCGTGAACGACACGACCGCGACCTCTCCCGACGGCGCCATCGCCGCCATCAAGGCCATTGCCCCGACCGCGAAGCGCCTGCGCATCATCGCGGGTGGAGCGGACAAGGACCTCGCGTTCGACGAGGTCGCGAAGGCCATGAAAGACGCACACGCGTCCGTCACGCTCTTCGAGGGCACAGCGTTCGCGAAATTCTCAAAGGCGTTGAAGCGCGCGGGCGTCCCGTTCACGGTCGTGGCGTCCATGCAGGAAGCCGTCGAGACGCACCGGAAGGACGCGCAGAAAGGGGACGTCATCCTGCTCTCGCCGGGATGCGCAAGCTTCGGCATGTTCAAGAACGAATTCGACCGGGGGATGCAG
>JAZDIB010000032.1:0-29682 GCA_043805355.1 Patescibacteria group bacterium | reverse complement strand
TACGAAGCCGCGCGGCCCATGTCAAGACGACACCGGTCGTCCATAACGAAAAACACCGCCAGAGGACCTGGTCGGTGTTCGGAGCGCGTCGGGCCGTTCCCGCTTCAGCTTTCCTTCGCGATGGCGCTGGTCCGCGTGAGGGGCTGGAATTGCGCTTCAAGGAGCATCTTGTCGACGACAGCGGGGTCATCGTACCCGGGCATGACCCGAGCGATCATGTCGCCTCTGTCTCGGGCTTCCTGCCTGAGTTCTCTCGTGGACAAGGCCCCGTAGAACGGGTGAGGGGCATAGTCCCGATCGCGGATGGCGCACCATCCTTGCTCCTCCGCGAATCGGCGGGCTTCGGCGTTGATGCCTTCGTCGAGGCAGATGGGGAGTTGGCCGATTTCCCAGAACGGTTCCTGAGCCTTCCCGGTCTTCGGATCCACAAGGATGACCTCGCGGATCAGGAGGTAGAACATCGCGTCGTCGTACGTCGTCGTGCGGAGCAGCTGTCCCCGCATCGCGGGGCGCGGCACCGGGACGCGGATGAGCGAGACCGGTCGCGGTCCCTGCTCTTCCGGCGCGGGCGGGGGTGAGGAGGGACGTCGTCCCGCTCCCCACACTTCCGGCTTGGCGAAGACCACGTTGTCGATCCGTCGTTCGATCTTGCGAGGCTTCATCGAAGCTCCTCGTACTCCTGGCGTTTATCGATCCCTTCGCAGTCCCATGTCGATGCTTCGGTCGGCATGCGGCTGCCAAGGAATCCGCGGGAACCAGACACATGGTCCAGCTCCGCGGAGAGGCAGGGATATCGGTTCCCCCGCCTCGAGAGAACCCTACGCGGACTCGTCGGCTTCGGATGGCTCCGAATCGTCGTTGTCCTGGTCGGGTTCCTGGTTGTTGGGGTCTTGGTCGGGGTCGGGGGGCGTCGGCTCCTCCTTCGTTCCGGCATCCTCACGAGGAGGGCGCGGAGCGTAGGGGTGTCGGCGGTCCCTGGAGACGTGCCGCGTGCGTTGCCGAGGCGGCTGCCACCTGCATGCCGGGTGCATGTCCTCCAGGAGGAGGGTGGGGAAGACGCGCATGATCCACTCGTGCTTCGTCCGGATCGCGTCCGCGATGACCTCGAAGGGGAACGCGATGAGGAAGCCACGCCGGTCCGGCGTCGGCCGTTCGATGTAGCAGACCCATCGGCACGTGTTGTCGAACTCGAACACGGTCGTGAGGCAGAGCCCACGGGCCGCGCCCGACGCGAAGTCATCCGGAAGCGTCTTCACGCGTTCGGCCCCGCCTTCGTAGGCAAGGGCGATGAGGTCGGCGATCGGGATCGGCTTGGTGTTGTATCGCGTCTTCGAACCGTCCGAGGACGGGCCGACGACGTACACGGCCATGTGGCCGTCCGCGATCTCCTCGAGGACCGAAGGGGGCAAGCCCATCAGCTGATGGGTACCCCGGTCCAAAGCCTCTCGAATCGCCATCTGGCGGATCGTCGCGGCGATGTCCTCGGGCGGGGGATCCCTTTTTTCCTGTTGTCGGAACACCTCCTCCCAATCGTCCGGGAGCTTCACGCGCTCCATGTGGAACGCGATCTCCTCCTCGGACGGCGGAAGCGCGAGCTTCACGGCTTCCTCGAAGGGGAGCTCGTCCGTCCGGCAGTATTGGATCAGCGCTTCCGCATCGAAGTCCTTGAGCGCGTAGCCCGAGGATTCCTTGACGATCGTGGTCTCCGCGTCTTCGCCGAGCGACTCCGCGATGAGCGCGAGCTTTTCCCCGAATCCGTCCCCGTGGACGGCTTGGAGGAGGCTCGCCGGCACGGTCGCGTGTCGAGGCGTCCCGTCACCGGCACGCCCCCACTTGGGTTTGTTGGTGAGACGCACCTTCGCGTAGCAGCGCGAGGGCTTCATGGGGACATCGAACGACTCTTTCCGGTTGTTGGTGCGCGTGGCCATCTGTCCTCCGTCTGTGGTCCCCGTGCGGGACCGTGACATGCCGTCGCGTGGTGACGCGGCGGACGTTGATCACAGCTCCGCAGGGACCATCCCTGCGTATGGAGCGTTACTCGCCGTCCCGAATCGATGCGCGTTGGCGCTGGTCGGGCCGGCGTACTCGTTTGTGAAGGTGCGTGCCGTCAGACGGCATCGCGTGGTGGGGTCTCCCGTCAAAGATGGAAAGGGTTTCCTAGGCGTTGGCCGTAGGTTCGTACCCTTGGGATCGGGTGCCCCGCGCCTGTCGCCATTCCTCGGGCGACGGATGCGGGACAGGGGAGCGCGTCGAGCGACGGGCTCCCCTCTAGGTTATGTCGTGGTCAACGACGTGAAGGTGCGTTCGGTACGTGGATGCGGCTGTAGAACAGCCGCGTGATGGCGCGTCGTTCCTCCTCGACGAGGCCGATGTCAGCCTCGACGGAGCGGATGGGCTCCATTTCGGCGTCCAAGGACTCTTCAAGATGGAGGAGCTCCTCCCGCTTGGCACCGATGCGCCGCGCGATGGTCTGTGGCGCGACGGCGATGATCATCTTCGGAACGAGCGAAGGGATTTTTGGGCCCCTCTTCGCGCGTCCGGTCCCGGCGAGCTTGGCCTCGAGCCCTTGAAGCTCGAGTTCCGCCCTCCGGATTTCGTCCCGGATTTTCTTGATCCTGGGCGTCCTCTTCCGCGTCTCCCGCTCGAGCTGCTTGCGCAGCGAGAACAGGAGATCGTCCGCGACTTCGAGGCACGCGTCACGACGACGCGAGGCCTCTTCGAAGCTGAAGGAGGGCGTCTCGATCACCGGTTCCGGCGGCCGCGATACCTCATGCCGTCGGTTGACGGCGTCGACGTCTGGTTGAAGGGACATGTCTGTACCTCCTATTGGATCTCGTGGGGATCCTTCGGAGGTTTGCGGAACGCGGCACTGGTCGTGGGCGAGTGTGCCGACGCGACAGGTCCGCGCGAGGGATCGAGGCGACTGAGCACCTCGCGGATATCCGCGAGCTCGGCCTCGTTGTCCGCCTGCTTGAGCAGCAGGGCGTTCAGGATGCGGCGCGCCTTCTTCACGGCACGCATATCCGCGATGGGCGGCTTCCGGTCGGCGATGCGCTGCACCAGGTACTCTTCGCGTCGATGCAGTTTCCGCACGTATTGGCGTTCGTCGTCGGTGCCGGCGATTCGTTCCTCCGGCTCGTCTTCGTACGGGTCGAGGAACTGCGACGGGGGGAAGTTACAGATAGGACTCCAGACTTCCCAGTCGTCATCCGAGTCGTCTTCCTCACGCTCGACCCTGTCTAGGGCCAGGGCAAGTTCCTGCGGGATAGATTCCTCGAACTCGCAGGCCACGTCGCAGTATTCCGCAACATTCTCGCCGCCGCCGTCCTCGACGAAGTAGCTGTCTACCTCGAGGACCGCATCACGCTGACGCCAAGCGCCGTTCGCATGCCGCACCGCGCCGTGCGGGTCCGAAAGCCGGTCCACGTCCACGCCGACGAACATGTCTCCGAGGCAGAAGGGTTGACCACCCTCCTTGACTTTAACGGTCTCAATTTCGCGTGCCGACTGACTGGAAAACCTCTTCACGTAACACCTCTTTCCGTCCCATTCGGGACGCAGTATGTTGAAGGACCACCCGAAACAATTTGCACCGTCCGCACGGAACGGTCTGGAGGTGAGGCCCGGAACCGGCAGATGCCGACTCCGGACCGGAGCACACGCGTCGCAGGAGTCAGGCCAAGAGCCGGAGTCCCGTTTATGCATGCTGTCGTCCCGCCATTGGCGGGATGTCTCCCCTCCATACCGCTCCGGACGGACCGGAACTGTTCCTGGACACGGAGTCCGGGAACATACGAACATACCAGAAAACGGCGAGGGTGTCAATGGTTTCAGGGGCCGCCTAAACGCAAAACCACGGCCGAAAACGGCCGTGGCTCGCTATGGTTTTTGAATCGGCTTCGAAGTCCGATCTTGCGATCGGAAGCCGAAGGGATTCCTCGTTCCGGCAAGGGCCGAAACGAGGGGCGACGAGGGCGAAGGCGCGGTCAGTTGCTCTGCTGAGGCAGGGCGCTGGCGCGGTCTTCGCGGGTGCCGCCGAGTGGCTGCTCGAGCAGTGCCCGGAACTCGCGGTCCCGCTGCTCCTTCGGAGGAGAGGCGAGATTCGCGTTCTTGAGGCTTTGCTCGATGAGCTTCTCGATGAGCATTCTGCACTCCTTTCCCCGCAAAAGCAGGGACAAATCGTTGGCCGCGCGCCCAGGAGTCGAACCTGGCCGGGTCACCACACACCCTATGGGCGTCTCTCCCGAGACCTTTTCGGTGGTGCACGCGGATATGCCGAATGATGTTTGACGTTTCCATCATCCGGAACGATGCAGAGGGGACATGGTCTGCCGAAGCATCCACGTCCGTGAAGGTGTACGGTCAAGGCATGCCAGACGAATCCGGCTCGCGATGAGATCCACCCCCGACCGCGCGCAGGAACCGTAAACGGTCCCACACACGGAGCTCTCCTCTACATCGTTCGGGACGATGTCATGAAAGGTCCGATCCTGAACGCGTGACGCAGGTCATGCCTTCGGGATTGGGCAGGAGCGACGAGCGTCGTTCCTGCGCCTGAGACTGTCGTCTCGACGCGCCGTCCCGTCTCCAGGCGGCGTTGTTGCCCCGGGTTTTTCCCGAAGCTCGATAGATTTTTACCGCACGAGCAGTCGCACAGCCTTCCTTTCTTGGCTAGGTGACTTTTCTCACGACACGACAAGCTGGTCGCGAGAGGGTTTGGGCCGATGCGCGTCGCGTCGGCGGACCGGGTCCGAGAGCGCGACGGATGTCGCGCGCTCGGAGCGGTGCACCAGGGTGAGCAGGCTGGTGCGTGGTATGGAATGTTGGATTCTGTCGATGCGGTCCTTTCTGGCCTGCGGGTGCCTGTCGGTCGTTTACTTCAACAATGTCGCCTATTCCATGGCGGGGGGTCCCTTTCCTGTCGTACATTGTCGCTACGGATGTAGAGGGGACAGCGCAGCGCCGAAGCGCGCGGTATCCATGGCCGCCTACCGATCATGCGGTTCCAGACGAATCCGGAGCCGATGATTTCAGCGGGCCGTCCGCGACGGGGTCCGTGTTCGGACCGCCGCGGGTTCCTCCTCCACGTCCGTGAGCGGCAACGGGAGACGAAAAACGGGGCCTTTTGTGGGTCCCGATTTCAGATCGCCTAGCGCATCACAACCCTGTGCTCCATAATCAGCAAGATATCGGTGAGCATTGTTGGATGGGCCTCGACTCTCCTCAATCGAGACTGCCTCTTCGCTTGTGACGTTCGCGTCCCGACGGGCCCTTTGCCAGTTCAGAACGAAGGACAATACCATGAATCAACGATTTTGTCAAGAGGGGCAGGCACGTTTTCTTGGCTCAACCCAGCCAACAGAAAATGGCTCTGTTAAGCCATAATGACGGTTTGTTCCTTTGAACACCCTATATAAGGACGTTGAACACGGATTCGGACAGGGGTCGGGTCAGCCCAGCCAGGGTCTTGACGGCACTCCCATCCCATGGCACACTCCGGCCACAAGATGCGCGCTGCGCGAGTATTTTTGGCCAAATGCTCACCCTCCATCGATAGGCACTCGAACCCGCCGGACACACGTCCCGGTGGGTTTTCGTGTCTATCCGCCGCGGCATCTTCCCGTTTTCATTAACCACACGACGCTCATCCGCTCTCGCCGTCGCCCGGTCACTCCGCCTGAACGCTCCGTTCGACCGCGGCCCGGTTGTGGAGGGATGATGCGTCCGTAGCCAGGACCCGCATGTCCAAGCTGTTCCGACGCCAACCGCCCACCGAGACGGAGCGTCGCTATTTCACGGCGTCACGTGACGCCATGGCCCTGCCGGATCTCATCGAGATCCAGAAGCAGAGCTACCGCTGGTTCCTCGAGGAAGGGATTCGCGACCTGTTCAACGAGGTCTCGCCGGTCAAGGATTTCATCGGCCGCGACCTCGAACTGTCGCTCGTCGACTATTTCTTCGACGAGCCGAAGTTCGACGAGCAGACGTCGAAGGCGAAGAACGTCAACTACGAGGCGCCGCTCCGCGTGAAGACGCGGCTGGTCAACAAGCGCACGGGCGAGACGAGGGAACAGGAAGTGTACCTCGGCGACCTTCCGGTCATGACCGACCGAGGCACGTTCGTCGTGAACGGCATCGAGCGTGTCATCGTGTCGCAGCTTGTGCGGTCCGCCGGGGCGTTCTTCACGGCCGAGATGACGCGCGGGCGCCGCTACTACGGCGCGAAGGTCATCCCGAACCGCGGCGCTTGGCTCGAGTTCGAGACCGACGGCAACAACGTCATCTGGGTGAAGATCGACCGGAAGCGCAAGGTCGCGGCGACGTCGCTCCTGCGCGCGTTCGGGTTCGGCAGCGACGAGGACATCTCGGCGTTCTTCACCGACGTCGACATCCATCCCCTGAACCATTACATCGAGGCGACGCTCGCCAAGGACGTCGCGAAGACCGAAGAAGAGGGGACCATCGAGGTGTACAAGCGCATCCGTCCGGGCGACCTCGCCACGGCGGACAACGCCCAGTCGCTCATCCACTCGATGTTCTTCAACTTCGATCGCTACGACCTCGGCCAGGTCGGGCGCTACAAGTTCAACCAGCGGTTCGGCGTGAAGGCGGACCCCAAGGAGGTCGCCAAGGAAGAGAACCGCATCCTCGCGAAGGAGGACCTCGTGAAGATCCTCCGCGAGATCATCCGCCTGAACAACACGCAGGAGGAACCGGACGACGTGGACCACCTCGGGAACCGCCGCGTGCGCGCCATCGGCGAGCTCGTGCAGGGACGGTTCCGCATCGGCC
This sequence comes from Patescibacteria group bacterium, assembly GCA_043805355.1. GTDB lineage: Bacteria > Patescibacteriota > Patescibacteriia > 2-12-FULL-60-25 > 2-12-FULL-60-25 > JAHJRN01. The sequence goes on along the minus strand of JAZDIB010000032.1, from coordinate 22,890 downwards.
TCGCGCGCATGGAGCGTATCGTGAAGGACCGCATGTCCACGCAGGACATCGCGACCCTCACGCCGGCGAAGCTCATCAACGCGCGGCCGGTCATCGGCGCGGTGCGCGAGTTCTTCATGAGTTCGCAGCTCTCGCAGTTCATGGACCAGGTCAACCCGCTCTCGGAGCTCGAGCACAAGCGGCGCCTCTCCGCGATGGGCCCCGGCGGCCTCTCGCGCGAACGCGCCGGCTTCGACGTCCGCGACGTGCATCGCACCCACTACGGCCGCATCTGCCCCATCCAGTCGCCTGAAGGACCGAACATCGGCCTTGTGGGACATCTCGCGTGCTACGCGCGCATCAACGACTTCGGGTTCATCGAGACGCCATATCGGAAGGTCAAGAACATGGCGGAGAACGACGGAAAGGACGCCGTCGGCGAGGTCCTGCGCGTCGATGTCCGCGACGGTGAGGGGAAGGTCGTCGGCGAGGCCGGGACCGAGGTCGACAAGAAGCTCGCGGAGAAGCTGAAGAAGGTCTCCATCCCGTCGCTGCCCATCGTACCGCGCGTCACGGGCGAGATCGTATACCTGAACGCCTTTACGGAGGAGCGCGGGACCACGGCACCGGCGACGACGCCCATCGGCAAGGACGGACGTTTCCTCGAAGCCCGCGCGAGCGCCCGCAAGAACGGCGACGCCACGGTCGTGGACGTGCATGAGATCGACTACGTCGATGTCTCCTCGAAGCAGATCCTCTCCGTCGGCACCGCGCTCATTCCGTTCGTCGAACATGACGACGGCCAGCGCGCGCTCATGGGTTCGAACATGCAACGTCAGGCCGTCCCGTGCATCAAGCCGGACGCGCCCATCGTCGGCACCGGCGTGGAACGGCGCGCGGCCGTGGACGCGGGCGACGTGATCCTCGCGCCGGACGACGGCACCGTGGTGTCGGTCTCCGGCAAGCACGTGGAGCTCCAGACGCAGGACGGAAAGATCCGCCGCTACGACCTCGAGAAGTTCCAGCGGTCCAACAGCTCGACGTGCCTCAACCAGCATCCGCGCGTGTCGAAGGGGCAAAAGGTCTACGCGGGCGAAGTCCTCATCGACGGCACGGCATGTCAGCGCGGCGAGCTCGCGCTCGGGCAGAACCTCCTGTGCGCCTTCCTCTCGTGGGACGGCTACAACTACGAGGACGCCATCATCCTGTCCGAGAAGCTCGTGCACGAGGACCGGTTCACCTCCATCTACATCGAGCACTATCCCATCGACGTGCGCGACACCAAGCTCGGTCCCGAGATCGTGACGTCCGACATCCCGAACGTCTCGGAGGAGAAGCTGAAGAACCTCGACGAGCAGGGCATCGTGCGCATCGGCGCGGAAGTGAAGTCCGGCGACATCCTCGTCGGCAAGATCACCCCGAAGGGCGAGGCCGACCTCTCCGCCGAGGAGAAGCTGCTCCGCGCCATCTTCGGCGAGAAGGCCCGCGACGTGCGCGACTCCTCGCTCTACCTCCAGCACGGCGCACACGGCAAGGTCGTGGGCGTGACGATGTTCTCGCGCGAGGCGGGCGACAAGCTGCAGCCGGGCGTCATCAAGCAGATCGTCGTGGCGGTGGCGGACCTGCGCAAGGCCCAGGTGGGCGACAAGCTCGCGGGCCGGCACGGCAACAAGGGCGTCATCTCCAAGATCGTCCCGGTAGCGGACATGCCGTTCCTCGAGGACGGCACCCCGGTCGACGTCATCCTTTCCCCGCTCGGCGTCGTTTCCCGCATGAACCTTGGCCAGATCCTGGAAACGCACTTTGGGCTCGCCGCGAACGCGCTCGGCTACACCGTGGCCGCGCCGGTCTTCGACGGCGTGCCGGAGCAGATCATCCGCAACGAGCTGAAGCGCGCCGGGTACGCCGAGGACGGAAAGGTCACGCTTTTCGACGGACGCACCGGCGACGCGTACGACTACAAGCCGACCGTCGGGTATATCTACATGCTGAAGCTGAATCACATGGTGGAGGATAAGATCCACCAGCGGTCCATCGGCCCGTACTCGCTCATCACGCAGCAGCCGCTCGGCGGCAAGGCGCAGTCCGGCGGCCAGCGCTTCGGCGAGATGGAAGTGTGGGCGCTCGAGGCGTACGGCGCGGCGCACACGCTGCAGGAAATCCTCACCATCAAGTCGGACGACGTGCCCGGGCGCTCCAAGGCGTACGAAGCCATCATCAAGGGCGAGCCCATCCGCAAGGTCAACGTGCCGGAATCCTTCAACGTGCTCGTGCGCGAGCTGAAGGGGCTCTGCCTGGACGTCGAACTCCTGAAGCACGGCAAGCAGATCGAGGAATCGAGCCCGCGTCCGGAATCGTTCCGGTCCCGCCCACCGCTCGTGAATCCATCTGAACCCGAGTGGGGCCCCTCACCCGAGGAAACGAAATAACGAATCCATCGAACGCGTATGTCTTTCTTCCAAACGGAAAACATCAAGACCACGGACTTCGATGCGATCCGGCTGAGGCTCGCATCCCCGGAGGTCGTCCGCGGGTGGTCGTACGGCGAGGTCACCAAGCCCGAGACCATCAACTACCGCACGCAGAAGCCGGAGAAGTCCGGACTGTTCGCCGAGGAAATCTTCGGCCCGTCCAAGGACTGGGAGTGCTACTGCGGCAAGTACAAGAAGATCCGCTACAAGGGCATCGTGTGCGACAAGTGCGGGGTGGAGGTCACCCACTCGCTCGTCCGCCGCGAACGCATGGGCCACATCGAGCTCGCGGCGCCGGTCACGCACATCTGGTTCCTCCGCGGCGTCCCGTCGAGGCTCGGCACCGTGCTCGACATGTCGGTGCAGGCGCTCGAGAAGGTCGTCTACTTCGCGTCGTTCATCGTGACGGACGTGAATGAGGAGCTCCGCGCCCAAGTCATCGAGCAGGTGCGCGCGGAATACAAGGGCAAGCGCAAGGCCATCGAATCCACCTACGAACGCGACATCGCCCGGGTGAACGAGAAGTCGCAGGAGAACAAGGCGGAGACGGCGGCCGTCACGCAGGAACTCGACAAGCTGCACGGCGCCAAGGAACGCCAACTCGAGGAGCTCGAGGAGGATTTCTCCGGCTCCGAACATGAGCTGAAGGACCTCCGTCCGCTCAAGATCCTGTCCGAGAACGAGTACCACGAGCTTTCGCTGAAGTACGGGCACGTGTTCGAGGCGAAAATCGGCGCCGAGGCGCTCGATGAGCTGCTGCAGAAGATCGACGTGATGGCGACCATCGTGGCGCTCACGGCCGACCTCGACGGCGCGTCCGAAGCCAAGCGCGACCGCATCATCCGCCGCCTCAAGCTCCTGAAGTCGTTCTCGCAGACGCACATCGAACCGCACTGGATGGTCCTGAAGGTCGTCCCCGTCATCCCGCCGGACCTGCGTCCGATGGTGGCGCTCGACGGCGGACGCTTCGCGACGTCGGACCTGAACGACCTGTACCGTCGCGTCATCAACCGCAACAACCGCCTGAAGCGCCTCATGGAGCTGAACGCCCCGGAGGTCATCACGCGCAACGAGAAGCGCATGTTGCAGGAGGCCGTGGACGCGCTCATCGACAACAGCGCGCGCCACTCCAAGACGGTCATCGCGGCCACGGGCAAGAAGCGCCAGCTCAAGTCCCTCGCCGACATCCTGAAGGGCAAGCAGGGCCGCTTCCGCCAGAACCTGCTCGGCAAGCGCATCGACTACTCGGGACGCTCCGTCATCGTCGTGGGCCCGACGCTCCATTTCTACCAGTGCGGCCTGCCGAAGATCATGGCGCTCGAGCTCTTCAAGCCGTTCATCATCGCCGAGCTCATCAAACGCGAGCTCGTGCACAACATCCGCTCCGCGAACCGCTTCATCGAGGCGGACAACCCGGAGGTGTGGGACATCCTCGAGGTCATCGCGTCCGACGCGGTGGTGCTCCTGTACCGCGCCCCGACCCTGCACCGCCTCGGCATCCTGGGATTCCAGCCGAAGCTCATCGAGGGCAAGGCCATCCAGATCCATCCCATGGTCTGCCCCGCGTTCAACGCCGACTTCGACGGCGACCAGATGGCCGTGCACGTCCCGCTCACGGCGGAGGCGCGCGACGAGGCCAAGAACATCATGCTCTCGGCGAAGAACCTCCTGAAGCCCGCGACCGGCCAGCCGGTTGCGCGCCCGGACAAGGACATCGCCTGGGGGTGCTACTACATGACGACGCTCCTGGAGCCCGTCGACGGCAAGACCAAGACGTTCGGCACGCCCGACGAGGCGATCTACACGTACCAGCTCGGCAAGCTCGACATCCGCGAGAAGATCAAGACGCGCCTCGCACTCGGCGAGGGCGTGCTCGAGACGAACGTGGGACGCATCCTGCTGAATCGGCTCTTCCCCGTCGAGATCGGCTACCGCAACGAGACGATGGGCACCAAGCAGCTCGGCGAGATCACGCGCACCTGCCTCGAACGCCACGGCTTCGAGCGCACCGTCACCTTCCTCGACGACGTGAAGAACCTCGGCTTCCACCACATCACGAAGTCCGGGTTCTCGTACGGCGTGGGCGACCTGCCATCCATCGAGGCCAAGCGCGGCCTGCTCGACGAGAGCGAGAAGAAGGTCGAGACCATCGAGCAGCAGTACAAGGAAGGTCTCCTCACGAAGAAGGAACGGTACACGCAGATCATCAAGGTCTGGACCGACGCCAAGGATCGCATCCAGAAGATGTCGAAGGAGTCGCTCGACAAGCTCGGGACCGTCTTCTCCATGATCGACTCCGGCGCCCGCGGTTCCGTCGGCCAGCTGACCAACGTCATCGGCATGAAGGGGCTCGTGGCGAATCCGTCCGGCAACATCATCGAGCTGCCCATCAAGTCGTCGTTGCGCGATGGCCTGGACGTGCTCGAATACTTCATCTCGTCCCACGGCACCCGCAAGGGCTTGACCGACACCGCCCTCAAGACCGCGAACGCCGGGTACCTCACCCGTCGCCTCGTGGACGTGGCGCAGGACGTCATCATCACGGCCGAGGACTGCGGCGACACGGACGGCGTGGTGCTCACGCACGCGGAGTGCGAGGAGATCGGCGAACCGCTCCTCACGCGGCTCCTCGGGCGCGTGCCCATGAAGGACATCAAGGACCCGACGACCAAGAAGACCGTCGTGAAGAAGGGCACCGTCGTCATGGAGGACGACATCCGCGCGATGCAGATGTTCGCGGAGCCGCTCGAGACGGCGCACGTGCGCTCGCTCCTCTCCTGCAAGCTGAAGAAGGGGCTGTGCCAGAAGTGCTACGGCTACGACCTCTCGTACAACAAGCTCGTGAAGCTCGGGACCGCGGTCGGCACCATCGCCGCGCAGTCCATCGGCGAACCGGGCACGCAGCTCACCATGCGGACCTTCCACACCGGCGGCGTGGCCGGCTCCGACATCACCCAGGGTCTCCCGCGCGTGGAAGAGCTCTTCGAGGCGCGGCCGCCCAAGCACAAGGCCGTCATCGCGGACATCGGCGGCAAGGTCACGGTCATCCAGGGCGAACGCCGTCTCATCGAGACCTCGACCGGCGAGAAGGTCCTCGACATGGAATCCGGAGGCCGCTTCATCCGCATCGGATATGAGGCCGTGCAGGAGGACGCGTACGCGGGCCTCTCCGGCGACAAGATCAAGGTGAAGGACGGCGCGAAGGTGAAGGAAGGCGACGTGCTCATCGAGCGCAAGGACGGGACCGAGGTCCTGGCTGAGCACACGGGCGCCGCGCGCGTCGACGGCAAGAAGACGTTCGTGGTCTGGGAAGGCCCGGCCGTGCACGAACTGCCGGTCCCGCCGGGATTCCAGATCCTCACGAAGGACGGGGCCGAGGTCCAGCCGGGCGACCAGCTCACGGAAGGCCACCTCGACCTGCTCCAGCTCTTCCGCCTCAAGGGACGCGACGCGGTCATGCGCTACCTCCTCCGCGAGGTCCTGCACATCTACGCCTCGCAGGGGCAGAAGCTGAACGCGAAGCACATCGAGATCATCGTCCGCCAGATGTTCTCCCGCGCCTACGTCAAGGACGCGGGCGACACGGAACTCCTGCCCGGCGAGGTCGTCGAGCAGCTGCGCGCCGAGGAGGAGAACGAGCGCGTGATCGCGAGGGGCGGGAACGCCGCGGCGCTCGAGAACCTCTTCATGGGCATCACGAAGGTCTCGCTCACCACGGAATCCTGGCTGTCGTCCGCTTCCTTCCAGGAGACGGCACGCGTCCTCATCAACGCGGCCGTGACCGGGAAGATGGACAAGCTCGAAGGCCTGAAGGAGAACGTCATCATCGGACGTCTCATCCCGGCCGGCACGGGCTTCGGTCACATCCACGAGCCGGAACCGGAGTACCAGGCTCCGCCGCGGTCCGAAGGCGTGATCGACGGCAGGCAGTAAAAAACGAACGACGCACAGACCCTCCCGACATCCATCGGGAGGGTCTTGCGGTTGTCTTGTCGGCGGACGCGCGTTACAGTCCAGTCCGATATGTCACGGCACTCCGACGACGCGGCATAAGACTCGGAAATGTCATTCTGAGTCCGACGAAGAACCTTCCGAATATTCCCATGGACGGCTACGCGGTCTACATCATGTCGAATCAGGCGGAGACGCTCTATATCGGCGTGACCAACGATTTGGAGCGTCGGACACGCGAGCACAAGATGAAGATGATCCCTGGATTCACAAGCAGATATAACCTGACGAAGCTCGTCTATTTCGAGATGACGTCCTCGATCGAGGAGGCAATCAAGAGGGAGAAGGAACTGAAGGGGTGGAAACGGTGCAGGAAGCTCGATTTGATTCGGTCGGTGAACATCAACATGAACGACTTGAGCGCCGGATGGTATGACGAATGATAGGAAGGTCCTTCGTCGGACTCAGGATGACGATTTTGTCGTATGATGATTATCGAAGAAGTCTGTCATTCTGAGCGGAGCGAAGAACCTTCCGATTATTTCATGATGATGCGTACGGGAAATGATAGGAAGGTCCTTCGTCGGACTCAGGATGACGATTTTATTTTATGACGACAACACGAATTCTTGGGGTGGATCCCGGGTTCGGACGTACCGGCCTGGGCGTCGTGGACATGTGCGGCATCGACGCGACGCATGTGTGGCACGAGGTCATCGAGACCTCGAAGGACGAGGACTTCACGGCGCGCATCCAGGCGGTGCGGAACGACGTGGCGGAAGCAATCCGGAGATTTCAGCCGGCGTGCGCCGTCGTCGAGTCGCTTTTTTATCAGACGAACGTGCGCACCGCGATGAAGGTCGGCATGGCGCGCGGCGTCATCCTGCTCGCGATCGCGGATGCGGGCGTCCCGCTCATCGAGATCACGCCGAACCAGGTGAAGCAGGGCATCACGGGCTACGGCAGTGCGGACAAGAAACAGGTCGCGGACATGGTGAAGCGGCAGCTGCGCCTCGTCGTGGCGCCGAAGCTCGACGACGCGGCCGACGCCCTCGCGCTCGCTATCGTGGGAGGGTTGATGTTCCGGTCGAGAGACAACGGACGCCGCGTGTAATATCCTTTTTGGCATATGAATCCGTTTCGTAAGATGCCATCCGTCATGAACGACGAAGAGCGGCTTCGACAGATGGGCTCCGATCGCGTATTGGCCGATCTCAAGAAGAAATATACGCAGACGGAGCCAACGTCGTACGCGAACGAATCATGGCAGGAACGGACCGAACGATTGAAGCGGGAACAGGCCTCGGCTCTTGAGGGCGCGGAGGCGAGGCGGGCGACGTTTTCACACGAGGAACTCTCCGTCATTCGAAAACTTTGGCATCGACTTGAAGGGACGGTCGCGGAATTCGAGCGCGGACATTCTGGGCTTGGCGTCGGGACAAAAACGTATGTCGATGCCGCGCTGAAGGAGGTCTCGGGAATCGTCGCTCATCTCGACTCCCTCGATATCTGGTCAGACAGGTTCACGACGATGGTCGGAAGCGGCCGTCCTGACGAATTGGATCGTTCAGACGAGGATTCGATCTACTACCTGACGAAATCGGGCTTGTCGATACGGGTCAAGCGTGCGGCGCTCGCCGATGGGCATCCTCTCAAGACCGTCATCCAGCCGGTCATGGAAATGCTTCTGTTCAGTCGTCCGGGACACCGGAACGAGTATTCGAAAGAGCCAGTGGTAGGTTGGTCGGTCCGAGACTATCTTTCGGAAGCGTTCAAGAAACGGATGGGGTACGATTCGCTGGATGACCATGCATCTACCCTGACGACATTTGAGAAAGAAGGGAAGATCGTCGGGGTGGCAGGACCCGAGGATACGTGGATTCATGATGGAGATCGGGTCAACGCCATCCTGAAGCGGTGAAGCGCTCGCCATCGTGGGTGGGTTGATGTTCCGGTCCCGTCGTCCGTAGGGGCGGGTTTCAAACCCGCCCGTACGACAAACGGACCCGATGCGGTAGAATGCCCTGCATATGGACCACGAGACATCACACCTGGTGCGCGACGAGATGACGGGGGATTGGATCGTCATCGCCCCGGGGCGGCGGAAGCGGCCGGACGGGATGCATGCCGCGAAGCCCAAGGACCCGTTCGCGCCGTCGTATCTCCCGAAGGAGGACGTCATCGCGCGATATGGGAAGGGCGCAGACGCGATGACGGTCGTGCGGAACAAGTACCCCGTGTTCACGCCGTCCGGTGGCATGGGCGGGCGTCAGGAGATCATCATCGAGGGCACGCGCATCATGGCGTTCAGCGCCTCGTCCGTCGCCCGCGTCGCGGCCTTGCTCGACGCGTTCGCCGCGCGATCCGAGGCGTTGCGCGCGGACCCGTCCATCCGGTACATCCAGGCGTTCAAGAACGAGGGGGCCGCCGCCGGCGCCTCGCAACCGCATCCGCATGCGCAGATTTTCGCCTTGCCGTTCGTGCCGGAACGCCTCCGCGACGAGGCCCGTCGCCGGCGTGCCGCCATCAAGCGCCTCGGCATGTCGTCGCATGCGCACGCGCTCACGCTCGCGACGCCGTCGCGGACGGTCTACCGCGACAGGAACGCTATCGCTTTCGCGAACCCGACGAGCCGCTTCGCCTATGAGGTCCGCATCGTGCCGCGCCGGCGCGTCGACAACATCACGTCCACGACGCCGGGGGAGCGCCGGTCGTTCGCCAAGGCCCTCCATGTCCTCCTGCCGCTTATGCGGGAACGCCGTGCCGCGTTCAACTTCTTTTTCCATGACGTCATCGACGAGACCGACGAGCATTTCGAGCTCCGGTTCGTCCCGCGCCTGAACACCTGGGGCGGGTTCGAGCTCGACGCCGGGGTCGTCGTGAACCCGATCCCGGCCGAACGGGCGGCCCAGGAATACCGGGCCGCGGCGCGTTGACAGGAGGGTTGTTTTGCGGGCCGTCACGTGGTACCATTTTTTGGCATTGAATACCCGAAAATAGCCGAATTATGCAGATTTTCTGGCACGGACTCTCCTCCATCCGCATCGAGTGCAAGAGCATGAACACGGAGGCGACGGTCCTGACCGATCCCTACCCGAACGAGACCGGACTCAAGCTCCCGCGCACCCTCGCGCCGGACATGCTCCTCCTGTCGCACCAGGACCGCTCCCGCTTCAATCTCGAGGGTGTCGGCGGCACGCCGTTCATCATCTCCGACCCGGGGGAGTACGAGGTAAAGGGAGCGTTCGCGCAGGGCATCCAAGACCCAAGCGCGGAGACGGACGCCAAGCGTCCGCTCATCTACCGCATCGACGCCGAGGGCATGGCCATCGCGTTCCTCGGACAGCTCAAACGCGCGCTCACGCCGCATGAGGTCGAGGCGCTCGGCGACATCGACATCCTCGCCCTGCCGGTCGGCGGCGGCAACGTCCTCGACGCGAAGCTCGCCACCGAGACCATCGCGACCGTCGAGCCGCGCATCGTCATCCCGCTCTATTACGACGTGGAGGGCGTGAAGGAGAAGCTCGGGACCGTGGACGCCTTCTGCAAGCAGCTCGGCGTCTGCACGCGTCAGGACGTGAACAAGCTCAAGATCGCAAGGAAGGACCTTCCGACGGAAGACATGGTCATCATGGTCCTCGAACGCGCCTGACCACCCACGTGCATGTCGATCAAGCGGCGAACCACCACGACCAAGGCCCCGAGACGGCGTCCCGCGCGGCCGTCCACGGCGGCGTCGGCGGACATGGCTCCGCGTATCCTCTCGCCGGAGGAGAAGCATGAGCTTATCCTTGCGCACGCGGAGGCGCGGCATCCGTCGGACCCGGTCCAGAGGTTCAGCATGTGGGCGGGCGTCGCCATCTGCATCGCGTTCGTGGCCGTCGCTTGGTTCTCCACGATCGGCAGCGGTATCCGTTCCTCGCTCGCGGGGAGCATGGATCCGGCCGTGAAGCGGGCACTCGACGAAGGCCGGAAGCTCATGGATGATGTCAGGGCCCCGGCGCTCCAGGAAACCCTGCAGGACGTCACGCAGAAGCTCGAGGCCGCGACCGCCCAGGAGGCCATCGTGGACGAGCTCGCTTCCGTCCTATCCGCGACCGGCACGTCCGACGAGACTTCGACGCGGGCCGACCTCTTCCGACCGGCGCCCGACCTCCCGTCTACCACCACGACCGACATCACGACATCAACGACACCGTAACGCATGCCTATGGATAAACAGCAGAAGCTTCCGGACATCGTCGCCGGGAAGGACGTCGGGAAAGTCGAGCTACGGCCTATCGTCGACGAGATGCGCACGGCGTATCTCGACTACGCCATGTCGGTCATCATCGCGCGCGCCCTCCCGGACGTCCGCGACGGGATGAAGCCGGTCCACCGGCGCATCCTCTATTCGATGTGGCAGTCCGGTCTCCGTTCCACCGCGAAGTTCAAGAAGTGCGCGACCGTGGTCGGCGACGTGCTCGGCAAATACCATCCGCACGGCGATAGCGCGGTGTACGACTCGCTCGTGCGCATGGCGCAGGACTTCTCGCTCCGGTATCCGCTCATCAAGGGGCAGGGGAACTTCGGGTCCATGGACGGCGATTCGGCCGCCGCCTACCGCTACACCGAGTCCAAGCTCGCGTCTATCGCCGACGAGATGCTCCAGGACATCGACAAGGATACGGTCGCCTTCGTGCCGAACTACGACGGCTCGCACAAGGAACCGAACGTGCTTCCGGCCAAGCTCCCGAACCTGCTCCTGAACGGCACGCTCGGCATCGCGGTCGGCATGGCCACGAACATCCCGTCGCACAACCTCACGGAACTCTGCGACGGCATCGCGGCCCTCATCGAGAACCCGGACATCACGGTCGAGGAGCTTATGCAGCACGTGAAGGGGCCGGACTTCCCGACGGGCGGCATCATCTACAACACGAAGGACATCCTGCAGGTCTATGCCACGGGCAAGGGCGGCATCGTGATGCGCGCGAAGACGGACATCGTCGAGGAGCGCTCTGGCGCGTTCCGCATCATCGTCACCGAGATTCCGTACGGGTTGAACAAGGCCTCGCTCGTGGAGCAGATCGCGACCATGGTGCAGGAGAAGCGCATCGAGGGCATCCGCGACCTGCGCGACGAGTCCAACAAGGACGGCGTCCGCGTCGTCATCGAGCTCAAGAAGGACGCGTATCCCAAGAAGGTGCTGAACCAGCTCTTCAAGATGACGCAGCTGCAGGAGACGTTCCACGTGAACATGCTCGCGCTCGTCGACGGCATCCTCCCGCGCGTGCTCACGCTCAAGAACATCCTCGAGGAGTACGTGAAGCACCGCAAGGAGATCGTGCGTCGGCGCACCGAATACGACCTCGCGAAGGCCAAGGAGCGCGCGCACATCCTCGAAGGCCTGCGCATCGCCCTCATCAAGATCGACGAGGTCATCGCGACCATCAAGAAATCCAAGGACAAGGATGAGGCCAAGACGAACCTCATCAAGAAGTTCCGGCTCTCCGAGATCCAGGCGACGGCCATCCTCGAGATGCGGCTCCAGCAGCTCGCCAACCTCGAACGGCTCAAGATCGAGCAGGAGTACAACGAGAAGATGGAGCTCATCAAGGAGCTCGAGTCCATCCTCAAGTCCGCCAAGAAGATGCTCGACATCATCAAGAAGGAGATCCTCGAGCTGAAGGAGAAGTACGGCGACGAGCGCCGCACGCAGGTCGTGAAGACGCCGCTCGGCGACTTCTCGGTCGAGGACCTCATCCCCGAGGAATCGACGGTCGTGATGATCACGGCCGACGGCTACATCAAGCGCCTGCCGCCCGACACGTTCCGTCAGCAGCACCGCGGCGGCAAGGGCGTCTCCGGCCTCACGACCAAGGAGGAGGACCAGGTCGAGCATCTCTTCTCGACGAGCACGCACGCGGACCTCTTCTTCTTCACGAACCGCGGCCGCGCGTTCCTGCTCAAGGCCTACGAGGTCCCGCAGGGGAGCCGCACCGCCAAGGGGCAGGCCATCGTGAACTTCCTCCAGCTCGCGCCGGGCGAGAAGGTCTCCGTCATCCTGCCGCTCGGCCAGGCGCTCGCCAAGAAGACCGTGGACCCGTCCATGAAGTACCTCCTCATGGTCACGGGGCAGGGCACCATCAAGAAGACCGCGCTCGAGGACTTCAAGAACGTGTGGCGCGGCGGCCTCATCGCCATCAACCTGCACGACGGGGACGACCTCCAATGGGTGCGCTTCACCTCCGGCAAGGACGAACTCTCGCTCGTGACGCGCGGCGGCCAGTCCATCCGGTTCTCGGAGGCGGACATCCGTCCCATGGGCCGCCAGGCCGCGGGCGTGCGGGGCATCAAGCTGAAGAAGAACGACGTTGTCGTGGGCATGGACGTCCTCCCGGCGGCGACCCTCAAGGACGGCGGGCTCGAACTCTTCACCATCGCGGAGAACGGCCTCGGCAAGCGGACGAAGCTCGACGAATACAAGGTCCAGCGCCGCGGCGGGTCCGGCATCCGCACCATGAAGGTGACGCCGAAGACGGGCGGCGTGGTCGGCGCGTACATCTCCAAGGGCGACGACGACCGCGACCTCATCATGATCTCGAAGCACGGCATCGTGGTGCGCACGCCGTTCAAGAGCGTGCCGTCCCTCGGCCGCGACACGCAGGGCGTCCGCGTGATGCGCTTCAAGGAACCCGGCGACGTCCTCTCGAGCGTCACGTTCGTGACGAACAACGAGGAGCGGAAGGAGTAGAATATGCGGAAACTATTGGCCCTAGAGAAGGTTGCGGTTGCCATTGTCCTTTTTGTGGCCATATCCGCCTTTTCTTACGTCGCATTTCTCCTCTACTTGGCTAGTCAGGTTCGGATTCCGTTCCAGCCGTAGTGGCTCGCGAGTTCTCTACGTTCGCAGTCAAAAAACACCCCGCGATGCCGCGGGGTGTTTCGGATGCGATCAGTGCGCGAGCTCGATGATGCGCGTGATGAGGTCGCGGTATGGGATGCCGGTCGCTTCCATGAGCTTCGGATACATCGAGATGTCCGTGAAGCCGGGGAGCGTGTTGATCTCGTTCAGGTAGACCTGACCGTCACGGACGAATAGATCGACGCGCGCGAACCCTTCGCATCCACAAAGACGATATGCCCGTTCAGCCAACCGCCTTGCGTCTTCGACGATTCCGTCGGGGAGCTGTGCGGGAATGTCGAATGTCGCTTGGTCGAGGACGTACTTGTCGTCGTAGCTGTAGAATTCCTGCGACGGCTTGACCCTGCCCGGGACCGAGACGGTCAGCGCCGCATTGCCGAGGACGGCGATTTCGATTTCCTGGAAGTCCGTGAGGCCTTCTTCGATGATGACCGAGTCGTCATGCTTGCGGGCTTCCGTGATCGCGTCATCGAGCCCTGCAATGTCCACGACGCGCGTGATGCCGACGGATGAACCGGAATTCGACGGTTTCACGAAGAAGGGAAGTGGGAAGGCAACGTCGCCGATGTCGTCGGAGCGGTCGATGACGACGAAACGCGTCTGAAGGATGTCTTGGCCACCGAGCAATGTCTTGAAACGAGCCTTATCCATGCAAAGCGCGGACGCCAGCACGCGGCACCCGCAATAGGGGACGTGTCGACTCTCGAAGATGGCTTGGAGCACGCCATCCTCCCCGAATTTCTCATGCGTCATCGGAAGGGCGACGTCAAAAGTCTCCAGAAAATCAGATGGGGAAATCACCGTCCCCGTCCGTTCATCCATATGTCGGACGAGTCGGAAGTTCCCGTCCATGTCCCAAAAAATCGGAACGAGCTGGAAGCGCGACGTATCGATATTCGCCGCGACGTTCTTCGCCGAAAGGACCGAGACCTCCGCCTCGTTGCTCATCCCGCCGAAGAAGAGTCCGACGCGTTTCATCCTCACCCGATCACCTTGTCGATGAGCCCGTACTCCATGGCCTGCTTGGGGTTCATGAAGTTGTCGCGTTCCGTGTCCGCCTCGATCTTCTTGAGGTTCTGTCCCGTGTGCTTCTGGAGGAGCTTGTTGAGCTGGTCGCGGGTCTGGAGGATACGCTCGGCGTGGATCTTGATGTCCGTCGCCTGGCCTTCCATGCCGCCGAGCGGCTGGTGGATCATGATCTCCGAGTTCGGGAGCGAGAGGCGCTTACCCTTGGCGCCGCCGGTCAGGATGATGGCGCCCATGGACGCGGCCATGCCCATGCAGATGGTCGAGACGTCGCACGAGACATGCTGCATCGTGTCGTAGATGGCGAGACCGGCCGTGACGGATCCGCCCGGCGAGTTCACGTACAGCTTGATGTCCTTGGTCTTGTCCTGGCTCTCGAGAAAGAGGATCTGCGCGACGATGATGTTCGCGACCTCGTCCGTGATGGGCGTGCCGAGCATGATGATGCGGTCCTTCAGCAGGCGCGAGTAGATGTCGTACGCGCGCTCGCCGTAATTGGTCTTCTCGATGACGGTCGGCACGAGCCAGTTGTTCTGGGTCGTGGAGTCGATTTCGTAGGGGTTTCTCATACGAATGCCAGTGTAGACGAATCGGATTTAGCAGTCAAACATGGCGAGTGCCAACATCGTCGCACGGCCCTTCAGGATTGACGGGGGTTCTTGCGTCGGGTATGGTCGTTTTTCCACCAGACCTCTAGGAGTTCCCGATGAATCAGTGGAAGCGCATCTACGACCAGTCGTCCCTTTGCGGCGGTAACACGTGTTGCCCCGTCGTCGACATCAACGCCGACAAGGGCCTCGTCCGCATCTCGGATCCGGCCAAGCCGACGAGCGGCACCTTCACCATGACGGTCGAGGAATACAAGACGTTCCTCGCTAACGCCCCGCGCCTCTGACGTCTCCCGACGTCGGCGTCCGCGGCCTCACGCCCCGCGTCCGTTCCCGGACGCGGGGCGCTTCTTTTTTCCGACGATTTTCGGGCCGTCGTCCGTGACCGTGATGCGGCCATCTACCGTGAACGCGGCGGCTTTCACGTGTCCGCCGCCGCCGAGCCGCTTGGCCACGGCCGAGACGTCGCGGGTCACGCTGCGCATCGAGCCCTTCACCTTGCCGCCGGGACGCTCCTGCAGGATGAGGACCGTGTCCACGTCGCCCGTGACCGCGTTCAGGAAGTTGCTGAAGCCGCCCGTGACCGCGGCGTTCATCTCGTCCGTCCCGCCGGCCAGGTCTTGTTCGAGGAGATACGTCACGGCGAGGTCCTGCACGGCGTCGCGGTGGAGGCGCGAGAGCATAAGGCCCCAGACCTTGAGCATGTCGACGGTCTTGTCGCGGACCATGTGCCGCACGATGTCGCTGTTGCGTGCGCCGGAGGCGAGGAGCGACGAGGCCGCGGCGATGGCCGCAGGCGACGTGGCCGCGTTCGAGAAGTTGCTCGTGTCGAACAGGATGCCCGCGAGGAGAGAGGTCGCCATGGCCTGGTCGATGCGGATGCCGTTCGCCTCGAAGAAGCGGAAGACGATCTCGCTCGTCGAGCTCGCGCCCGCGTCCACGATGTTCAGGTCGCCGTAGCGGGCGTTGATGGCGTGATGGTCGACGTCCGCGAGCAGGTATCCCTTGGGGAGACGGGGGAGCAGGTCCGCCACGCCGCAGTACGTGAGGTCGCCGGAGTCGAGGACGATGACGACGTCGTAGCGCCGGTCGAAGATGGCCGTGTCGGTCGTGAGCTTGTGCACGTGGTCCAGGAACCGGAGCTGGTCAGGCAGGGAATCGCGGCAGAAGGCCGTGACCTCCTTGCCTTCGCGTTCGAGCCACGCGATGAGCGCCGTCGCTGACCCGGCCGCGTCCCCGTCCGGGCGCTTATGCGGCAACAGCAAGACGCGGTCCGCGTTCAGGATCGCGTCATGGAGGCGCTGGAGCAGGAGTCGGTCGTCCGCCATAGGCAACGAAGGACCTTATCCGGGTTTGACCGGGCCGTCAATCCTCCTGGGTCACAGCTGACCTTCGTTTTTGAGCCGTTGGATCTCCGCGTCGATCTGCGCCGCGTGCTCCTCGGTGTGGTCCGTTTCCCAATGGAGCTTCGGGATGCGGCGCAGGCGAAGGTGCTTGGCCAGTCCTTCGTTGATCTCGGGACGGTATTCCTCGAGCGCAGCAAGGCAGGCCCCCTCCATCGTGACGGGGAGGACCGAGATGGTGCCTTTGGCGTGCCGGGTGTCGCGTGTGATGACGGCGTCCACGAGCGTCACGAGCGCCCCCATCGGGAACTCGACGCGCTCCGAGATGACCAGGGCGAGCGCGTCCCGGAACCGCTGCATGCCGCCGCCTTCTTCGAGCCGCTTGGTATGAGGCATGACACGAGGCATAACACCGGTACGCTACCACATGTCGTCCGGCCCTACCAAAGACCAGGTGATTCCGCTACGCTATGCATCCAAACGAGCTATGTATCTCCGACGTCTCGAACTGCAGGGTTTCAAGGCATTCGCGCAGAAGACCGTCCTCGAATTCCTCCCGGATGCCGGCGCCCGCAGAGGCCTCACCGCCGTCGTGGGACCGAACGGCTCCGGCAAGTCGAACGTCGCGGACGCCATCCGGTGGGTGATGGGCGAACAGAGCATGAAGCTCCTGCGCGGGAAGAGGGCGGAGGACGTCATCTTCTCGGGGACCGACAAGAAACCGCGCGCCGGATTCGCCGAGGTCCGCATGACGCTCGTGAACGACGACCATCCGGACATCGACCTGCCCGAAATCGTCATCGCGCGCCGTCTATACCGCGACGGCCAGTCCGAATACGAGGTGAACCGGAAGACGGTGCGGCTCACGGACGTGGTCCTGCTCCTCGCGCAGGCCGGCATCGGCCAGCGGACCTACAGCGTCATCGGGCAAGGCATGGCCGACGCCATCCTGTCCGCGTCCCCGTCCGAGCGCAAGCAATTCTTCGACGAGGCGTCAGGCATCCGGCCGTTTCAGTTGAAGCGCTCGGCGTCTATCTCCAAGCTCGAGGCCACCAAGGAGAACCTGCGGCAGGCCGAGTTGCTCCTCCGCGAGATCGGGCCGCGTCTCTCGTCGCTCGAACGCCAGGCGAAGCGCCTGCAGCAGCGCGAGGGTATCGAAGAGGAATTGCGTGACCTTGAGCGTACGTACTTCGGCGGCGTGTGGCATGGGTTGCGGACCGGGCTTCATCAGGCAAAGGCGCGGACGTCCCAAGCGGATGCGGAGCGCATCGAACGCGCGAAGGATGCGACTCGGTTGGAGTCGGAGCTCGCTACGCTCGAGAAGGCGACGCCTCCCAGCGAAGGGTTCCGTGAGATCCGGAAGACGCTCGACGGCCTCACGGAGGAGCGCGTCCGCCTGCGTGAACGCCAACTGCGGCTCGAGGCCTCGGAGGAGGTCGCGCAGGCGCGTGCCGAGAAGACGTGGTCGCCGCTATCCCTATCCAGGATCATCGAGGAAGTGGAGGCGGTCCGACAGCTGCATGACGTCATCTGGAAGGCGCTCGCCGCCGATACGCCGAATGTCGCTACGTTGAAGAAGATCGTCGCACAGGCGAAAGAGGCGAACGAAGGGCTCATCTCGAAACTCCAGCGCCCCGCTCCGGAAGCGCCGAAGGAACGGCCCATCGATCCCGCGGTGGAACAGGAGATCCGGGACCTCGCCGAGGGCTTGGCCGCCATCCAACAGAAGGTCGCGGACGCGGAACGCCGGCTTGACGAGTGGAACCGCGGGGAGGAGACGAAACGGACCGATATCTTCGCGCTGCAACACAAGCTCACGGCCGTCCGGAACGAGGCTGCGCAGGCGGAGCGGCGGGCGAGCGATGCGGCCGTGGAGATGGCGCGCATCGATACTCGTCGCGAAGGGTTCCTGCAGGATCTCCGCACGAACGCCCCGCAGCTCGAGGCCGAGATCGATGCCATCGCGGATGCCGCGGTGAAGGCGACAGCGGATGCCGCACCGGAGACGCTCGGTCCGAAGATCTCCCGCATGCGCTCACAGCTCGAGTGGATCGGCGGCATCGATCCGGAGGTCCTCAAAGAATATGAGGACACGAAGAAGCGCTTCGAGGACCTTGCGACGCAGAGCGACGACCTGAAGCAGGCCATGACCTCGCTTGACACGATCATCGCGGAGCTCGACGTGACCATCAAGGAACGGACCGAGACGTCGTTCCGCCTCCTGGACCGCGAGTTCGGGCAATACTTCAAGAAGCTCTTCGGGGGAGGGGAGGCGCGTCTCGTGGAAATCGCGCCCGAGCCCGAGCTCGACATGGACGGCAACGTCGTGAAGGACGTGGCGCCAGACGCGGGATCGGTCGGCATCGACATCCAGGCGACGCCTCCGGGTAAGCGGCTGACGTCTATCGCCCTGCTTTCGGGCGGGGAACGCGCGCTCACGTCCATCGCTCTCATCTGCGCCATCATGGCGACGAACCCTTCGCCGTTCGTGGTCCTCGACGAGGTGGATGCGGCGCTCGACGAGGCCAATTCGCGAAAGTACGCTGATATACTCAATACCCTAGCCGATAGGACACAATTCGTGGTCATTACCCACAATCGGGCCACCATCCAGCAGGCGCACGTCCTCTATGGCGTGACCATGGGCCAGGACGGGGTCTCCCAACTCCTTTCCGTGAAGCTGGACGATGTGGTCAAGGAAACCTGACGATTTTCGAGGTTTTTCTCGTCTTGACAGGGGGTCCATCGGCACCTATACTTAGGTGACGCTGCCCCTTGAACGGTCTTACAGAGCCCGTTTTTTCATCCCCACGGAGAGTTTGTCAGACTCTTGACAAGTTTTTCGTCCTATGGTACAAGGGGGGCATCGGAATGAGGTCTTTAGCAATCCGCGTCCACGACAAGCATGGGACTTTTTCATAGGGTGTCGCAGGTCTTCGGACTCGCTCTCCCCTACAAAAAAGTTTCTTGGATGCGGATTGCTCAAGGCCTTTTTTCTTTTACCCTTCCCGTCCTGGGCTTTCAATGGAATACTGTGACGCATGAGCAAAACCAAGCGTGATCTCACGGCCGTGAAGGCGGTCGTGGTGTGGGGGAGCGTGACGATCGGCGTCATCGCGTTTTTTCTTGTCGCCGCGGCGGGCGGGGCCATCGCCTACGCGAGGATGTACGACGGGAGGATTTTTCCGGGCGTCCGCATCCTTGATATGCGGCTCGACGGGCTCACCAAGGACGAGGCGCGGCAGGCGATTCAGTCCGCCATCGACACGGCGCTCGGGAACGGGCTCCGCTTCACGTTCCGCGGCACGGAAGTGAACCTTGGCGTGACGATCCCCGCCACCGCGGATCCGGACGCCTCGCGTGACCTCATCCGGTACGGCATCGACACGGCCATCGAGGAGGCGTACGGACTGGGACGCGGCGACGGGTGGCTGCGCGACATCGCGGAACAGCTGAATGCCCGCGCGCGGCCGCGTCGGGTCGCGGCGGACATCACCATCGACCGGCCCGGCATCGAGGACGCGCTCAAGGTCGCGTTGAAGGAGTACCTCGTCTCGGCAAAGGATGCGTCGTTCTCCATCGTGACCGCGACGGGCAGCGCGCCGTTCATCCATATCGAGAACGAACGCACCGGCGTGACGTACCGCACCGAGAAGGCGATGGATTCCCTGCAGAAGCAGGCGGAGCGTCTCGCGTTCGAGCCGATCGCGCTCGAGGAAGAGACCGCCAAGCCGGCGTTCACGCGCGACGATTTGGAGAACCTCACGGATGAAGTCATGACGATCCTCGAACGGCCGAACCTCATGTTCACGTATGCCGGCACGAGCTACCGCATCCCGACCTCGACCCTCGTGACCTGGATTTCTGTCGTCTCGACCGACGGACGACCGACCGTGGGCATCGACGACGAGGCGTTCGTCGCATCCATCCGTTCCCTCGCGCCGGAGATCGAACAGCCGGTGAAGAACGGGAGCCTCGTCATCAAGGACGGGAAGATCGAATCGTTCGTCCCGGGGACGCAGGGCGCTTCCATCGACATCGCCGCGACCCTCGACCCCGTGCGCGCCTCGTGGCCGCCGTCCTCCACGTTCCCGCTCGTCGTGAAGACGGTCTCGGGTTCGCTCCTCGGGGACGACCCGGAGCGCCTCGGTATCAAGGGGATCATCGGTGTCGGCCGGTCCGACTTCTCGAACTCGCCGTCCAACCGTCGCGGCAACATCCGGAAGGGCGCGGAAAAGGTGAACGGCAGCATCATCGCGCCGGGCGAGGAGTTCTCGCTCCTTAAGACGCTCGGCGTCATCGACGGCGCGAACGGCTGGTTGCCGGAGCTCGTCATCAAGGGGACCAAGACCACGCCGGAATTCGGCGGGGGACTCTGCCAAATCGGCACGACCACGTTCCGCGCCGCGCTCAACTCCGGCCTGCGAATCACCGAACGCCGCAATCATTCCTATCGCGTGAGCTACTACGAACCCGCTGGCACGGACGCGACCATCTACGACCCGGCGCCGGACTTCAAGTTCGTGAACGACACGGCGCATCACGTCCTCATCAACGCCTATCTCAAGGGCAATGAGGTCGTGTTCGAGTTCTGGGGTACCGAGGATGGCCGCACCGTCGATCCCATCAAGCCGCATATCTACAACATCGTCTCGCCGCCGGCCATGAAGCTGATCGAGACGTTGGATCTGGCGCCGGGCAAGAAGAAGTGCACGGAGTCGGCGCACGCGGGCGCGGATGCGAATTTCACCTATCACATCACTTACGCGGACGGGACCGAACACACGGAAGTCTTCGCGAGCCACTATCGCCCGTGGCAGGCCGTGTGCCTCGTGGGCGTCGAGAAGCTCACGGAGCCGACGACGGAGGAGGGGACAACGCCGACGGCTCCGACGGTTCCGTAGTCGGACCCTGAGCGGTCGGAACCTCCCCGCACCCCTCCTTCGTAAGGAGGGGACTTTAAGGAGGGGAATATGGAGCGTGTGCTACACTATCGCCGTATGCCGTCACTTTCGAATGCGGACTGGTTCGGTGGCTCGGACGAGGCTCAGCTCTCGGTCGACGTCTATCGCGATAAGGACGACCTCGTCGTCAAATCGCCGATGGCGGGCGTGAAGCCGGACGACCTGGACATCTCCATGCACGGCGACCTGCTCACGGTGCGGGGGACGCGGAAGCATTCCAAAGAAATTCCGGAGGACGACTGGTACTACCGCGAGAACTATTGGGGGTCGTTCAGCCGGTCCATCGTCCTGCCCCACGAAGTTTCGCCGGATAGCGCCACGGCGAGCCTGAAGAACGGCGTCTTGGAGATTCGGATTCCCATCAGCAAGCAGGGGAAGAAGATGAAGGTGACATGGGAGGAATAAAAGATAAGATGGTATACTGCCCGGGTCCTCTATGGACGGACTGCCTTGGTTGAACGGTGCGGCAGAGCGTTGGCGTTCTCTCGCGCGTGAGCAGAAAATCTCTGCGGTCCTTTTGGCATTCTGCGGGGTCATCGCCATGTTCCTTTCCATGCAGAGGATCCAGGCGAAGATTATGGATCCGTTCACGGTCTCCGAGGTGCAGTTCACGAAGGCGAAGGAAGCTGTCGAGTCCATCACCCCGGCGGCGCGCGAGATGGCGGAAGCGAAGCGTCGCGACACGGACGGCGACGGCATCTCGGACTACGACGAGGAGAATATCCTCTCGACCTCCCCCTATCTCCGCGACACGGACGGCGACGGCACACCCGACAACGCCGAGCTCGCGATGGGGACGAACCCCACCTGCGCGACCGGCGACGCGTGCGCGGCCCTGCGCATCGACACGTCGGCCCTTTCGAGTTCCACCAACTGGATGATCCCGGGGAAAGAGAGCGACGTGGGTGAGTCGTTCTACGCCGAGTTCCAGCGCGGAGCGAACGAGGGTAAGGCGGCGCTCCGCGCGGCGGGCGCAACGTCGACGGACCTCGAGCCCACGCTCATCCGCGACCCAGATGAGATTCGGAAGATTCTGCGGGCGAGTGCAAGCCTCGACCAGACCCTTGTCGAGAAGCTGACGGACGCGCAATTGCTCGAACTGTACGATCAAGCCGTCGCGGAATCCGCGAAGCAGAAGGCAGAAGCCGAATAAGATTTCCTATGGACCACGGACCGAACCGATTCCATTCCTTCTCGAAGCGAGCCATGCTCGCCGGCATCGTGGTCCTTGCCGTCCTCCATCTCTCGTTACCTATTCAGGCGCAAGCGTCCCTCGGCGTCGAGGCGACGCCCATCCCGGGCGCAGGTATGCCGGTCGCGGTCACAGGAAACGCGTATCAGGAAGTCCAGAAACAGCTCGACAATATCGGCGTGACGCTCACGACCGGCGCCATCACGACGCTCATGAACGTCGCGCAGACATTCCTCCAGCGCATGGCCTACGACATGGCCCAGCGCATCCTGACAGGCGACGCGGGCCAACACCCGTTGTTTTGGGAAGACGGATTCGCAGAGCACATGGGGAAGGTCGCGGAGGAGGCCGGCAACCAGTTCATTAGCAGTATCAACTCCGAATTCTTCGATCCCATCCTCGGGTTCAACTTGTGTACTCCCGTCGATCCGTTGAGCCTTCAGCTTTCC
>JAZDIB010000031.1:0-7550 GCA_043805355.1 Patescibacteria group bacterium | reverse complement strand
GCGGCCGTCGCGTCCACGTCTTCCATGGGCTGCTTCTCCGCTGTGCGCTGCGTGACGTCCGCGTAGGCATACGTCACGAGCCTCGCCCGTCCCTTCTCGTTGAGCAGCTCGACGATCTTGACGCCGGACATCCCGAAATCGACGCCGAGATAGCTTTGTTTCGCTGGCTTGCTGGAGAAGAGTCCCATACGTTCAGTATGCGTCTTTAGAGGTCGGAAGCGACTTGCCCACGTCCTGCATGCCCGGAGGCGGATTCGCGACCGCGCGGCCGTCGAAGGAGACCGTCTCGGACGCGACCGCGGCCGTCCCGCCTTCGCGCTGGAAGTTGATGAGGCGCGACGCGAACAGGCCGAAGACCTCGAGCGGATTCGGCGTGGCTCCCGTCGAGATGGACGTCTCCGCAAAATACGCGCCGACCATCTTGGTCACGACCGGATCGATGGTGATGTTGCCGCCGACGCCCGTCGAAGCGTTCTTCGTCACGATGACGCCGAGGGACGCGAGGTTGCGGAGATAGGTATCCACCGCCGACGCTTCGTATGAAAGGTTCGCGGTGATGCGGAGATCCGCGCCGTCGATGAAGAGGAGCCCGTTCCCACGGCCCACGGATCCGATGCCGTTCCGGAACGTCTTGGCATCCAGCGTGAACGTCCCGCCGCCGGTATACCGATAGACGCGTCCGTCGAGGGATTCCGGCAGGTTTCCGTTCGCGATCGTGATGACCTGACCGTAACGTCCGCTCCGGATGCCCGCGATGTCGATGTTGCCGAGCGAACCGCGATACGAGCTCGACGCCGTCGGCAAGGTCAACGCCTCGGACGACCCGCTGCAGCCGATCTGGCTCGCGAACCCGGTGACCAAACCCTCCGTGACGGACAAACAATACGTCGCGTTGTACTGCGCGGCTGGCGCGACGATGGCTTCGATGCCCTTCTGCGCGTAGACGTTCCCGAACCGCGTCTTCAGCCACGCGACCGTGCACATGCTCGCGACACCCTGGCAATCCGGGTCATCGCAATTCGCGAGACCGTCGTAATCATCGTCAAAGTCGTTCAGACCCGCATCCTTATTGTCGCAACAGAGATCGGCCGTCCCGTCCGTGCACAACGTCTCGTCCATGAGCGGCTCGACGCACGCAGGGAACGCCGAGCATTCCGTATCCAGACAATCCGCCGCGCCGTCGAGGTCGTCATCGATGCTGTTCGAACAGACAGGCTCGGTGTTTTCAGAAGGAATCTGGATGTAGGCCTGCGCGAAGTCGATGTATCCGAATCCGGACAGGTCGGAATTTCCGTTCCAAGCGAACGATGAACCGTTGCCGGGTGAACCGGCGCCCGTCGGATCCTGGAAGAGCCAGGTCGACGGATTGATGGGCACGCGATAGGCGTAAGAGCCGCAGACCGACGGATTCAGGTCGCTACAGTTCAGGGAAATCCAACCGAGGTCTCCTTCATTGCAGACCTTCGCCCAGCCATGCGCGTTCCGAATCCCAGGAACGGTCGTGAGCGGCGCAGGTGTCACCTTCGCGATCAAGGAGTCATACGCAAGGACGGACGAGGGCGGCGTACCGGAACATGACGGAGCCGCACAGGAATTGCCGAAGCAGATCCATCCTGCGTTCTCGGACCAGCCGAATCCATTCATGACGCCGCTCGTCAAATCGACATTGACGCCATATGTCCCTCCGCCCGAACCGACGTTCGCGTTGTTCAGGGAAATCCAACCGATGGGATCGGCCCAAGCCCACCCCATGACATTGTCACTACCCGAAGCGACCGCGTTTTCCGCAGGCGGGACCGTAAAGATGGACGCGCCGATGCCGATACCGATACCCACGAGCGCAACGAACGCGACCGTCAGCTCATGCCAGTGCCAGAAACGGTGCGGAAACGCCGAAAGGCGCCGTCTCATAAACGGCGAAATGCCGAAGGTTCGTATCCGCCTCGTCATCTATAGGAATTATACCACAACAGGCGGCCAGAGTGCCGCCTGTTGTGGTCAATGCTCCCCGTCTACCTCTTCTTGTCCATCGCCACGTTCGAAAGCTCGTCCGCACGCTTGTTCATCTCGCGACGGGTGTGACGAAAGCGCACGCGGCCGATGCGTACGCACAGGTTCTTCATCTCGAGGAACCTCTGCGCGAGATCCGGGTTCTTGACGCGGTATTCCCCGTTCGCCTGCTTCACGAGCAGTTCGCTGTCCGTCACGATCTCGACGTCCGTGGAACCGAGGGCGACGGCGCGCGTGAGCCCCTTGATGACGGCCCGATACTCCGCCTGATTGTTCGTGGTCTCTCCGAGGTAGTCCGCATGTTCCTCGAGCGTCTCCCCCGTCTCCGCATCCCGGATGACCACGCCGATCCCCGCCGGCCCCGGATTCCCCCGCGCCCCGCCGTCCGTGTTGATGATGAGTCGTTTCATAATGTCATTCTGAGTCCGACGAAGAATCTTCAAATGATGATCCGGCATGATGTCCCTTCTGACGCTCTCGGCAGCGGAAATGTTCGGAAGTTCCTTCGGTCGCTCCGACTCCCCTCAGGATGACATTCTGCCTTCCTCGCTTGACCTGCAATCCACCAGCGAACACTGAATCTCCGTCCGCCCGTTCCACACGTTGACGCCGACATCATACACGACGTCCACCCGTTTGCCGACCGCGAGGTCCGGGAGGCGTGAGCCCATCTTGAACCCGATGAACTTCTGGACGGCGCCGCCCGGCGACCGAAGGACGCATCGGAGGTGGTTGCCGGCCTGGCCGACGAGCGCGGATTCCTCGACAAGCACATCGTGCGTCGCAAAATGCGGCTTGAGATTCCCGATGCCGAACGGTTCGAAGGCCTGTAGCGTCTCGACGAGTTTCCAGTCGATGTCCTCGAGCGTCAGAAGCGCCTCGGTGTCGAGGACCGGAATCACGTCCTCGTCCGTCAGGGTCGCGTCCGCCTCGGCGCGGAACCGATCCGCGAACGTCGGCACGTCCTCGTCCTTCTCGAGCGAGAACCCGCAGGCCTGCGTATGGCCGCCGAACCGGGACAGGATGCCCTCGCCGACCTTCCGCACGCATGACGTGATGTCGAACGTCCCCGGCGACCGGCCGGAACCTATCCACATGCCCGCGTTCCTCCCGATGGCGATGCAGGGCTTGCCGGTGCGATCCATGATTTTTCCTGCCACGAGGCCGACGAGCGACGGCGGCCATTCCGGATGCCACACGGCCACGGCCCGATGCTTCTCGATGTCGACCAGCAGCCCCTCGGCCTCGCGCATCATGCGGTCCGTCGCCTGCTGGCGCGCGCGGTTCAACGCCTCGAGCTCGCCTGCGAGACCCGCCGCCTCTTCCTCCCCCTCCGCCAACATGAGCCGCAGGGCGAGGCTCGCGTGATCCATACGCCCTGCCGCGTTGATGCGCGGACCGAGCACGAACCCGACCGTCTCGGCGTCGAGCGACCCGAACGACCGCCCCGCGGCCAGCACGAGGCGCTTCAGCCCTTCGCGACGCGTCTTGTTCAAGACGAGCAGGCCGTATTTCAGGAGCACGCGGTTCTCGCCGAGGACCGGCACCATGTCCGTGACCGTGGCGATAGATACGAGGTCGAGCATCCACTTCTCCCATCCATCCGGCACCGCGATCCCCTGCTCGCGCGCCGCGACGACGAGTGCGGCCGCGAATTTCCACGCGACGCCGACCGCCGCCAGGTCGCCGAACGGATACGTCTCCCCAGGCAGGCGCGGATGGACGAGGATGGCGTCCGGCAGGATGTCCCCGAACGCGTGATGGTCCAGCACGACGACATCGATGCCATGCGCCCGCGCCGCCGCGATCTCGTCGACGCTCGCGATGCCGCAGTCCACGGTGAGGAGGAGCATGACGCCGTGCCCTTTGAGCTGATGCACGTTCTCGTGATGCAGACCGTATCCCTCGTCGTTCCGGTGCGGGATGTACCACTCGACAAGGTCCGGATCCTTGCCCGACCGCATCGCCACCTCGCGCAGGGCGCTAAGCACGACCGCGGTGCCGGTCACGCCGTCCGCGTCATAGTCACCATGCACGGCGATGCGCTCCCCGATGGCGATGGCCTCAAGCACGCGACCGACGGCCTCGCGCATCCGCGAAAACAAAAACGGGTCGTGCGTCCCCGTCTCCCAATCGGGATGCAGGAAAGCTTCGGCCTCGAGCGGATCCGTGATGCCGCGATTCGCGAACAGGCGGACGGCGATGGGGTGGAGTTGCGGGAAGGCCTCCGGCGACATCGCCGAGACGGATTCCAAGACCCTCCACCGTTTCTGCATGGGCGGAATCCTAGCAGGAGGGTTCCCCAGGGGCTAGGCCGTCGTCTCACCAGCTGGCGCCCACGAAGGGCAGCGCCATGGCCAGGAGCATCATGACCGTGATGACGGTCACGAACGACTTCCAGATTTTCTCTTTCGTCTGTTTCTTCATGAGCGTCGTAGGACTTTGAGGAACGCTTCCTGGGGGATGGCGACCGCGCCTTTTCCGTGCGCGAGCATCCTCGCCTTCCCCTTCTTCTGCTTCTGCAGGAGCTTCGACTTCCGAGTATAGTCGCCGCCCGACATCTTCGCCAGCACGTCCTTGCGGAAGGCGGAGAGCCGCTCGGACGCGATGACCTTCGCGCCGATGGCCGCCTGGATCTTCACGACGAACTGCTGGCGCGGGAGCGTCTCCTTCAGCGCCTCCACGATCTCTTTGCCGCGGCGATACGCCTCATCCTCGTGGATGAGCATCGCGAACGCGTGCACCGGCTCGTCCGCGACGAGGATGTCGAGGCGGACGATGGGCGCGGGTCGGTAGCCGATGAACTCGTAGTTGAGCGACGCGTAGCCCGCCGTGACGCTCTTCAGCGCGTCGTGGAAGTCCACGATGACGGACGAGAGCGGCATGTCGTAGTGGAGGACGGCGCGCGTCGGGTCGAAGTATTCCGTGGTCTTGAACTCGCCGCGACGGTCCTGGCAGAGCTGCATCACGTTGCCCATGTAGTCCGTCGGGCAGACGATGTCGGTCGAGACCCACGGCTCGCGAGCGGCGCGCAGGTGCGACGGATCCGGGAACGCGAGCGGCGACTTGATGACGTCCTCGGTGCCGTCCGTCTTCGTGATCTCGTACGCCACCGACGGCATCGTCACCACCACCTCCATGTTATGCTCGCGCATCAGCCGCTCCTGCACGATCTCGAGGTGCAGCATGCCGAGCAGGCCGCAGCGGAACCCGAACCCGAGCGCCGCCGAATGCTCCGGCTCGGACGCGAGCGCCGCGTCGGAGAGCTGCAGCTTCATGATGGCGTCGCGCAGGCGGACGTACTCGTTGCCCTCGCGCGGGAAGATGCCGGCGTAGACCATGGGCCGCACCTCGCGGTACCCCGGCAGGGATTCCGTCGCCTCCGCCATGCCCGCGTGGACGACGGTGTCGCCGACGCGCACGGCCGTGATGTCCTTCAGCCCGGTCACGATGTAGCCGATCTCGCCGGCGTACATATCCTGCGTCGCGACGGGAATCGGCTTCATGAACCCGACCTCCAGCGCTTCGCCGTCCGCCGCGGTCGCAAGGAAGCGGAGGCGGTCGCCTTTCGCGATGCCGCCGTCCACGACGCGAACGTACGCGACCACGCCTTTATACTCGTCGTACTTTGAATCGAAGATGAGCGCTCGCAACGGCTTCGCGGAATCGCCCCTGGGCGGCGGGACTTCCTTGACGATGCGTTCGAGGATTTCCGGCACGCCCTGCCCAGTCTTGCCCGACGCGACGATGATGTCCTCGCGGCGGCATCCGAGGAGCTTGATGAGCTCTTCGGCGCGCCGTTCCACCTCCGCGTTCGGCAAGTCCGCTTTATTGAGTACCGGGATGATGGTGAGGTCCTGCTCGATGGCGAGGTGGAGGTTGGCGATGGTCTGCGCCTGCACGCCTTGCGTCGCGTCCACGAGGAGCAATGCGCCTTCGACGGCCGCGAGCGACCGCGACACCTCGTAGTTGAAATCGACGTGCCCCGGCGTGTCGATGAGGTTCAACTCATATTCGACGCCCTTCAACGAATACCGCATCCTCGCCGGCTGCAACTTGATGGTGATGCCGCGCTCGCGCTCAAGGTCCATCGTGTCCAGGACCTGCTCACGCATCTTCCGCGCCTCGATGGTCCCCGTCACTTCCAAAAGCCGGTCCGACAGCGTGGACTTGCCATGGTCGATATGCGCGATGATGCAGAAATTCCTGATGCGAGGCTGGTCCATGTGACCCGATTCTGCCTGAAAAACGGTGATTTGGCAATGGCTGACGGGCTATTTCACCGTCTCCCCGAGGAGGTTCAAGCCATCGGCCTGCGACGTCGTCCTTGTCGCCGTGTCGCTCGGCGTCAGCGTCGGGGCCTGGTCGCTCGGCAGGATCTGGCGGAACGGCGCGATGAACGTCGGCGCGGCACCGGAGGCGCGCAGCTTCAGGATGCGCTGGAGCATGACGGGATCGATGCGGTCGCGCAGGCGTTCCGGGATGTCGGGCAGGAGGTCGAGGCGCACGCTCGCCTGCTTTGCGAGGAGCGTGGCGGAGAGCGGCGTGGCCACGAACCGGTATTCGGCACGCGCCTGCTCGCGCGACGACAAGGCGCGGACCAGCTTCTTCACCGCGAAGACATCATCCCCCTTCAACACGTCCGCGCCGATGCGCAACCCCTGGCCGACCGTGAGCACGACGGACTTGGCCGCGAGCGTCGCATCCTTCCGCGCGTCGAGCAGCGAAACCTCGACCTTGCTGTCCGCGACCTGGATGTCCGCCTCGCCGTCCACGGACGCGATGCCAAAAGCCGTGCCGCGCACGGTCGCGACCACGTTGTTCGAGTTCACCGAGAACCGCTCATCCGTCCCGAGCAGGCGCTCGAATCTCGTCCAGATGCTCCCGACCGTCAGTTCGATGTGCGCGAAGACGCTCCCCTCCCCTTCGCCGTCCGGCAGAAGCGTGATGGTCGTGCCCGGCGCAAGCGTCGAAGCACCGGCTCCTTGCCTGCTGGCAGGAAAGTCCGGATAGACGAGCATGACGGTCCCGCTGACGGATTCCACCGTATCGCCCGGCAAAATCTCGAGCCCATCGACCAAGTCGTGCGTCTGGTCGCCGCGCGTGATCGTGCCCGCGCTCGCGCTGTCGAGCGACACGACCGCCATCGGCGCGATCTTGATTGGTTCCTCTTCCGCGACCTGCGGAGGTTCTGGATTCGTCTGCACGACGCGCGGAGAAAGACGGAAGCACCCGGCACCGATGAGGAGAACGGCGGCGGCAAGCATCACGGCGGATGTGATTCGGTTCATAGATGATGTCATTCTGAGTCAGACGAAGAATCTTCAAATGAGTTCATGTGATCTTATTGCATCTGCACCTCGTTCGCGCCGGGGATGACCTCCCCGCGCTTCCAGAACTTCCGGACGGCCGTGGACTTGAACGCGGTGAATTCCTCGGACTTGACCAGGATGGCCACGACGACGAACGCGACGCCGCCGACCACGAGCGTGCCCGTCGCCTGCAAGGCGACTTCCCAGAATGTGCGGAGCGAGAAGACC